>MAAD01000234.1 GCA_002162985.1 Bermanella sp. 47_1433_sub80_T6 | reverse complement strand
TGAGATGCCGCAAAATACGCCATTCAAGCAAACCCTGCATGCACGGGACTTGGGTGAGGCCGCCCTTAAACAAATTATCAAACCCATTGAAGCCGAACACGGAAAGTTTTTGGTGAGCATGAAGTCCGAAATTACCGGCACCAGCATCGAAATAGACGCCCGCTTAATTCCCGGTGAGTCACGCCCCTATAGCACCAATGAGGTTGTGCAGATGTGGCGCCAGCAACTGGGTGACGTAGCTGGGGTGAAGAGCATCTCTTTTGATGCCGAGCGTGGCGGTGGCCCGGCCAGCGGCAGACCCTTTACCATGAAGTTACAATCCAGCGATGCGCCATCCTTAGCGCGGGCCAGCGATGAACTGAAAGGGATTTTAGAGTCCCTCAGTGCGGTGAAAGATGTGACTAATAGTCTCACCAGCGGTAAACCCCAGTGGGATATCGAACTCAACGAGCAGGGTCGCAGCCTGGGGTTAAGTGCCAGCGATGTGGCCGGACAGGTACGTGATTCTTTATATGGTGCCCGTGCGTTACGCCAGCAACGGGGTAAAAATGAGGTGACCGTGTTAGTACGCTTGCCCGAGGCAGAGCGCCAATATCAGGCCGACATAGAGCAACTCATTATTGTCACCCCCACTGGTGCCCGTGTGCCGCTCAACAGTGTGGCCAATTTACAGAAGGGGCGAGCGCCGGCCAAGATTCAGCGTGAAAATGGCACACAAGTGGTGGCCATCAGTGCGGCGGTGGAACCCAGGTCCATGATCCCGAATCTGCAATCCACTCTGGAAGAACAATATTTAGGGGCGCTTAAAGCCAAATACCCCAGCGTTAATATTGGTTATGGTGGTCGTCAGGCCGACAATAAAAAAAGCGCCAGCAGTTTACAAACCGGTTTGCTGTTTGCCTTGATGGCCATCTATATCTTGCTGGCCATTCCCTTCAGAAGTTACAAACAGCCGTTATTGATTATGGCGGTGATTCCGTTTGGGGTGGTGGGGGCTATTTGCGGATTATTGTTGCTGGGTTATGGGTTGTCGATCATTGCCATCATGGGCATGCTGGCCTTGTGTGGGGTGGTGGTGAACGACAGCCTCATTCTGGTGGACTATGCCAACCAGTTGAAACGCTCGGGTGTGGAGGTTAAGCAAGCCATCATGGACGCTTGTGAGCGCCGCTTCCGCCCCATCTTGTTGACCACGCTTACCACCTTTGGTGGCTTGGCCCCCATGGTATTTGAAACCTCTCGCCAAGCCAAATTCATTACCCCCATGGCGGTATCGTTAGGCTTTGGTATCCTGTTCACCACTTTTGTGTGCCTGCTGGTATTGCCTACTCTGTATGTGTTGATGGAAGGCAAGAGCAAAGTGCAATCCGCTGAGGGTGAGCCGGTTAAGTCTTAGTTATCTGTTAGTGTGCCCCTAGTTTTATAGGGGCAAGCTTGCTACCTTCTGCCTAGAAGATATTTGATTTTTCAGACGGGTTTGCGGGATACATGTTGCAGTCATTTCATTTAGTTATTTTAGGAAGCGATACCCCAGTGGGCCAGGCGCTCACCGAGCTGGCCCAGGCCCAGAGCATTTCCCTGCACGCCATCTCATTTAAAGATTGGGATTTAACCGATCAGCCTGCTATTCAACAAAAAGTGAAAGAACTGGAAGCCAGCTTCATCATTAACTGTGTGATGGCTTCTCCGTTTGGCACCACTGCCAAAATGGCGGTGGTATTGGCCAAGGTATGCAGTGAACAAAATGTGGGTTTATTGCAGTTATCCAACAATAAGGTATTTGCCGGGCAGGAAGGGGAGTTGTTTAAAGAAGAAGATCAGCCTTTTCCTCAGTCACAAGCGGGTCAGGATGTGCTGGCGGTGGAGGAAGCCATCGCCACCTGTGAACAACATATGATTTTACGCAGTGGCTGGTTGTTTAGCTCTCAGGGGGAAGACGATGTGACCCGCTTGTTATCGCTGGCGCAACAACATCAGCAGTTGTACCTTTCCGACAACAAGCAATTATCACCTACCTCGGTCTGCGATGTAGCTGCGGTGTTATTGGGCATGGTGGAGCAAGCGCGCTTCGCCGAGCTGTGGGGCACTTACCATTATTGCAGCAGCGAACCCACCACCTTGTTTAAGTTCTCAGAAGTGGTGGTGGCCGAGGCGCGTCAGCATGAAGCCTTAAAGGTGGATGAAATTAACCCCGATGCCAGCCATGATATGAATACACTGTTTGCCGAATCCGCCCCTAAACTGGCCTGTAAAAAATTACTGTATACCTTTGGAATCAAGCCCAAAGCCTGGCGCCCGGCCTTGTCGCGCATTGTTAAAACCCGCTATAGCAACGTCTAGTCAAACGCAGGGCTCTTGGCATAATCGCCAAGGGCTACTTTCAGCGTAACAATTCTATGTTGTGCAAAGATTGCACTTTGTAAATCTCATCTATACTCAAAAATAACTTGGCTTATTTAGCCCAATCATCAGGCGCTACTTATTAGCGAAGGTTGGACTGTGTCTAATGCAGGCACTTATTGGGGTGTGATGGATAATGAAAAGCAGTAGTGTGTTTTTTGGGTTTATTGTTACCTTTCTTTTTAGTGCAAGCAATTGGGCGCAGCAAGAGATGGAATTTGGCGGTTTTAATGAGCTGCCCGAGTTCGAAGAGTTTTCAATGCCGGTGGTACTAACCGCCACCCGTATTCAGCAACATCAGGCCGATGTGCCTGCCAGTGTCACCATTCTTGATGCCGACCTTATTAAACAGCTGGGCGTCACTTCGTTGTCTGATCTATTGCGCTATGTGCCCGGTATGATGGTGGGCCCTGATCGCAACAACAACAGTGATGCGGTGCATTATCATGGTGGCCCTGCAGCCTTTCCTAAAAATCTGCAAGTATTGGTAAATGGTCGTTCCATGTATCGTTCGGTAGTGGCGGCGGTGAGCTGGTTTGAAATGCCAGTAGCGCTGGAAGATATTCGTCGCATTGAAATTGTACGGGGCCCCAATGCCGCCAGTTATGGCTCCAATGCCTATCAGGCCATTATTAATATTTTAACCAAGCACCCTGCCGATACTTATGGCTCTACGGTATCGGTGAAGAAGGGCAATAACGGTGAAGAAAATATTTACTTAAAAGATGGCGGCAGCATAGGGGCTACCGATTACCGCATCTCTTTTAGTCAACTAACCGATGACGGTTTTGAAGATCAAGAGGATCACCGTATCGCCAAGTTTATAGACATAGAAACCCACCGGCCACTGGATTCTGCCGGCGAACTGGAAACGTCTCTGGTTTATTTGCATGCCACCAAAGAACTGGCCGATCAGGTGAGTTACCAAACCAATCAAAACAAAGTAGATGAAAACCGTCTGGAGTTAGGTTTGCGCTGGACTCAGGATTATAGCCATAAACATCAGCTGCAATTGAAAGCGTACGCCACCCAATATAATCAACGTCAGGCCATAGATGTGGCGGGTGTAGAAGTGAGCTTTTTAGACGACAGTTTAAGAGAGCTGTTTACGCTTAACTCGGCTGCGGTGGAAGGGGAAAGTGTTCAGGTGGCCAGCGCCACGTCTAAAATTGAAGAAGCGTTAGGAGCGGGAGACCCTTCCATATTCACAAATTATTACACTGGTTTAAGCAGTACCGATAAAAATAATATCGGACTTTTGAACATGTACAAGCTGGCGGATATTTTTACCTCGGTGGGAATGGAGTCCACAGGCCTTGCCTTGGTGGCGGATTATATAAGCGCGTTGCCT
>MAAD01000328.1 GCA_002162985.1 Bermanella sp. 47_1433_sub80_T6 | reverse complement strand
AAGCCACTTCGGCATCATCACCCACTGGGGTAGAGGTGGCGTGGGCATTAATATAATTAATGTCACTGGGTGCAAGCCCCGACATTTTTAATGCTTTTTTAACGTCGGCAGCGGCACCCTGGCCATCTTCTCGGCCCGAGGTAATATGGTAGGCATCAGAGCTGGTACCGTAACCACTTAGTATGGCAAGCGGTGTGGCGCCACGTTTTTGAGCGTGTTCCAGGGTTTCAATCACCATTAACCCGGCACCTTCCCCCATTACAAAACCATTACGGGATTGATCAAATGGGCGAGACGCCTGGGTGGGTTCATCACTGTCGGTGGATAACGCCTTGAGCGCGTTAAAACTGCCCAATGATAGTGGGTCTACACAAGCCTCTGCGCCACCTACTAAGGCAACGTCGGCCTCGCCACTGCGAATCAAGCGCATGCCGTCGCCTATGGCTTGCAAGCTTGCCGCGCAGGCCGTTACCGGGCAGCCCAAAGGGCCTTTAAAGCCATATTTTATGGAAAGGTTGCCCGCTGCCATGTTGGCTAAAAAAGCGGGGGCGGTGAATGGCGACAACCGTTTGTAGCCGCGACTCTCCATGGTTTTTTGTGCTTGGGTGATGGTGCCTAAACCACCAATGCCGGTAGCAATAATAGTGGCCGTTGCTTGCTGGTCGTCTTCGTTTTCGGGAAACCAGTTGGCTTGCTGCAAGGCTTCTTTTGCTGCCGCCAGTGCGTAAACGGTAAACAGGTCCAGTTTCTTACGTTCTTTTTTCTCAGTAATTTGTTCTACATCTAAGCCAGCTTCTGCATCCTCTTCGATACCCGGCACTAGCCCTGCTATTTTTATGGGGGTTGCGTCTGTATCAAAGCGATCAATTAGGCCAATACCAGATTGTGCTGCGGTTAATCGTTGCCAAACTGGCTTGACGCCACAGCCCAGGGGGCTGATTATGCCCATTCCCGTGATAACGATAGGTGAATTCATGGTGTCTCCAGAACAATTGAGCTTGTGGGTAATAAGTTCAAAGAGGCTAGCATTAGGCACAATATGATCAAGGTAATATTATCCAGTACGCTCGCTAATGACATAATGAAAAGGAGAGGTCATGCCCTACGCAAAAAACCATAAGGCCAAGTCTAAAGATCTCATTCTTGATTCGGCCGTCGATCTATTTTCCCGTTATGGCTTCGACAAGGTTTCGATTGGCCAAATTATGAATGCGGCTGAATTAACTCATGGTGCGTTTTACGCGCATTTTAAATCAAAAGAAGCGTTATACCGCGAGTCATTTATTAAAACGCTTAAGGGCAGTCGGGCTACGCGCCTGGTTAAGGGCCCGCTGTCTGTAAAACATCTAACCGATCTAGTGACCAATTATTGGAACCTGGGTGAGATGGAAAAAAAGAGCAAACCTGGGCTGGAAACCATACTGTATAACGAAATCGGCAACGACAATACCAATGTTAAAAAACTGTTTGAACAGTCATATCATGGCCTTAAGAAAATGATTGAAACGCGTATTACCGCGTTAAATAAGCTTAAACAACTCAATTATGCCCCCGATGGGGAAACCATTGCCGAAAAATCCCGCGCGATACTGGCATCACTGGTAGGTGCGGTTGTAGTGGCAAAAAGTATTTCCGATAAAGATGAGCAGCGTAAAATTTTAGAGGCCGCACAGAAGCAAATTTTAAACATGCTGGGCGTGAAAGAGCGTGAGCCCGCCACCAACTTAAGCTAAAGGGCTTGAAGAATCGCCTAACACGCGTATGTTGTCGGCTGGATTTTTGTTGTGTTCTAAAACGACAATATATGGGTAGTCTCTTAGGTATGGTTTCATGCGACTTTTAAAAACGGCTTTTCACCCAGATGTGTCTCCTGAAGACATCTTGCCTGCTAGTAAGTTTGTGCTTATTGAGCGCCACGCGGCACGGGCCATTGTAGTAAAGGGTGACAACATTCTGCTGTTATATACCCAGCGCTATCACGATTACAGCCTGCCAGGTGGTGGCATAGACGAGGGGGAGGATGAAATCGCGGGCCTAATACGCGAGCTAAAAGAAGAAACCGGGGCCCAGGGTGTACGTAATGTAAAAGCGTTTGCACGCTACGATGAATACCGCCCTTGGTATAAAACCAACGCGGATATTATTCATATGATCTCCCATTGTTACGTATGTGACATTGATGAGGCCCTGGGTGAGACCGCGTTTGAATCCCATGAGGTGAGCAATGGCATGACACCCGTGTGGATGAACATTTATGAGGCCATTACGCATAACGAAGATGTGATGGCCAATAGCCATAAAAAAGGGCTCTCAATCGAGCGGGAGACCTTTCTGTTAAAGGTGATTGCACAGGAATTGGCAGCGTGTTGAAACTTTGATCAACTCTACTTACTTAATGGGGCATAAATACGCTAAAATGGCGGCTATTATCCAGTCTTGAGCCCCTTATTTTAATGAGCACTGCCACCCCCCCGCCCGCCAGCAATACCTCCTTTGACAAGCTGGGCCTTATACCCCCTTTGTTAGCCCGCTTAAGCGAGCTTGAATATCAGCAACCTACGCCTATTCAAGCGCAGGCTATCCCCAGTGTATTAGCGGGCCGTGACCTCATTGCAGGGGCCAATACCGGTTCGGGTAAAACCGCGACCTTTGCTTTGCCCTTGTTGCAAAAAATAAGTGAGCAACAATTGCACGCTCAATCATCCCATAGCGCTCATAGAGAAAGAGGAGGTAACTATGTTGCCGGGCTGGTGTTGGTGCCTACCCGTGAACTGGCCAAACAAGTGGCCGACAGCATCCGCTCTTACGCGGTGCACTTTAACGGCGCTATTAAAACCGTGGCGGTGTTTGGTGGGGTATCGGTGAATACTCAAATGCAGGCCTTGCGTGGCGGCACCGACATTTTGGTGGCCACCCCGGGCCGCTTACTGGATTTAATTGCAAGCAACGCCATTAAGCTAGACAAGGTTAAAACCCTAGTGCTGGATGAGGCCGACCGCATGTTAAGTTTAGGCTTTACCGAGGAGCTAAGCGCGCTGCTGGCGCTCATGCCAAATAAAGCGGGGCCCACCCAAAAACAAACCTTATTATTTTCAGCCACCTTTCCCGAACAAGTAACCGCGTTAACCACCGAATTACTTAACAACCCGGTTGAAATACAGGTGCAATCCAGCGACGCCAGTACTGTGGTACAGCGTGTATTTACCGTGAACAAGGGGGAAAAAACCGCTGTTTTAGCCCATTTAATTCAGCACCACCAATGGTCACAAACCCTTATTTTTGTGAACGCCAAAAACAGCTGTGAGCACTTGGCAGACAAACTCTCCAAGCGGGGCATTGCCGCCGAAGTGTTTCATGGCGATAAAGGGCAGGGTGCGCGTAGCCGTGTGCTTGAGGCATTTAAAGCCGGTGAGATTGAAGTATTAATTGCAACCGACATTGCTGCCCGTGGATTAGACATTGAAAAACTACCGGTGGTAATCAACTTTGATTTGCCAAGAAGCCCAACCGATTACATGCACCGCATTGGTCGAAGTGGCCGTGCTGGTGAAGTGGGCTTGGCATTATCGCTTATTGATCATGAAGATTATCATCACTTTAAAATTATCGAAAAGAAAAACAAGGTCTGGCTTGAACGTGAAGAAGTGATCGGTTTTGAAGTGGATGAATCTCTTATTGATGCAACTCCAGCCGATAAACCCATGGCGGCGCCAGAAGGC
>MAAD01000170.1 GCA_002162985.1 Bermanella sp. 47_1433_sub80_T6 | reverse complement strand
AGCACCCGCTTCACTGGCTACGCTGCTCCCTGCGACAAAATCCAGTGAAGCGGATACTTGATGGACTTGCTTGAGTTTTTGCGGGCTGAAAAAGTACGCCGGAGCATATGTAGGCTGGCGATAAAAGAGCGAGGAAAGTAAGCCTTAAGATCCAGGGTAATTTAAAACTAAAATACCACTCCTATTTATAGCCCGGTCACCACCAAAGCGTTCATCAAGCCCAATCAAATATGCCCTACTCTTGGCTTTGCAGCCGGGATGCTGCGTGACAAGAGTAGGGCATACTTGATTGGGCCAACCACACCCTAATTAATCAAAACCCACTAATGGGAAAATCCTAAATACCAGACTTCCAACCATTAGTAATAGGATAACGACGATCACGCCCAAAACCACGTTGGGTTAAACGCACACCCACAGGGGCCTGGCGACGTTTATATTCATTCACATCCACCAGCCATAACACACGCTTTACAACCTCTTCGTCAAAGCCTTCTTCGATGATGCACTGGGCACTGCAGTCTTCTTCTATATACAGGCGTAAAATCTCATCCAATATATCGTAAGACGGCAATGAATCTTCATCCACTTGATCGGGTGCCAGTTCCGCCGATGGTGGACGGGTAATGATGCGCTCTGGAATCACCTCGCCCAGCGTATTACGGTAATTCGATAACTCAAAGACCAGGGTTTTAAATACATCTTTTAGTACTCCATAGCCGCCAGCCATATCACCATACAAGGTGGCATACCCCACCGCCATTTCACTCTTGTTACCCGTGGTAAGTACCATTGAGCCTTTTTTATTGCTCATGGCCATGAGCATTACCCCACGACAACGGCTTTGCAGGTTTTCTTCTGTGGTATCGACCTTAGTGCCTTCAAACTCATCACTAAGCATATTCATGAAAGCGTCGTACATGGGTTCGATGGGCAATACCTTGTAGGTAACACCCAAACGATTGGCTTGCTCTTCGGCATCCACCAGGCTCATCTGTGAGGTGTATTTAAACGGCATCATCACCGCCTCTACGCGCTCTTTACCCAAGGCATCCACGGCGATGGCAATGGTTAGGCCCGAATCGATACCGCCCGACAGCCCCAGCAATACGCCCTTGAAACCATTTTTATTCACATAATCCCGCACCCCCATTACCAAGGCTTGATAGACGCTTTCAAGGTATGGGCGTTCTGGGGCAATGGCACCACTTATGTTTTCACAAACGTTATCTTTAAAAAAGAAGTCTACGTAGCTTAAAGATTCATCATAGGTGGCCACACTGGCTTTTAATTCACCTGTGGCATCCACTACCATGGAGCCACCATCAAACACCAGTTCGTCCTGCCCACCTACCTGGTTCACATACACAATGGGCATATCCCCTTCCAAGGCACGCTCTTTTAATAGTGCCTGGCGGTGGGTAGGTTTATCTAAATGAAAGGGAGAGGCGTTTAAATTTAACATCCACTTGGCACCGGCAGCACGGGCCGCCGTTAAATTGCCTGGGTGCCAAATATCCTCACAAATGCTTAACGCGGTAGGAATACCCTGAATGTGGATAATATTCTCAGATTGCCCCACCCCTTCGGTAAAATAGCGCTTTTCGTCAAATACTTGAAAGTTGGGCAGGTTCTGTTTGGCGTATTCACCCAGACAATCCCCTTCAAAGAATACCCCTGCCATGTTGAACAGCTGGCCATTCACGGCCTTGGGGTAACCCACCACAATATGAATAGATAGCCCAGACGCCTTGATGGCATCCAGAGCCTGATTAATGCGCAGCTCGAGGCTTGGGCGCAGTAATAGGTCTTCAGGGGGATAACCGGTTAGGGTGAGTTCGGGGAATAAAATAACCTGGGCACCCGCCTCTATGGCTTGTCCACTGGCCTCGATAACCCGCTGGGTATTGCCTGAAATATCACCCACTAATAAGTTTAATTGCGCTAAACAGACCTTAAGATTTTGCTCGGACACCATTACAACCTTGCTTCCAACCCCTAAAGAGCCGTATTGTGCGAGGATTGCATGTTGGGAGCAATCTTTATTGCACGCCAATATTTTAAATTCACCCAGTAAACCAGCAATATTTTAAGCTATTTGTACGGATACCCCTTAATGAGTCCCTCACCCGAGCGTCAGCCATCGTTCCACCTATACAGTTATTTCACACTGGGGCTGTCCATTTTATTTCTGGGGTTTTATTTTATGGAAGAGCAGTTGCATTGGTGGCAGCCAGCCACGCCTAAATTGCTGCCTATCGCCTTATCAGGGTATTTAGCGTTGGCCATTAGCAACGTATTGCGCAGTCACGGCCAACAACACAAGCAAACCGATATGTTTTTACCCAGCCTGCTGGCCGAGATTCTGTTTTTAGGCATGCTCATGCTCTATGTGGCACCTCAACAGCCCGACATCAGTATTTTCATGTTAATCAGCGTGGGCCTGGGTAACTTAATGCTCAACAAACGGTTTGGTTACTTTATCGCCGCTATGGCCACACTCATGGTATTGAGCAGTTCGTTTATCCATTCAATGAATCAGGTAACCGACCGATTATTATCGGGCAGTTTTGTCAGCATCTTGTTTTTCATCGAGTCCTTCATCATACAAGGCCTAAAGACCCGTCTACTTGAAGTGCAAAGCAACGCCATTAAAACCCAGAGCAAACTTTACAGCGAATCACGATTTAACGACCTAATTATTGATCGCATGCACACTGGGGTATGCGTGGTGGATAATGCAGGGCAAATATTGCGCATCAACCGCGCCGCTAGCGAACGCTTGGGGGGCTTAGAACAGGCCAGCCACATTCATGACCCCATGTTTGAACGCCTACAATACTGGCACGAACATCACTTGCAAAACGACGAGTCCATGGATGTGCCCCAGCCCAATGGCAGTTTGCAATCCATTATCATTTCATTTGCCGCCATAGATGACCTATCAACCCTGGTTTTTGTAGAAGATAAAAGCACGGTTGCCAGGCGCGCCCAGCAATTTAAACTGGCCTCTCTTGCTCGCATGGCCGCCAGCATCGCCCATGAGATTCGCAACCCGTTAAATGCCATCAGCCATGCTTCACAATTATTGCAAGAAAGCGAACAGCTAAACCCTGATGACAAGCGTTTGTGTGACATTATTCTAAATCACGGCAATCGCATGGAAAGCATTATTCAAAATGTGCTGCAAATCAGCCGCCGCAGTAGCTCCGACACCCAATGGATACAACTAAATCACTGGTTGGCAAAGTTTATAGCTGACTTTACGCAGCAGCATCAGGTCGCAATAGAACTCAGCGGCAGCGAAATGGATGTTCGCTTCGACCCCAGCCAATTGCATCAAGTGTTATGGAATTTATGCAGCAATGCGGTACGTTATGGCGAGGTGAATATGGATAAACCCATTTATATTTCCTTGGGTAAAGTAAATCAGTGGGCGGTCATGACGGTGGAAGATCATGGACCGGGTATAGACCAAAAAGAAATGAATTATTTGTTTGAACCCTTTCATACTACCTCTGCGTCGGGCAATGGGCTGGGGCTGTATTTGGTCAAAGAACTATGCGAAGCCAATCATGCCGAAATTCGCTATCATGATAAAAAAGGCAGCGGTGCCTGTTTTGAAATTTTATTTGCCCGCGACTTTGCTAACAATCAAAATTTAAAGTTCGACGCATGAATCCCATGCAAATAATTAAAAATGACGTGCCTAATCACCTGGCCACTCAGCATCCTATTTTACAGGTATTTTCATGAGCCATATTCTCATCGTAGATGACGAGCCGGATATTCTAGAGCT
>MAAD01000330.1 GCA_002162985.1 Bermanella sp. 47_1433_sub80_T6 | reverse complement strand
AGGCCTATGAAGGTGTTGTAATCGCGAAGAAAAATCGTGGTCTTAACTCTGCTTTCATCGTACGTAAAATCTCTAGCGGTGTTGGTGTTGAGCGTACTTTCCAGACTCACAGCCAGATGATCGACAGCATTGAAGTTAAGCGTCGTGGCGCTGTACGTCAGGCTAAGATCTACTACTTGCGTGAGCGTAGTGGTCGTTCTGCACGTATCAAAGAGAAGTTGGTTCGTAAATAAAACCGAGTGTTTTATATGTCGCAAGCCACGATTAGTGGGTTTGCGACAATGCGAGCGGACAAAACAAAGGGTCATTCGAAAGAATGGCCCTTTGTCGTATATGGCCGGAACTCTTTTCGGGCATAATGCTCTAATCTAAGAATGTAAGTCACATAACACCACTTATTGAGAGATTGAGAATAATATTATGCGGATTGTATTACTAATTGGCGCCGTACTGGGGGCGTGTTTGGCGTTTCAAAGCCAGGCAGAAGACAGTGCTAAATTAAGCGTTGAAGAAACTATCGCCACGGCCCTGCGTACTGCACAGCCAAATTTAATCATGCAAAGCGCCACTCAGGTGCAAGGCCAGCCTTTGTATGAGGTTGAGTTGACCTCGGGTGAAGTGCTGTATACCACGCCAGATGGCAAATTTTTCATCTATGGGTCGTTATTTGAAGCGGGCCAAAATGGTCTGGTGAATTTAACCGCCAAGCGTGGCGATGCCAAGCGTCAAAAGATGCTAGCTGCGGTGAGTGCAGACGATATGGTGGTTTTCCAGAGCAAAGGCGAGCAGAAAGCGGTTATTAGCGTATTTACCGATGTGGATTGTGGATATTGCCGCAAATTGCACCGTGAAGTGCCTAAACTTAACGAATTGGGCATCACCGTTCGTTACCTGGCGTACCCTCGTGCGGGTGTGTACAGCGATAATAGTCGCACTAAGTACACAGGCTCTTACAAGAAGTTGAAGTCGGTATGGTGTGACGATGACCGTGCTGCGGCCATGAGCAAAGCCAAAGCCACCGGCTTTATTAAAGAAAACCTGGCCTGTGAAGCTCCCATCGAAGCGCATTTGGCGTTAGGTGAGCAGTTTGGTGTACGTGGTACACCGGCTTTGGTATTTGAAACCGGTGAATTGGTACCTGGTTACATGCCAGCAGACCAATTGGCTAAAAAATTAGGCCTGTAATTTGCCTAATAGCGCCGGGCTTCCTGGTCTGGCGCTAATTTAACTCCCTAGCGTCTCTCTTCCTCGTTTTCACCTCCCTCTGATTGTATTTAAAGCCTTTAATTTGCTCCATTAGGCGCCTGAATTGTGATACATTTACCCCAAATTTTAACAGCTCAGCCTTCTCCTCGAAGTACAGGTGCAAGGCTTTAATAGAACGGAGACTTGGTTTGAAACCAGTTAAAGTAGGTATCTGTGGTTTTGGCACCGTTGGCGGTGGCACCTTCAACGTATTAACAAACAATGCATCTGAAATTGCTCGTCGTGCTGGTCGCGACATTATTATTGAGCAAGTGGGTGCCCGTCGTGACAATGCTGATTGCGATACCAGTAATACCAGTATTACCCGAGATATTTTCGACGTAGCCCGTAACCCAGAAATTGACCTAGTGGTTGAGTTGATCGGCGGCTATGACGTGGCCAAAGAACTGGTAATGGAAGCCATCAAAAACGGCAAGCACGTGGTTACCGCCAATAAGGCGCTAATTGCGGTACACGGCGAAGAGATTTTTGCCGCTGCTAAAAAAGCCGGTGTTACCGTGGGATATGAAGCCGGTGTGGCCGGTGGTATTCCAGTGATTAAAGCCATTCGTGAAGGTTTGGCGGCCAACAAGATTAACCGTTTAGCGGGCATCATCAATGGTACCGGTAACTTCATCTTGACCGAAATGCGCGACAAGGGTCGTGATTTTGCCGACGTATTAAAAGAAGCCCAAGATTTAGGTTACGCCGAAGCGGATCCTACCTTCGATGTGGAAGGCATAGACGCCGCCCACAAGTTGACGATTCTATCGTCCATTGCCTACGGCATTCCGTTGCAGTTTGATAATTGTTTCACCGAAGGCATTGGCAAGATTACCCGTGACGACGTGGAGTACGCCGAAGAGCTGGGCTACCGCATTAAACACTTGGGTGTGAGTGCTCGCACGCAAGCGGGTATAGATTTACGTGTACATCCAACTTTGATTCCAGAAAGCAACATGATCGCCAAAGTAGACGGCGTGATGAACGCAGTGGCCGTTAATGGCGACGCAGTAGGCGATACCTTGTTCTGCGGCCCAGGTGCCGGTGCCGGTCCAACCGCTTCTGCGGTAGTGGCGGATATCATCGATATCGCCCGTGGCATTAAAGTTGAGCCACTGTCATACAATACTTTGGACGATGTAAAAGTATTGCCAATCGAAGAGATTGAAACCAGTTATTACCTGCGCATGCAAGCCAACGACAAGGCCGGTGTGCTTGCTAACGTGGCCAGTATCTTAAGCAATAAGGGCATCAATATTGAAGCCATTATTCAAAAAGAGCCAGCGATGGGTGAATCTTTGGTGCCTATGATTATGCTGACACAAAAGGTTCAGGAAAAAATCATGAACCAGGCCATTAGTGAAATTGAAGCACTGAGCGACATTAACGGTACCGTTACCCGCATTCGTGTTGAACATTTAAACTAATTTAAATTTAATGATAAGAGCCTGTCCTATCAGGCTCTGGCTGAAAAATTATGATGAAATATATTTCCACCCGTGGAAACGCCCCAGAGTTAAACTTTGAAGAAGTATTGTTAACAGGTTTAGCAGACGACGGCGGCTTGTACGTACCTAAAGAGATTCCACAATTCACACAGGCCGAGATTGAATCCTGGCGTGACCTTCCTTATTCAGAACTTGCTCACAAAATTATTCTACCGTTTGTAGAAGGTTGTGTGGAAAGTGCCGACTTGAAAAAAATTCTGGATGAAGTGTACGCAGGCTTTGATCACAAAGCGGTGGCACCTCTGCAGCAACTTGACCATAACGAATACGTATTGGAGTTGTTTCACGGCCCCACATTGGCGTTTAAAGATTTTGCCTTGCAAACTCTGGGTCGTTTACTGGATTACGTATTAGAGCGTCGCCACGAGAAAGTGGTGATCATGGGCGCCACGTCCGGCGATACTGGTTCTGCTGCTATCGAAGGCACTAAGGCGTGTCGTAACGTAGATATCTTTATTCTGCATCCGCACAACAAGGTATCCGAAGTTCAACGTCGTCAAATGACCACGGTTAAAGGCGATAACATCTATAACATCGCCATCAAGGGTAACTTTGACCAAGCACAAGACATGATCAAGGCCAGCTTTGCTGACAAATCATTCTTGAAGGGCGAGCGTAAATTAGTTGCGGTTAACAGCATCAACTGGGCACGCATCATGTCCCAGATCGTTTACTACTTCTATTCTTCATTGAACCTGGGTGGTCCTCTGCGTCCCATGGCGTACTCGGTACCTACAGGTAATTTCGGTGATATTTTTGCCGGTTACATGGCTAAAAAAATGGGTCTGCCCATCGAGCAGTTAATCATTGCCACCAACAGCAACGATGTATTGCACCGCTTAATGAGCAAAAACAAGTACGAAGTACATGAGTTACTGCACACCATCACGCCTTCAATGGACATTGCAGTGTCTTCAAACTTCGAGCGTTTGTTGTTTGATTTATACGATCGTGACGGTAAGGCCCTAAGCGAGCTAATGACCCGCATGAACGCCAAAACTGACGTGGTAGAGCTAGATGAAGACAAGCTGGCCAAAGCCCGTGAATTGTTTGATAGCTATGCTTGTGACGAAGATACCACGGTTAAAACCATGCAAGAAGTGTATGAAGAAACCGGTTACGTATTGGACCCACACACGGCCATTGGTGTGAAGGCAGCACGTACCGTGCGTCGTAATATCAATATCCCTATGATTACTCTGGGTACTGCACATCCGGTTAAGTTTGAAGAAGCGGTAGAGCGTGCCGGTTTTGATCACCCTGCATTGCCACATCACTTGAAAGATTTGATGGAACGCGAAGAGCGTTTGGATGTATTGCCAGCTGATCTGGCAGAAGTTCAAAAGTTTATTGCAGAAAAAACCTTTAAGTAACTTATGCCCAGGATGGGTTGTATCCTAAAATTGCAGGAGCAATATTTTAGGGAAAAATTGGTTACCTAAAT
>MAAD01000014.1 GCA_002162985.1 Bermanella sp. 47_1433_sub80_T6 | reverse complement strand
GGCTTTTTTACACAGGGTGGAACATAAAAATTGGCTGACTCTCTGGCCCCAACTTAAGCTTGTATTGGATTAAGAGACGGCGAAAGCTGCCGGTATATGACTAAACTCAGTAGGAGGCTGCTTGCAGGCGACAATAGTTAGCGAGTAGTTTTGTTCCCGGTTAGCGCTGGTCGCCTGCAAGCAGCCTCCTACAAAATGTAATCATTAAGATTTGTGGTTTAAATTGGTTAGTCTTCCAGGGGCAAGTCAACCCAGAAGCTCACGCCGGCATCCGGGTTGTTATTAAAACCCACCTCGCCTCCCATGTGTTGCGCCATCAATTTTGCGATGGATAAACCCACCCCGGCTCCGGATATGGCGCCAGTTTGGTGGTCAAGCCGTTCAAAGGCTTCAAATAAAGTGCCATGATGTTCCGCAGCGATGCCAGGGCCATCATCGCGCACAATAAATCGTTGAAAGCCTGGGTTTACCAATTCACAGCACACAGTGACATTGCCCTGTTGAGGAATAAAGCTCACCGCGTTGATCAAGAAACTGGATAGTATTTCTCTAAAATAATCCTGGTCGCCAACGATTAATGGCAGCTTGGCAGGGGTGGCATCCACTAAGGTTATGGCGCGCTTTTGCGCCAAGGGTTGGATGATCTCCAGTAGTTTTTTCAGAGCAGGTTTGGGGTTGAGGGTTTGCAGCACCACATTTTTAACGTCTACGCCCACCTCTGCAAACAACAAGATATTATTGACCAGAGATAACATGTTATTGCCGGATTCTAATATTTGCTTCATGTTGTCTTGCTGTTTCTCACTTAACGGATCTTTGCTCGATATAGCCATCAGTTGTGCAAAGCCTAATACACCGTTGAGCGGGGTTCTTAATTCGTGACTCATGGCATCTAAAAACTTAGTTTTGGCATGGTTGGCGGCTTCCGCTTTAATTTTTTGCTCATTGAGTTGTCGGGTTTTTTTCTCAATTTCTATGGCCAGGGCACGCTCTTTTTGCTGCATGGCCAGGCGCCTTTCCCGGTCAATTTCGGTGCTGATGGTTTTGTCGGAAGGGTGAATGTCAAATTCAACATAGGGGTTATGCTCGTCGTAACAAATGATGACTTCATCGGCCCAACAGTTTGTTTTTAGCGCCTGGTTAAAAATGCCAATTATTTTCCCCTGAATAAACGGGCAGCCCCACCGTTGTGGCAGGTCTTTTTGCATGAGCAGCTCCCAGGTATTGCACACCCGCACCCTGGCTCTTTTTTGCTCCGGTTGGAATTCCAGTATTTCAAATGTGCCCCAACCGGCGCTGCCCACCGCGCTGCCCCAGTTGTGAAACCCCTCTTCAAAGGTGTCTCCCAGGGTGGTGACCATATTGTGGTAGTCCTCTTCTGTGCCCTCGCTGGCAGAGGCGGCCACTTCCAAGCGAAACAGATTGTAGCCAACCTCTTCTGCCAAGGGTTGCAACATGGTTAACAAAGAGGGATTAATCCAGAATAAGGCGGCAGGCAGGCCAAAGAAATTAAACGTGCCTTTTTGCGGGTTCCAGTCAATATCCACGCCATTTATATTAATGGAAGGTTGGTTGTCCATATATGTTGATTACCTATCGCTGCCATGAATAAAAATCGGTGCTTATCATTCAGCTTAGACAATAAGTGAGGGCTTTTCTAAAGGAATTAATCTCAAATTTTGGCGCAAAGCGCCCCGATGTCCTAGACTAAATTAAGTCTGTTTTCGATTGGTTAACCCTAGGAGTGACCCATGAGTGATCATGTTTATAAAAAAGTTGAGATAACCGGCAGTTCTTCGGTGGATATGGAAGATGCCATCAAAAATGCGGTGAACAAGTGCAGTAGCACCATTAAAAACATGGATTGGTTTGAAGTTATGGATACCCGGGGTCACATAAAAGACGGTAAAGTAGCCCATTGGCAAGTGACGCTTAAAATTGGTTTTCGCCTGGATTGAATTTTTAGCACAGTGGGCAGTTTGTGAATTATTGGCAGCTGCTCAATTGCCTGAATTCCCAGCTCATTGACTGGGCTTTTCCCCCCCTTTGATCCAGTGTTGTAATACTACTTCAAGTTTTAATATATTGAGCGGCTTGGTTAGGTAATCGTCCATGCCGCAATCCAGACATTTTTCGCGGTCTCCCTTCATGGCATTGGCAGTCATGGCGATAATGATGATTTTTTGATTGTCTTCACCGGCCATTCCCTGGCGAATATTTCGAGTGGTCTGATAGCCATCCATAACGGGCATTTGGCAATCCATTAATATGGCCCCGTAAGGAGGATTTTGCTTAAGCATGTTAATGGCAATTTCACCATTTTCGGCGGTATCTATGCTGTAACCAAATTCCTCCAGAATGCTCTTGGCCACTTCCTGATTAATGAGGTTGTCTTCCACCAGTAGCAGCTTGTTAGTGTCTGCCTTAAGGGCTTGCAAGCTAGTTTGGGTTACCAGCCCGTGGGTTTCTTCAAAAGCCTTGCCATGGTCGATAATAATGGCCAGGGCTTTGTGCAGGTCCATGTTGATCACAGGTTTATTGAGTATGCCCGACAACCCCAGTGCCTTAATGGCTTGTGGGGGCATATCAAGCACCACCGAGGTCATGAGTAAAAAATAGGTTTGTTCAAATTGTACATTGTCTTGCAGACGCTTTAATAACGAAAGACCATCTTCTTCCGGCATCTGCATGTCCAGAATAACCAAACGATATTTATCTTTATTGTTTTTCAACATGTTGTAAGCAATATTGGGCAGGGCAGCATAATCGACACTGGCTCCCCAGGACGTTAATAAGCCCCCGATCACTTCCCGGTTGGTTTGATTGTCGTCCACCACCAGTATGCAGATATCGTTTAAGGATACATGGGGCACCTCAACCTGATCGACTTTTTGAGATACCGGCAAGTTAACTGTAAACCAGAAGGTGCTGCCCTTGCCTTCGGTGCTTTCTATGCCAATTTCTCCCCCCATGAGGTGACACAGCTGTTTGCTGATAGAGAGCCCTAATCCGGTGCCCCCATATTGGCGGGTGGTGCTGCCATCCACTTGAGTAAACTTGCCAAACAGTTTTTGAGTTTTTTCTTTTGGAATACCAATGCCGGTATCGGTGATTTCAAAACGAATAATTTGTTCGTCAACGGCGCTGACGATTAAGCGAATCTCTCCCTGGGAGGTAAATTTTAAGGCGTTACCACACAGGTTAGTGATAATTTGTCTAATTCGGCTGGGGTCCCCGCTAACGATCTTGGGTAATGCTTCATCCAGTTGAACTATGTACTCCAGATTTTTTTCATGCACTCGATAGGCGTAGGTTTCAGAGAATTCGCTGATCATCTTGGATAGATCAAAATCAATGGTTTCCAGTTCAAGTTTGCCAGCCTCAATTTTGGAAAAATCCAGAATATCGTTGATCAATACCAATAATGACTCTGCGCTGTTGTGAGCAAGTTGGGCGTATCTTTGCTGCTGGGGATTTTGATCGGTACGAACCAACAGATTAAGCATGCCCAGTACGCCGTTCATGGGAGTGCGTATTTCATGGGACATGTTGGCTAAAAATTCACTCTTGGCAATGTTGGCCTGCTCGGCGGCAATGGTGAGTACTTCGGCCTGGGCCACCGCGTCGTGCAGGTTTTGTTCGTCGAGTTTTTTATGGGTAATGTCGGTTTGTACTTCGATGTACTCGCTGATGTTACCATTCTCATCTTTGATGGCTTGGATGTCGACGGACACCCAGTAATGGAGACCATTTTTATTATAATTTATAATCTCGGCATGCACATCATTGCCCTTGGCCAATTCTTCGCTCAAGTATTCTACCGTTTCCGGGGCAGTATTTTTTCCGGTTAATAACCTCGACAGATCCTTTCCAATTACCTCTTGTGCTTGGTAGCCTGTGATGCGGGTAAAGGCTTCGTTTACCCACTTGATGTGTCCTTTGGGGTCACTGATGATAACGGCATTGTTGGTGCTGCTGGCCACCAGTGCCAATTGTTTAAGTTGTGCCTCTTTATCTTTTTGTTCGGTTTGGTCCCAGTTGACACCAATGATGCGTTCCACATCACCCGCCTTATTTAAACTCATGCTGGCGTGGGCATTGATATGGCGGATGCCTTTTTGCGGGTGAATAATTCGAAAGTCGGAGGAAAAATCACACTTTTTCTCAATGGCCTCATTTAATTTATTGGTGGTGATTTTCAGGTCATCCGGGTGCACACTTTCGGCCCAGTCTGCCAGTGATTGTTTAAAGGTATCTTTATCATTGCCAAAGATACTGAACATTTCGTCGTTCCAGTGTAGTTTTTCCGTTTGAATATCATAATCCCAAACCCCCATGTTCACCGACTGAGTGGCAATTTTTAATCTGTGATTGCTGGCATTTATTTGTTGTCGATATTCTTCCAATTTGTTTTCGGCCTGTTTTCGTTTGCTGATGTCTCGCACAAACGCCATGTAACCAATCAGGTGATTATTTTTGTCACGAATGGCGCCGCCCACGGTTTCAGATAAAAATACTGTGCCGTCTTTTTTGCGGTAACATATTTCCAGTACCGGGTGATCGGCAGAGGACCTTGGGTTGTATTTTATGGCCCCTGCATCTTCATAGGCTTGTGTATTTTCATATAAAAAATGAGTGCTCTTGCCAATGGCTTCTTCGTCCAGGTAACCAAAGGTTTTACAAAAGGCCGGGTTCACAATTTTAATGATGCGCTCTGGGGTCGTGATGATCATGGCCTCGGGGGCATCGTTGATGATTTCTTCGAGCAGACTCTTTTGTTCGATGGAATCTGCTTGCGCCTGGTACAAGGGCGTGACATTCAATACGCTGGCAATAACATAATGGGTTTGATCCAGTTCGAATCCATACAAGGAGACCTGAGCTTTAAGGCTAGTGCCAAAACTGTCGATTAAATTCAATACCAGCATTTCTCTTTGGGCGCTGTTTGACGGTTGGCTTTTATCGGTGCCCAGATAGTTTTCATAGGCTTCATAAAAGTCACCGCTGAGTATCGTCGATACTTTTTTCCCCAGAAGTTGAGGGCCGGTGTATTTTAACAAGGCCTTAATTTCATTGTTGACCAGTACAATTACCCCCTCACTATCAATTTCAATTAGGCCCACAGGCGCGTTGATTAATATGGATTCCATTCTTTTTTTGATGGCGCCATTTGCTAATTCAAAACCATTCCTCTCTATTAGGCGCAGTTTAAGTTGCTGAATGGCGCGGGCAATGTCCCCTAGTTCATCCTTGCTATCTTTGTGGGGGATGGCCACCGCTAATGTCCCGGCCGTTAACCCCAGCAGGGAAATTTTTAATTGATTAATTGTCTGAATAAATCCGCTCACCAGACGCCAAGCAAGCCAGCTGGCCACGATTAACACCAGGGCCAGTGCCATGGAGGTGTTGAGTAGCCAATCATCTTTTTGTGTTTTAAAGTCTTCAATGATTCTTTCGTCGTAAGCAATGACGGCCTGGGATATGTCCTCTAATAACTCCAATAAAATGTGTAATTTATTGACGATGGTTTCATCTATGTTCTTTTTTAGGGCCAATTTAGCCTGATGCACGTTCATGTGCAGCAGGGCTTGTTGGTGTAGTTGATTGGCAGTGTCTTGAGATATGCCGGGCACTTTTTTTAAAGCCCTTAGACGGCCTTCAAAGCGCTCAAGTAATTTTCGGGAAGGCAATGACTCCTGCTGATGCAGGTAATGAATGAGCTCCAGGTGACTGTCGCTAAGATTAAAACCCAGTTGGCTTAAGGCTGGAAACTGGTTGGGGTTATTGCGCCCCAATTGTAGTAATTGCTGCTGTAACAAGTGGCTAAGGGCGTTGATTTCGGCAAAGGTGAGGGTCTTAACGTTAATGATCGGAGCGGCTTGTTGAACAAGGGCTGTAAATTGCTGTTCGATTTCTAGCGCCAAAATTTCAATGCGCCCAATGAGCTCAATAAAAATAAGGGCACGGTCGGACATGCCATAAGTACTTTCCTCATCACTGTGTATATTGTGAATCATAAAGTTAGCGATGCCTTGCACCTGGTTAAGGTAACTGGAAAAGCGCCTATTGAGGGTATCCACCGGGGTGGTGAGGGCTTGGCTTGTCAAATGCTGGGCATTTATTATGTGCCCCTCGATGCCCTGACTGGCCAGTACCAGAGACTCGATAAGCTGGGTATTTTGCTGCACGGACTTAGTCACGTTATGACCCAAGCGTTGATACACTAGGGCAGATAGCACGGCGCTGGCCAGCAATATGGCGAAGGCAAAATAGATTTTTTGCTTAATAGAAAGTGTTAACGCCATGTGAATATCCGACCCCGATGCTAACAGTGTAGACAAGGGCGGGTTCAGAGGAGGAGTTTTTGGCGTTAAATCGCGGGCCTAAGGGCTATTGTGGCTTGATTTGTCTTTGACCCAGGGTGGCGTTAAATTCCATGAATTGCCCTTGGCGAATCACGCCCAGTTTAATCTTGTCTCCGGGCAACAAATCGGCAATCTGGCGCATGGTGGCGGTGCCTTTACCGGCCTCTTCACCGTTAAAGTGGGTGACGATGTCACCGTTTTGAAGTCCGGCTAATTGAGCCGGACCGTTGAATGCAACGCCCACCACCACCTGGCCGGTGAGTTGTTCGGGCAGGCCAAAGACCTGTTTTAACTGTTGAGTGAGTTCTTGCGTCTCCAGTCCCAGCCAGCCACGTACCACCTGACCATAGGTGAGTAAGTCATTTACCACCTTAAGGGCGTGGTTAAGCGGAATAGCAAAGCCAATACCCTGATTACCGCCCGACTTGGTATAAATAGCGGTATTGATGCCCACCAGCTCACCCATGGCATTCACCAGCGCGCCCCCTGAATTACCCGGGTTTACCGCCGCATCGGTTTGGATAAAGTCTTCATAGGTACTGATGCCCAGCTGATTACGGCCGGTGGCGCTCACTATGCCCATGGAGACACTTTGCCCCACCCCAAACGGATTGCCAATGGCCAGGGTCACGTCCCCCACATGCATTTGTGGATTTTGTGCAAAGCTAATCACGGGCACCTCTTGCAGCTCTATTTTTAACAGGGCAATGTCGGTTTCGCTGTCTTTGCCCAGTACCAGAGCGTTAACGGTGCGGCCGTCCTGCAGGGCCACCAGAATTTCATCGGCGCCGTCAATCACATGGTTATTGGTGATAATGAGGCCAGTGGTGTCGATGATCACCCCGGACCCCAGGCTATTTTGCATGCGACTCTTGGGAATGGGGGCACGCTCAAAAAAACGCTTAAAAAAGGGCTGGTTCATCAACGGATGGCTGCGCTGGCGCACGGTTTTACTGGTGTAAATATTCACCACCGCCGGGGCCGCGCGGTTTACCGCAGGGGCATAAGAATGGGGCCCAGTGGCAATGGGGGCCGACGCGGGCTTGGGAGTAAAATGCAGCACTAGGCTGGCCAGCACTAGGCCCATTAAGATTGACCAGGATAAAAAACCGGGTTTTTGCATATTAAGAATTGCCTTTTATGCCAAATCTTCGAAAATAGCCCATAGTTTACTTAACTGGTGATGGGATATGAAGCTTAACCAGCTGGTTGCCTACCTAAATACGCAACTGCAAATTAACAAATTTAAAGATTATTGCCCCAATGGCCTGCAAGTGGAGGGCAAGAGCGAGGTGATGCGCATTGTCACCGGGGTCACCGCCTGTCAGCAACTCATCGATGTGGCCATCGAAAAACAGGCAGATGCTATTTTGGTGCACCATGGTTATTTTTGGAAAGGGGAAAACGAGGCCATTACCGGCATCAAGAAACAGCGCATTCAATCCCTGCTAAAACACGACATTAGCCTGCTGGCTTACCATCTACCGCTAGACAGTCATGCCCAGTGGGGTAACAACCTGCAGCTGGCTAAGGTGCTGGATTTTGAGGTCACGGGACCCATCGACCCCACTGATGATCGAGTGCCTGGTTTTATGGGGCGTTTGAAAACCCCCATGAGCGCTAGGCAGTTAAGTGATCATATAAGCCAAAAATTGAATCGCCCACCCCAGCACATAGGGGAAGAGGACGACCTTATTAACACCATCGCCTGGTGCACCGGAGGCGCGCAATCGTATATGCAGTACGCCATCGATGCTGGCATAGATGCTTACCTTACCGGTGAGATTAACGAACCCAGCGTGCACAACGCCCGGGAGTCAGGCACCCATTTTTATGCCGCCGGGCATCATGCCACCGAGCGTTATGGCGCCAAGGCTTTGGGTGAACACCTGGCAAAAGAATTTGGCCTACAAGTGGAGTTTGTCGACATAGACAACCCGGTGTAAGCCTGGTTGCTAGCCTGGTGTCTGAATGCTCTCTGCTTGTTTGGGAGCATTATTTCTGGACCAGGCGGCGGCCAATAACGAGCCGCTTAAATTATGCCAGATGCTAAACAAGGCACCGGGCAGGGCGCTGCCCGCGGCAAAATACTTAATGGCCAACGCCACGCCCAAACCGCTATTTTGCATGCCCACCTCGATGGCCACCGCCTTCACATCCCCATCCGCTAACGAACATAACCTGGCCACACCGTAACCGATGAGCAAACCCAGGCCATTGTGCAGCATGATGGCCAGTATCAGGCTGATACCAATTTGAGAAAAACGAGATGCATTTAAGGCCACCACCACAGCAATGATAAAGACGATCAGCACCGTGCTCACATGGGGCAGTAGCCATTGAATTTTTTGTATATGGCGGTCGAAGCAGTAACGCAAGCCGGTGCCGAGCAATACCGGAACCAACACGATTTTGCAGATGGTGAGCAGCATGGGCAACACTTCGATGATTACCAGGTGGCCGGCGTAAAACTGGATTAACCAAGGGGTTAACAATACGCCTAACAAGGTGGAAACCAGTGTCATACTGATGGACAGGGCCACGTTGCCGCCGGCCAAATAGGTGATCACGTTGGAGGCCGTGCCGCCGGCACAACAACCCACGATAATTAACCCCAAGGCTAATTGTTCATCCAGCCCCAGTACTAGCGCGATGATATAGGCAAGCACCGGCATGACGCTATATTGCAAGGCCAAACCAATCATGATGGGTTTGGGTTGCCTGAAGACGCGAATAAAGTCTTGCAGGGTTTGAGTTAGGCCCATGCTAAACATGATCATGGCCAGCATGGGGATGATCAGCGCCTTAAAAGACACCAGTTCCTGAGGGAAGAGCAGCGCGACGACGATGCCAATAATGGCCAGTAGGGGGAAATACATGGGGAGCCTCACTTTTTAGCGGGCACTATAGCATAAGGTTTTAGACGTTTTCCCCTGCCACATATTCCAGTATCCAGTGGGGCATCTGCTGGGCGGCGCCAAAGTGTTTAAGCAGCTTAAAGTTTACTTGCCCATGTGCCGACTGGGCCTGGGTGAGGATTTCGGGTAAATCCTGTGCCACATGAAAACCCTGGGCTAAAAAATAAGGCATCAACACGATCTCTTGGCAGCCCAGCAATACCAGTTCTTCAATGGCGGCATCTACCTTGGGTTGGGCCAGTTCCAAAAAGCTGTGGCGTACGTGGTTGAAATCATGGCTTTGTTTGGCAATGTTTTTGGCCAGCTGGGCAATTTCTGTGGTGGAACTGGCCTTGCGGCTGCCGTGAACAATTAATAACAGGGCTTTCATGCAGGGGTTTTACTCATATGGGGGTGGGCTGAGCTAACAGCGCCTAATGTCCGTCATTTTACCTTTTTGCACCACCTTAGGCGAATTATCCCAGCTGTGACCAGATTCCCGCATATACAGGGGTGCAGGGCGTTCC
This sequence comes from Bermanella sp. 47_1433_sub80_T6, assembly GCA_002162985.1. Taxonomy (GTDB): domain Bacteria; phylum Pseudomonadota; class Gammaproteobacteria; order Pseudomonadales; family Oceanobacteraceae; genus Bermanella. The sequence goes on along the minus strand of MAAD01000014.1, from coordinate 3,063 downwards.
GGTGAGCCGCTAATTCAGGTAAAGTGGTGGGCTTTATTTTTACACATTGGCACTACTAATTGTATGTTTTTTGAACAGGAACGCAGCCAGTTTTTTCGCCCCCTCACCAGCAAGTATCGCGAGCAAATGGTGGAGTGTCTGACGGAGCTGTATAAACAGCTTTTCTCCAGCTCCCATGCGGGCAGTAGCGAGTATGGCCAGGCCTTGAGCCGTGAGGCCGTCATTAACATTTTTGGTGAAGCCCTAGTGCGTGCGCCGGTGATTCAGGATGACGATGAGGACGACAGCCGCTTTAAAACGCATCGCGAGCTGGCGGGTTTTATCCTTAATAACATGCTGGAACACGGCTGGATGGAAAAGCAGGTAGATGAAGCCACCCTGCAATCCAGCTTTAACTTCACCCGCTGCGGGCGTCAGTTTGTGGAGCCTTTCATGGAAGGCCATGGGGCACAGCAAGTAGCTCGCCACCGTAATACCCGTAATGTACGTAACGCACTAGAGAGTTTTTTGGAGCACGGCGAAGTCTACGACTTGCTGGATGCTTTCGAATTTAGTGAACGCATCATCAGCGACTTTACCGATGTAATCAGCGAACTGGATGAACGCAAACGGGATTTAGTGCGAGAAATTGACGGCCAGATGCTGGCACAAAAGGCCAGTGAACAGTTTTTTGATTTCATGGAAAAACGTTTTCAGCCCGACCTGTCGGTACGCCTGTCGGCCGATAACGTGGAAAAATATCGCAGCCAAATTAACGACATCATCGAACAAATTCGCTTAAGCCCCAATGCATTTAAGGCCCGTGCCGAAAAACGCCTGCGTGAATTATTGCCTGACCAGGTACAAGGCAATGCATCTTTGTTGTGGTCGGTACTGGATGACATTGAACACAGATTAAAGAGTGCCTGTGAGCATATCTTGCCACTGGTGCGTAAAGCCCTGCAAAACTTTACCAAGCGCGCCGACATTATTATTCGCCAAATGAGTTACCTGGCCAGCCAAAAAAATAACGATGTGGTGGCGGTATGTAAGCAGCTATCCAGTTTAAGCAAGGATGAACAAAACCAACAACTGGAGCGGGTCTCCATGTTGATGGCGGTGCCCAAGTTAGGGTTCATCGATCCAAGCCAGGTACGTTTACAGGCCCCACGCCAGCGCACCGTGATCGATAATGCGGTGGATGAAGGTCTGGAGAGTGTGGATCAGGACAGTCGCCGTGAATTGTACGTGCAGCAGGCACTGGATCAGGCGTTTTTTGTGAATAACAATCAGGTGCGCAGTTTCATGGTGGAGCAGTTTAAACAGCGTGATGAAATTCGCAGCAGCGAATTGCCCATCACCAGCGCCAACGACTTATTGGCCGTGGCTCACGTGGTGAGTGTGGGGGCCATAGACAACTTATCCAGTGATTATCACTTTGAATTGAACTGGGTGGAGCAGCTGGCGGATGAATACTTTGAACAAAAAGATGTATTCAGTATTCGGCTCATTCGTAATGCCAGCGCCGATGAGTCGACGTCAGCGCAACCTGCCGCCTAATAACAGAAACTGGAAATAACATGTTAAATAAAATAGAACAGCTTCTGGAAAAAGAAGGCATACAACTAAAAGAGTTCAGTGAGCTAACCATTCGCTTAATGGATTACGGGGTTATTTGCCGGGATGAATCCCAAGTAGAGCAAACCCTGTACGACCGATATTTACGCATTGAACAGCTAGTACAAGATTATGTGTCGATCATGGGCATTCGTATTCAACACGATCGCCGTTTTCAGTTTGTACGTTGTTTTCCACCGGGTGCACAAATTCCCGGCATGGAAGATGATGACCAGCCCTTTAACGGCGGCTTGCGGGTGCGCTTAACCCAAAACGAAGTGGCGGTGGTGTTGGTATTGCGCAGCCAATACGACAAGGCCCTGCGTGAAGGCCAGGTAGACGAACAAGGTTGTGTGCTGGTGTCGTTAGAGTCATTAAGCATTGCTCTTAAAAATTTATTGGGTCGCAGCCTGCCAGAGCAACTGACCGAGCGTAAAAATTTGTTCCGTCGCCTGCGTCAGTTACGCCTGATTCAATTGGCCAACGAAGATGTATTGGACAGCAGTGAGTTTTGGTTAAAAGTGCGCCCCATGATCATGAGTTACGTGAGTGATGAGGTGTTGAGCGGTTTGTTAGCTGAAAATGAAGATTCACCGGCAGACACCGAAACAGATAACCTAGAATTAAATACCGAGCAGGAGGGATAACCCAGTGTTTTTGAAAAAATTTGTTTATGTTAATTGGGGTAACATCCCCGCCACCGATTTTGAATTTGGCCCCATCAATTTGTTAAGTGGTGGTAACGGTTCCGGTAAAACCACCGCCGCCGATGCCATTCAAACCATCATGACCGCGGCCCACGATAATTTATTTAATTATAACCCGGGCCAGGATGAAGCCACTCAAAAGGGGCGCGGCAAACAAGTGCGTACCCTGGCCTCTTATGTGTTGGGCTGTGACGATGGCTCTTATGCGCGCCCAGGTGGTGCCAACGGTTATTTAGCGGCAGTGTTCCACCCTACCAAGGGTGAGAGTGCGCAGCCTTTTACCGCCATCATTGGCGTGAGTGCCTATATTGATAAAGCCGGTAACAAGGCAGTGGCCAGACAAAATGATTTCTTGTTGATGATCGTAGCCGGTCACGAACTTACCCAGAGTGATTTTTTACTGGAGGAAGACGGCGGCAAACAGGCCTGTGACGTGGGCAAGATATTTAAGCGTTTGCAGAAACGTTGTGGTGTGCGCGCCGTAGAAAAATACGATACTAAAAAACAATATTTACGTCGTTTGTATGGCGCCTTGCGCGGTCGTGATGATGCGGTGAGTGAACGGGAAGCTGTCAATGCCGCCCGTGCCTTTTCCCGTTTTATGGCGTACAAACCGGTTAAGAGCATTAACGGTTTTGTGGCCAATGAAATCCTCGAGAAAAAAGATCTAGGGGAGGCCATTCGCAGTATCAGTGACTTGATGAAAACCATTCACTCCATGGAATCCGATGCCAATCAGTTGATTGAAAATATCGAGATA
>MAAD01000177.1 GCA_002162985.1 Bermanella sp. 47_1433_sub80_T6 | reverse complement strand
GGGGAAGCCGCCAAAGTCACCATCCAATAATTTCAAATGCTCAATTAAGCGAGCCGGTAAAGCGCTGGCAAAGGCTGGGTAATGACTGCCAATGATGGCCCAGTCATCGCTCGTGCCCTGCTCCATACTGGTGAAGGTTGCTTTTTCATTACTCATGTTAACTTCTACTTTTAGCGTCAGTTAAAAAAGGGAGGATTACCATATTAACGGGTTAACCATCACTAAAGCAGCGTTAATTTAGGCCAAGGGTATGACATTGAGGGACAGGCTATTGGACTCGGTTTTACCCGATAAAATGAATTAAATATTGGTAACGGACTAAGCAAATCGGGCAGAGGCCACCCCGTGGCCGAACCTGTTCATCGCCGCTCAAGCGAAGTGCTAAGGTTTTTCTAACCGTACAGCCCGCATAAAAAAGCAGCAGCCCATGACAGGCTACTGCTAAAAACTCGAATGACTCAGCGGCACATTCTTGCGAATAAAATGCCGATTAACGTTTACCCTGTCGACGAATGGCCGAGGAGGTAAAGTCTTTACGCTTCACTTTTTTTCCAAACACAAATGGGTTGCGCTCTTCGTTGGTTAAATCCACCAGGTAACGACCTGAAAACAAATCGTAGTTGGTGTTAGACACATACCAGGGCGTATTGGCATTCACAAACTGCAAGGCATGACCTTCTGATGCGCGCCACAGTTGGCCACGATTATCGTAATGATCGGCCACCGCCACCTGCCAGCTGTCTTCATCTAAATAAAGCGTGCGCTTACCGTAGATGTGACGGGCCCCTTCTTTAAGGGTGGCTTCAACCTGCCATACACGGTGCAATTCATAACGGGTGTAGTCTTGGTCGATGTGATTTTTCTTAACTATGTCGCTGTACTTGGCGCTTTGATCGGCAATCTTGTAAGAGTTGTAAGGAATATAAATTTCCTTCTTGCCAATAAGTTTCCAGTTGTAACGATCTGGTGCACCGTTATACATGTCTACTTGATCTGTGGTACGCATGCCTTCGGTGGCGTTTCCTGGAGCGTCATAAGCCACTTGCGGGGCGCGACGCACACGACGCTGACCGGCATTGTACGTCCAGGCCATACGGGGTTGGTTCACCTGGTCGATGGTTTCATGCACCAGCAACACATTGCCGGTTAAACGGGCTGGGCTCTTGGTGAGGTAAGTGTAATAAAACAATACGTTGTCATCGTCTTTGGCATCAAAACCACCTTTAAGGTACCAGGGTGCGGTTAACTGGCTGCGTCCTTTAATGGCAATATAACTACCACTGCGCTGCACCGGAATATTGGCTCCGTTACGCTCAACCGAGCCACCACGATATCGGCTCACGTGATTCCAAATCACTTCCACGCCATTTTTGGGGATAACAAACGGCACGGTTTCGTCAAAGTTTTTTAAACCGTTACCACCGTCCATTAATTCGGCCGTGGTGGCATTCTTTTTTGCTTTAGCATAAATGCTTTTGGGGAAAGAGGCCGTTCTGTGAGTGGGGTACACAGGCATCTTGTAAGTGTCTGGAAACTTTTTAAACAGAGCAATCTGACCATCGGACAGGTTGGCTTTATATTGATCCAGGTTTTGCGCCGTGATGGTGAATAACGGTAATTCATCAGCAAAGATATTTTTAAATGGATCGGCACCTTCGTTATGCGTTAACCCCCCGGTGTAAGCCGGAATTGTGCCGGTTTTATTGGCCGCCTTTTCAGCACCCATTTGAGTTAGAGAGTTACCAATTTTCATGGCTTCCTGGGAAGACACTTTGGCCATGGCACCAGCGGACCCCATGGCCAAGGCCAGAGCCGATACCGTTAATAATTTCATATTCATAGTGTTACCTTAGCGCAGTTGCCTGCGCTTATTATTGTTATGATTTAAATTGGATTTAGAAGCTCATGCCCATGGTGATGGAGGCAAAGTCACGGTCGTGCACCACGCTTTGCTTGCCACCCATGTATTGGGTATAAGAAAGGGCTGCGTTGTAGGTAGACAAGTAATCGGCCTTAAGGCTGATGCCCAATTTCTGCTGACCTTCTTTAAAGTTCGCCGAGTAACCTTTTACATCATCGCTAAAGGTTAATACCGGTGACAGGTTCACCCCGGCAAATACATCGCTGAAATCCGCCTTAACCAGAGTGCGGTAACCCCAGGCACCCTGAGTATAAAAGCCCCCTTCCAATGCACCGCCGTCGGCGTTGTTGCCATCAAATAAAATGCGATCGTCACTACTATCATCCAGGTCGTGAACAAAACTGTAAGCGGCTTCCCCTAACACAGTAATGCGACTCATGGGCCCCACCTGATCAAATAATTTAATCACCGTCATTTGAACTTGAGTCATATCAAATTCACGATAGCCCACAAACACCTCGCCGTTTTGCACCGCTAAAATGTCGGCCAATAATTCGGTAGAGGTCATGCCAAAACTGGCCAAAGCACCGGCGTCACCGGTTAAGCCACCACCAATTATTTGGGTGGCGTTAATTTGTAACGGCACCTCTAATTTATGAGTGATTTCGCCCGACACTGCCATGGTGCCCACGTTAGTAGCAAAGCTCACACCGGCCAGCTGTCGGTCTTCCGGATACACCACTTCATAGTTACCACCCAGGGTATTTTTATAAAGCGCCACGCCTATGGCTTTGCCATATCCGGCCGCATCCGGGGTATAGGTGCCATTAGTGCCATCACCAATATTGCCATTAAACTCATCACCCGCCGATACCCAGTTGGCGCCCTTCACACCGTTTACCAACGGGGTACGGTTATGTACGTTCATGTAGAACAAACCAAATTCTGTGTCCCCTAAAGATTCAGCTACATAACGCAAAGCCACACCAAACTGACCGTCGGCGTCTGGCTTGTGGGCATCACGGCGAGATAAAAATGCATTAGGGTTAAGAGCTAACAAGCCGGCACTGGTAATGGCCGATTCACAGCCGTCCGGCGCATAGTCGTTGGTGGCAAAGTAAGTACCACAACCTGGCAATACGGTTTCCTGAAAATCTAACTGGTAGAAAGCCTCGGCACTTAGGTTATCGGTTAAGCCTGCGTTGATGTACGCCATGTTCACCGGCAGCAAACCTTCTTTAAGAGTGGCACCGGGGCGAGTAAATTCGTTCACGTCGTAGGGGTTGATATTATTCACGCCACCACCGATAAAAGTGCTTTCGCCCCAAGACACCACTTGTTTACCCAAGCGCACATCCAGTGGGATATCGCCCGCGTCAAAGCTGGCATACACAAAAGCATCTAATAGGGCGTAACCCGAGGTCTTGGATAAATCGTTAAAATTGTCACTGTTAAAATCCTGGTTTACGGTGGAGACCACAGTGTTGCCGCCCAACTCTTTAGTGGCAGTGGGGGTATCCCCTTCTTTGCCATCTAGCGCGGTGTCGGTCCAGTATTTAGCACGCACAAAGGCACCATAATTCTGGTAATTCAATTGCAGATCGTGGCTGCCTTTAAACACCTGAGAGAAGGCATCGCCTTTTTCGAAGTTAGAGTTGCCGTCGTTACCATTGTTGGTATTAGAAATTAAAAATTCTGATTTTTCTTCCATACGCCAGCTGGAGCCCACCGACAACTGACTGTCGAAGCTGCCCTCCAGGTCGCCGGAATAAAATTCAAAGGCCTGGCTAGACATGGCCGCCATGGATACGGCCACCGCAAGCAAAGTGCGTTGGGTGGTAGATTGAGTTTTTTGCATTATTACCAGCTCTCTTTATTGTTGTTACTGGGAAGGTGGCAAGCATAGTAAGCAAGCCCCCAATCCATTTCTGGTTAAATCGTGCCGCGTAATTCTCCTTAAGACCCCGAAACACAGGATGTCATGGAAAAAGCGCTGAAAGTGCGGTATTTATTGGTCT
>MAAD01000218.1 GCA_002162985.1 Bermanella sp. 47_1433_sub80_T6 | reverse complement strand
GCTGAGACTGGCCCTCCTATGCCATTAGCGGTTAAACGCCTAACCAATAACACCTGGCCGGTAACGGTGGTACTGGATGATTCCATGGCCATGATGCCGTCGCTTAAAATGAGTAACTTTGAAAAAATTATAATCACCGCTCGCATTAGCAAAAGTGGAGTGGGAAATACTAAACCCGGTGATATACAAGGGGACAGTGGTGTGATTGAAGTGAGTGCTAAAAAAACCCAAGTGCTCATCGATGAAATAATTAAATAGCTTTTACAGAGTAACTATTAATCGAGAACCCTGCAGGATAATCCTTCAGGGTTTTTTTATGCCCAGGGAAGGGCGGTATGCTGAAAAATGTCTGGAGCATTTTCAGTATGTTCCCAGGGAAGGGCGGTATGCTGAAAAATGTCTGGAGCATTTTCAGTATATGCCCAGGGAAGGGCGCTGCCCATGAACGGCCCCCTTTTAAATTAAAAGGCTAATTCAGCCGTAAGGTAAAAATGTGTTTTGTCATCATAGGTATTCTTTGGATATAGGGTTGGGTCACCATCAATTCGGTATTCCAAGGTAGCGCCAAGGTTTAGGTGATAATGGTTATCCAAGGTTAAGCTATGGGCCAAGTGCAAATCGAGCCTGGAAAAAGTAAAGCCATTACTGCTACTTGTTTCTAATTCGTTCCAGTTTTCCACATGATATAGGGTGCTGGAAAACTGAGTGTCTTGCACAAAGGTGTGCATCCAGCTTAACGAACCGCTGCGGTCTGCCGACAACCGAGTTTCTATGTCGTAACTGTCGTTATTTCCCGCAAAATCATAGTCACTGTCTATGTAAGCTGCAGATGCCATAATTTTATTGGATGAATTTATATTAATTGTAATTTGGCCTTCAATGCCTTGTATCACCAGTTTATTATCATTGGTCAAGGGGGTTTGATGGTTGAGCGATTCTGAAATTAAACTGCTCAATTCCTCGTGAAATAATTTGATGTCGACTTGAGCGGAGATGGAGGGGATCACGGCAAAATAGCTAATTTCTTTACTGTAAATTTTTTCGCTGCCTAGCATGCCTTCTTCTGCAGTACCAAATGGCAATGGAACTGAATTGTCAGTGCCGTCTACGTTACGCATTATAAAAATAAGCTGGCCATTTTGTTCAAATAAATCCGGCACCCTAATGGCTTCAGAATAGATAAATCTTAAGGTTTGTAACGGTGAAAGAGCCACGTTTAGCGCTATTCTAGGGGAAAAGAATTGACCGTTCATTTCATCATCTTCGTACATAGCTCCCGCATTTGCGGTATAACGATCGCCAAACTTATATTCGATATTGCTAAAAATACTGGCGTTAAAATTATCACTGTTACCGCCGTTATAGGTTTCGGACCTGAACTCATCAAGCCGTAAACGCATGCCAGCAACGCTTCTTAATTTGCTATTCCAAATAGAGGTATGCTGAAATTCAATTTCAGATTTTTGTTCATCTAGATTTTTATTCAAATCACCACAAAATAAAGCTTCCCTGTCGTCATTAAGCAGGCAAGCATTCCATTCTTGGGTGCGTATGAAGCTGTGGCTATAAACTTGCACGTGGGAAAACTGTGATTCAGAAAATTCATAATTCAATTTATGCCAGATAAAGGTGTCCTGGGCATCAATGTCTTCTTCGCTATTATAATCAAGCTCACCAGTGTGCAATTGTCGCTGTAAGTTAGTACCGGTTTTAAACCCCGCCTGCCACTCCATAGATGTCTGTGCATTTAATGGCGTAAAGGTGCGCAGCATCGTAAAGCTGGAATCCAAGGAATCTCTGTTTTCAGTGGTACCGTTGGAGAAAGTATCGAAGCCGCTGTCTTCTTTGTGAGCAATTGTCCAGCGCACACTGGTATTGCCAAGGGAGCCTGAAAAATTAAGATAGTGATCAGATACATTCTGGCTGCCGCTGCGCACCTTTAATTTAATGCCTTCACTGTCCTGTGGATGTTTGGTAAGAATATTAATGGTGCCCAAATAAGAGTTGGCACCATAGGTGGCCGAGTTAGGGCCGCGAATAATCTCAATGCGCTCAATATCTTCGATGGCCAGAGGAATATCGGTCCACTCTACTCGGGCAAGTCCGGGTTTGAATACAGAATGCCCGTCGATTAATACTTGTAAACGCCTGTGCTCAGCGGCTTGTGTGCCGTGATAACTCACCGAAGGAGTCTTGTTGCCAAAGCCACTGTGATAGCCCACTAACATGCCCGGCACCAAACGAAAAATATCTTCAATGTCTTTAAAGCCAAGGGCGGCAATGGTGTCACTTTCTATCACGGTGACCGAGGCCGGTGCATCCAGTTGTGATTGTCGTAAACGCGAGGCGGTAAGGACCACAGGGATATCGAAATCTTCCACATCAAACAGTTGTTCGTCGATGGAAAAACCGTCATCACTCAAAGCGGGATAAATACTACCGGGCGCATCCGTGGCCAGGGAAGCAATTGAGGGTAAGGCAGCCAGCGTTATTAGCAGCTGCTTGATTGTTTTGTGTACCATAGTGTTACCGGATTCTTATTATATATCTGGCTTGCATGGTTAACGGCAAAGCCAGTGACCTTATTAAATTGGTCCTAAATATTCCCTGACAACGTACATGAAGAATTTCGGAGTCCTTTCCGGTTGAAGCATCCCATCTTCAATATTGTAAAAATGTCAGGTTGTTTTGAAGTTGCTCAACATTCTAGAGAATAAATTGTGATATAGACACGGTTTTTGTTGAATTTTTGTAGTTGGCCTTTTTTCATCCCCCCAGCCTTGTTTCATACATAGTGGATAAACGTATCTAATTTAAGCGGTTAAAAGTTAGCGATATACCCTCGGAAAAGCCGGAGACCCAATATAGGTGCTTAACCTGACGTATTGGCGTTTGGTGTCTATAGTCTATCAATGGCCTACTACTAACTGATGTGGGGACACGATTATGCATTTTGAAACCGGCATATTGGTATTGGTATTTGTGGTGATGTCACTGGTCATCGGTGCCTTCACCCGTGATGCGCTTAAAAACACACCCATCCCGTATTCTGTGGCCTTGCTGGTCATAGGGCTGGCCTTTGGGTTAGTGCAGCGCAGCGGTTTTTTAGCCGAGCACAGCCCTTTGCTGGAGCATACCGTGATCATGGTGGCGGATATTAATCCCCACCTAATTCTCTGGTTATTTCTGCCCATTCTTATTTTTGAAAGTGCCTTCGCCCTGGAGGTACACCTGTTTCGCCGTATCTTCTCACAAATAGCCTTGTTGGCGGTGCCGGGCCTTATGGTGGCCACTGCCATTACCGCAGTATTGGTGAAATACATCTTCCCCTGGGATTGGAGCTGGCCAGTATGTTTCATGTTTGGCGCGTTAATCAGCGCCACCGATCCTGTGGCAGTGGTGGCATTACTTAAAGAATTAAGCTCACGCAAACGCCTGGAAACCCTCATCGAAGGGGAGTCTTTATTTAATGATGGTACTGCCATCGTGTTTTTCATGTTGTTCCTTGGCATGGTGGTGGCGCCCGGTGAGGCAAACTTAAGCCCTTTGATGATCACCTGGGACTTTTTACGAGTGGTGCTCATGGGTACCTTTATTGGGGTGGCCTTCGGAGCGGTGGCCATCACCTGGATTGGGCGGGTATTTAATGACCCCATGATAGAAATTACCCTCACCATTGCAGGCTCTTTTTTAGCCTTCATGGTGGCTGAGTCCGTTAATGCCTCGGGTGTGGTGGCGGTGGTGGTGATTGCCTTAATGTTTGCCAGTATTGGCCGTACTAAGGTGTCTCCTGAGGTGAGCGGATTTTTACATCATTTCTGGGAAATGATGGCGCACATCGCCAACACCATTATCTTTTTGTTGGTGGGAACCTTAATTGCCGGGCGAGTGCAG
>MAAD01000313.1 GCA_002162985.1 Bermanella sp. 47_1433_sub80_T6 | reverse complement strand
GTTTAACTCGCTCATCAAACGGCCCAATTCGGATGTGCAACCCAATGAATATGAAGGCTTTAAGCTAAACCTGTCTCTTAAGACTCATTCCTACAAGTATGTGGAAAACCGCACAGAGACCATTAGCCAGAAACAGAATTTTCATTTAACTGGCGCCTATTACACACCCTTAGAAGGGGCTGATGAGCCAGATTTTGCTAATCAAAATTACAAATACACCGAACTAGATCGAGTGAGCGAAAAAATCACCCAACTGGTCACCAAGGACAATCAGCTCATATTGGCCATGAGCACCGAACAGGGGGAGTTCAATAAAACTACTCAGGAGTATCGGGACGGGAAGTTAGTGGACGAAGACAGTGAGTTTTCTGGTTATTCACAAATAACGGAATTCACCGAACTGGCGCAACAAGAAAACAAGCTGCAAACCCGAGAACTGCTCAATACGGTGATGATAGATCCCTACCAGAAAAACAAGGAAGACACCCCGCAAGCCGTAGAAACCGTTGACGGGCGGCTCATCAGGGGACAAAACGAGCGTTAAGCGAGCCGGTTAAAGCCCCTTATAATGCCCCTCGGGATTGCGTTTAAAGCGCTTATATTCCCACTGGTACTGCTCGGGGGCCTCCAGCACACATTTTTCGAACCCCTCGTTCATGGCCTTAGCCGAGGTTTCCAAATCTTCGCTGTAAATGCTGGGCTCCACTTCACTGAAGACAATCTCAAAACCGCCGCTCACCCGTTTTACGTACACATTCAACACACAACCTTCCGGGTTTTTACGTATCAATACATGGATAAACCTGGGGGTAAGGGCCGGTATGCCAAAAAATTCCGACCACACCCCTGATTTTTCCGAAGGCTCCTGGTCGGGCACAATAATGCAGGCACCTTGATTTTTATAGTGTTTAACAAATGTCTCCACACCCTCTCGGTTACCTGCCACTAACTTAATACCACTGCTGGCTCTGGCCTCTAACATGGCTTTTTCTAGGCCTGGCATCTTGGCCATCTTGTACAGGGCCATCAAATCACAGCGCTGAGGCAGGTAACTGGTGACCCACTCCCAGTTGCCCAGATGCATAGTGAGCAGCAACAAACCTTTGCCGTCGCTAACGGCCTTCTCAAACAGATGACCGTTTCTCACAGCCACAATTTGGTTTTCGTTACGGCGAAATTTTTGCTCGGTACCCGCCCAGGCAAGGCCTGCCTCACACATGGTTTTGCAGGTTTCATTAACACTGGCACGAGCCAGCTCGGCTCGCTCTTGTTCGCTTTTTTCAGGAAAACACAGGGCCAGGTTTTTCTGGGTTACTTTTGCCATGCGGCTGTTACTGATGCGCACTATTGCACCAATGAAGCGTCCAAAAAGCCGTGCCAGACTTAAGTTCATGAGCCCCAAGGCACGGATTACAAACAGGGCGATCGCAGATTTAATGTCCATGGAGATTTACTGTAGCTTGAAAATGACGGGCACTTTGCCTTATTTCATTAATTTTCTCCACTACCCAGCGAAGCCAGCAGTCCTTGCTATGCTCAGTTAAGTATAGAAGGAATTGTTATGGCCGATTTGAGCACGATGCTCGCCAACAAACGCGTTCTTGCCGTCGATGACTTGGTAGAATCTCGCAGTGCCATGAAAAAGATGCTCACGATTCTGGGCGCCGACAAAGTCGATATTGCCATGGATGGGGACGAGGCCACCGATTACATCCTCAACAACGATTACGACCTCATCATCAGTGACTACAACCTGGGACGTGGCCGCGACGGCCAGCAAATACTGGAAGAAGCCAGGTTTACCCACCAAATTAAGGCCACCTGTACCTTCGTGATGCTCACCGGCGAAAACGCCATGGACATGGTCATGGGGGCCATAGAATATGAGCCCGACGACTACATTACCAAACCCTTCACCATAGATGTAATGCGCCAACGACTCACCCGGATTTTAGCCATCAAACAGATGCTTAAGCCCATCAACGATGCCATGGACAAACAAGACCGGCCAACCATCCTGGCCCTGTGTGATCAACTGATATTGGCCCAACCCCGCCTCAAACGTCGGGTGGAGCGCATTAAGGGTCGCACTCTTCTTAAGCTTAAAAAATTCGATGAAGCGCTGGCGTTGTACGAAGATATTTTGCAAGACCGTGAAATAAACTGGGCACTGCTGGGTAAGGCCACCTGCCTCTTTAAACTGGAAAAATACCCCGCATCCGAAAAAGTACTGGTACGCACCATCAGGGAACACCCCAAATATGTGCAGTGTTATGACCTGTTAAGCAAGATACACCTTAAAAACAAAGACCTTAAGTCCGCACAAAATTCCCTCATCAGCGCCACCAATGTGTCCCCCAAGCAGGTTTTAAGACAAATGGAACTGGGGCGCCTGGCCTATGCCAACAAGGATTTTACGGTGGCCGAAGCCGCCTTCAAGATGTCGGTAAAACTGGCGCGCCACAGCTGTTATCGCTCGGTTAAGAACTACCTGTTTTTTGCCAAAAGCGTACAGCACAAAATTACGCCAGCCAATAATCGCGATAGCCGTGCTGGCAGCACCGAGGCCTTTAAGGCAGTGGAAGAGGCCAAAAACCTCTACAAGGAAAATACCGACTACGTATTCGAAGCCACTATCATCGAAAGCACCACCTATACCAATTTAGGCAAAGAAGCCGATGCCAAGGCCATTGCCGCAAAAGCCGAAGAACTGCTCACCCATGTGAATGACCCCACCGGTGCCATGCAACTAAGCATGGTGAATGTGTTTTTAGAGACCAGTCAACACGCCAAGGCCCAGGACATGCTGGCAGAGCTGGGCAAACGCAAGGACTTGAGTCGAGCCGAAACCCGTGAATTAACCCGTACCCGCAATGAAATCAGCGAACAGGTGGTGCGCGAATACACCACCGAAATTAACGACAAGGCCATCGCCTTCTTTGAGCGTGGCCAGTTACAGCAGGCCATCGACTTGTTTGACACGGCTACCGCTTATAAAGAAGCCGGCTACACGGTCATGGTGAATGCCATTCAGGCCAAGGTCACCTTCATGGATCAGCGCGAACCCACCCGTGCCATGTTAAAAGAAGTAGATGAGTTATTTGTGCGCATGGGAGAATTGCCTTCCCACGACGAACGTTATGATCGCTGGATACAGCTTAAGAAAACTCAAATACGATTAAAACGTGCCATCTAGCCATGGGGCAGAAGACTGCCCAGTACGAGGCCACACTGTGGCCGACCACCACAACCCCAGAGGTAAAAATGGCCTTCGACTTTGATACTCTGCTCAGCGCCGAATTGCATGACATTAAAAACCAGATGCAAGCCTTGTTAAGTGTGCAGGAAGACCTGGCCGATGAACTGGTGGGCCACGACCAATACCAAAAGTCTTTGGACAAAATTCAGCAACACAGCCAGGTATTGAATTACAAACTCATCGAGATGCTGTCTATCTTGAAGATTCAACACCAGTCTTTTGAGCCCAGCGAGGACGAACATTGGCTCATCGATACCCTTAAACCCATCATTCATGAGTTTTCGAGCCTGCACGACATGAAGTTTGAGCTGGACTTCGATCAGGAATTTAACGCCTTTTACGACGAGCAATTATTAGAGATTGCGCTGCACAACGCCTTCATGAATGCCAACCAGGCCGGCGCCCAGATGTTTAAGTTGCGAGTTGAAGAATTTGACGACGGCGGCTGGATGATCAAAATTGAAGATAACGGCCCGGGGTTCAATGAAGAGCAACTGAAAAAAGGCGCGTTTAGTTTGCATGGTACCAAGAGTGGGCTGGGACTGTACCTCATCGAACAAGCCATTAAGGCCCATAAACGCAATGATAAAACCGGCAGCATCACCATTCAAAACAACCCCAAACA
>MAAD01000219.1 GCA_002162985.1 Bermanella sp. 47_1433_sub80_T6 | reverse complement strand
GCGGTATTGCGCCTGGAGGGTTACAGCTTTTCTTATTTACACATGTGGAGCTGGTTAAAGCCAATATTGGGCCATGATGGGCGAGACGTGATTTTTACAGTATTACTTATGCTTACTCTGATATTAAGTTTACTGGGGTTAAGGGTTCATTTGGCTGCTAAGTCTTCAAAAAAACTCCCTGTTGGGGTTTTATCGAAAACTTAAGATAAGATTTTTCGGTATTGCATTATTTTCTGTGGGGCGGTGGCCTGATTTATTTTTAAGGGGCGCGTTAATATATCCATGTAAGCTCCCACTGATATTCCTATCAGTGACACCCTAAAAAATAAACAGGTCACCGCCCTGCAACATTTTCTTCTACCCATAAAAAAAGCCGCTAACAATAGCGGCTTTTTTGGTCTTTATTTTAAGTTAAGGCTTAAAACAAAACACGAGCACGGATAGTGCCTTCTACTTCTTTCACTTTTTCAAGTGCTAGTGCACCGGCAGACTTGTCTACATCAATTACCACATAACCAATATCAGCAGTGGTCTGTAAGAACTGACCCAGAACGTTGATGTTGTTCTCGGCAAAGATAGTGTTAATGGCATTCAACACGCCAGGTACATTCTTGTGAATGTGCAGGATACGGTGGAATTCACCGTGCTGAGGCAAGGCAACCTGTGGAAAGTTAACCGCTGACAAAGAAGTACCTGTGTCAGAGTAAGTTCCAATCTTCTCGCCCACTTCAATACCAATGTTGGCTTGAGCTTCTTGAGTAGAGCCACCAATGTGTGGGGTAAGGATTACGTTATCCAAACCGCGCAACTCAGAAACAAATTCATCGGCGTTGCCTTTTGGCTCGGCTGGGAATACGTCGATTGCTGCGCCGCCAATGTGACCGCTCTTAATAGCATCAGCCAAGGCTGGAATGTCTACTACGGTGCCGCGAGCGGCGTTAATGAATAAACCACCTTTTTTCATTTTGGCAAACTGCTCGGCGGCCATCATGTCTTTGGTGTCGGTCGTTTCTGGTACGTGCAAAGAAACGATATCGGCTTTGGCCAATAGTTCGTCCATGCTCTCTACCTGCTTGGCGTTACCCAAAGGTAACTTAGTGATTACGTCATAGAAGTAAACGTTCATGCCCATGCTTTCGGCCAATACAGACAGCTGAGTACCAATGCTGCCGTAACCTACGATGCCCAGGTTTTTACCACGAATCTCGTAGCTGCCTACTGCAGACTTAATCCAGCCACCACGGTGACAAACAGTGCTTTTCTCAGGAATGCCACGCAACATCAAGATTGCTTCGGCCAATACCAATTCGGCAACTGAACGGGTGTTAGAGTAAGGAGCGTTAAATACTGGAATACCACGTACTGCTGCGGCTACCAAATCTACCTGGTTGGTGCCGATGCAGAAACAACCCACGCCAATTAGCTTTTCGGCCGCATCAAATACGTCTTCAGTAAGCTGAGTACGGGAGCGAATGCCCACAAAATGCGCGTCTTTAATCTTTTCTTTTAGCTCGTCACCGGCCAACGCTGTTTTAACGTATTCGATGTTGGTGTAGCCAGCGCCTTCAAGTGTGTCTAGCGCGCTCTGGTGAACACCTTCTAAAAGAAGGATGCGGATCTTGCTTTTGTCCAAAGACTTATCGGTCATTTTTAAGGGCCTTGTTTAAAAATTAAACGGTGGCTGGACAGGTTTACACTCAATTGTAGGAGCTGCTTACCTGACTCAGGGCGCTTGCCTGGGCCGTGTTCCATGGTATGGAAGGCCAGTGGCGGCGCAAATAGGGTCATTAATTTAGGCGCGTATGGTATCATATTCCCATTTGAAAGAAGCCCCAGCGGTGCGAAATGTATGCAAGTGCAAGTGCATAAAACTCATATTCGCCACATAATCCGCACGATAGCGGGCTTCTTCATTCACGAATTAGAGTTAATAGTAGGGTATATAAATGAGCCAAGCACAGATAATTGAGCAGCTTAAGGCTATCGTGGGTTCCGAGCGCGTATTGAACGACGCCGACAGCCTGGAAACCTTTGGTAAAGACTGGACCAAAATCTTTGCCCCTAAGCCTCTGGCCATCACTTTTCCCAATAGTACTCAGCAAGTGGCCGACATTGTAAAACTGGCCAATGAGCTGGAATTTGCCATCGTGCCATCGGGCGGCCGTACTGGCTTGAGCGCCGGTGCCGTAGCCTCTAATGGTGAAGTGGTGGTGTCTATGGATCGCATGAATACCCTCACCGACTTTAACCTTACCGACCGTACCGTACATTGTGGCGCCGGTGTGATCACCGAACAGTTACAAACCTTCGCCGAAGAGCAGGGCCTTTATTACCCGGTAGATTTTGCCAGTGCCGGTTCCAGCCAAATTGGCGGCAACATCAGCACCAACGCCGGTGGCATTAAGGTAATCAAATACGGCATGACCCGGGATTGGGTTGCCGGTTTAACCGTGGTGACCGGTAAGGGCGACATTCTTGAGCTAAACAAAGACCTGGTAAAAAACAACACAGGTTATGACATGCGCCAATTATTTATCGGCGGCGAAGGCACTTTGGGTATCGTGACCGAAGCGACTATGCGTTTAACCCGTACCCCTAAAAACCTAAGTGTATTGGTACTGGGTGTGCCAGACATGAATGCCATCATGGATGTGTTGCACGCTTATCATGGCAAGATGGATTTGTCGGCGTTTGAATTTTTCTCCCACAAGGCCATGAGTAAAGTAGTGGCCCGTGGTGATGTGGCTGCCCCCTTTGAAACCGAAGCCGACTTTTACGCCTTAATTGAATTTGAAGCCATCAGTGAAGGCGACATGGATACCGCCATGGAGTTGTTTGAGCACTGTATGGAACAGGGATGGGTATTAGACGGCGTGATCTCTCAAAGCGAAACCCAGGCGAAAAACCTGTGGCGTTTACGTGAAGACATTAGCGAGACCATTGCCGAATGGACGCCATACAAGAATGACATCTCGGTAGTGGTATCAAAGGTGCCGCCATTCTTAGCCGAGATTGATGAAGTGGTAACCAAAGCCTACCCTGATTTTGAAATTATTTGGTTTGGTCACATTGGCGACGGTAACCTGCACCTGAATATCTTGAAGCCGGATGATCTGGCTAAAGAAGAGTTCTTTGAGAAGTGTGGCCAGGTAAGCACTTGGGTATTTGAGATCGTTGAAAAATACCAGGGCAGTGTATCAGCAGAACACGGTGTGGGCATGACCAAGAAGCCATACCTGCAATACACTCGTAGCGAAACTGAAATTGATTATATGCGTGCCATGAAAGCCGTATTTGATCCTAAAAACATCATGAACCCAGGCAAGATCATCGACGCCTAATGGGCCAGGGGAATGCACTCGTACGAGTGCAGCCCCTGCGCGATTCTTCCAAAGTCACGCGATCCTCTCTTCAATCAAGCATCTCAAGGCCCCTCCATGTTCCAGCATAAAAACATAAATGGCGAAATGCTCAACTTGCCCATGGGTAAAATTGTTTGTGTAGGCCGTAACTACGCCGAGCACGCCAAAGAGCTAGGCAACGAAGTGCCAAAATCCCCTTTATTATTCATGAAGCCGGCCACGGCTGCCGTTAAGTTGGAAAAGCCATTCTCTATTCCAAGTGATATGGGTTCGGTTCACCACGAAGTGGAAATAGCCTTGCTGATTGGCGAGCAAGCAAGCTCTATAGCAGAGGAGGATGCCTGGAACTGTATCAGTGCAGTGGGCGTGGCATTGGATTTAACCCTGCGTGATGTACAAGACAAATTAAAAACCAAAGGCCAGCCCTGGGAAATGGCCAAGGCCTTTGATGGTTCATGCCCGTTATCCAGCTGGGTGCCCCTTGGAAAGGTGAGTGATAAAAACAATATTCAAATTCGTCTGGAAAAAAATGGTGAACTGAAACAGGACGGCAACAGT
>MAAD01000164.1 GCA_002162985.1 Bermanella sp. 47_1433_sub80_T6 | reverse complement strand
CAAATCTCACCTGACCTAAAAGCGCCATTCTCCGTACTCTCATATGACTACAAATACGTAGACACAGAGGGTACTCATGAAAACAATAAAAAAACTTCAATTAGCAGCTGCGGTAGCGGCTGGCCTAACCCTAGCGGGTTGTGGCAGTGATAGTGATAATGCGGTTGACCCATGTCTAACAGCGGACTGCACTGCCTCTGGTTTTGTATTGCCAGAAGACGCCATTTACGTTTCAGCCGATGCTGCTGACGGCACCGATTTAAAAAATGCCATTATTACCGCCCTAACCGATGTTGCAGATAATGCAGTAATCGTTCTTCCAGAAGGCGAGTTCATCGTTAGCGCCTCCATTACCGTTACCGATGCCACTGGCATCACCATTACCGGCCACGGCATGGATGCTACTAAGCTGGATTTCAGCACTGCACCAGAAGATGACGGTTTCAAATTTACTGGCGGTACCGATATTACTATTCGTGATTTAGGTGTTTATGAAGCCCCTAAAAACGCCATTAAAGCCGACGGTGTGAACGGCATTCACATGACCTATACCGCAGCGGTTTGGGAAACAGATTTAGAACTAGGCGGTGACAACAACGGCGCCTATGGCCTGTACCCTGTATCTAGTCAAAACGTATTGATGGAAAACAACTACTCCAAAGGTTCTGCTGACGCGGGCATCTATGTAGGTCAATCCAATAACATTGTGGTACGTAACAACATTGCTGAACATAACGTTGCCGGTATTGAAATTGAAAACTCCACCATGGCTGACGTATACAACAACCAAGCCTTCGATAACTCAGCCGGCATCTTAAGTTTTGACCTTCCAGGTTTACCACAAGCCTATGGTGGTGGTGTACGTATTTTCAGTAACAACACCTATGATAACAACACTACTAACGTGGGCGCGGGCGCAGTAAGCCTGGCACCTTCTGGTACCGGTATTTTGATCTTTGCCACCAGTGATGTTGAAATTTATAACAATACCATTACCGATAACGACACCGCGGGTATAGAGATTGCCAGTTACTTTTTGGCTGATGATGACTTAGCAAACTATGGTACTAACTATGGCGCCACCATAGCGACTGGTTGGAGCCCGTTAATCAAAAACATCAATATGCATGACAACACCTTTACCGATAACAGCCTTGCATCTCCACCTAAAGCTGGTTTATTACAGGAGATTATGGGGGGCTATTTGGTTGGTCAAAATGCAACCGGCGCGCCTCAAACTCCTCCAGCCATTATTTACGGTGGTATCGGACAGCTATTGGCAAACGCCGGTCTGTTAGAAGGTTTTGATGCCCTTGTAAATGAAAGTGCTAAGGCGGATGGTGTTGATCATGATCTTTACGTCACAGGCGATTTAATCTGTGCCCATGACAATATCAACAACAACACTTCCACTGATAACGATGTAAACATTGGCCTTGTATACGGGTTTAATCCGTTTGACGCAGCAAACTGGAATGACGACCAGTCAGCACCTGTACCCACATTGCGTATCGATACAATGGAAAATCAAACCTTGTTAAATTGCACACCAGCTACCCGCCTACAACCTGCTGTAGTGACCATTAAAGGCACCACATATGGTTGTACTGCCGATGACTCACGCTTAGCAGCCTGTAATCTGTAATTAACTAGTTAATACAGTTTACCTGGGCCCATCATTTGATGGGCCCACCTCTACAAAAGTTTTTATTGGGCCAGGCCCGAACTATTAAGCATTTACTTCGAGGATCGCTTCATGAAAATAACAAAATATAACCAACGAATTTTTAAAGCATCAGCCTTTATCCTGGCTGGTGCATTACTATCCGCCTGTGGCTCTGATTCTGACACCCCCGCTGATATCGGCAGTGGCGGTGGTGGTGGCGACCCAATTTTTGACCTGTGTACACAAGAAGTGACAGGTGTGAACTGGGAGGCACTATTAACCGAAAACTGCGCCAAATTATCCCATTATAACTTATTCACAGATGCCACCGACCCCACAACCGGTGCTAATGAAAACGGCCTGCCATATGATTTATCCACGCCATTATTTACCGATTACGCCACTAAATATCGCTTTGTTTTTGTACCCGAAGGCGAAACCGCCACTTATTCAGAGCACGAAGTGATGGAATTCCCGGTGGGCTCAGTACTTGTGAAAACCTTTTCTATGCCAGCCGACACTGCTAACCGAGGTGTGAATGAAACGAATATTGAAACTCGATTATTAATTCATCGTGCCGATGGCTGGACTTCACTTCCTTATTACTGGGATAGCGCAGACGATGCATCATACATAGTAACCGGTGAAACCGTCGCAATGAGCATCACCCATGATGGCGAACCTTTAAGCTTTGATTATGGTGTGCCACAAAAGAATCAATGTACAAATTGCCACGCGGTTGTACCCGTATTGCAAGATGCGAATGATAAACGTAAATCAATCTTTAAACCTATTGGCCCTAAAGCGCGCTTCCTAAACTACGACTATGACTATGGCGATCAAGTCGAAAACCAATTACTTCATTGGGAAAATGCAGGGATTCTAAGCGGTGCCCCTGTGGATAAAACCACCATTACTACAGCGCCTTTATTTAAAGACAGTACAGATATCAGTGGCCTAACAAACGAAGAGCTAAACAATACTGCTCGCGCCTACCTAGATATCAACTGCGCCCATTGCCACCGCGATGAAAGCCTAACTATCCCGGAAGCTAACTACGCGGGTGCTGCTGGTGACAGCGGCCTAACACTAGAGTTTAATCGTAACTTCGAAGAAAACACTGGCCGGTTTGGTGTTTGCAAAACAGCCGTGGCTGGTGGTTATCCTGCGGATGAATCTGGTTATAACGCCTACCCAAGAGACGTTATTCCTCAGCATGCAGACAAGTCATATTTGGTATTCCGCATGAACACCAACGATGGCCGCCATAAAATGCCTGAACTGGGCCGTGGCAGCATACATAGTGAAGGGGTAGAGCTAATTAGTGCCTGGATTAATTCATTGCCAAGCAATAATTGCGGCCTTACCTTTTAAGCCAGCATAACCGTTAACAATTTAATTAAGGCCAGAACGATCTCGTTCTGGCCTTTTTTTTGGTTCTGGCGCATGATGCGCAAAAGGAGTTGTGGTGCGTCTATGCTAGATTTAAATCAAATGTCAGTCTTCATACAGGTAGTTCAAGAAGGCAGTTTCACCGCCGCTGCGCGCGCTCTGGGCATGCCTAAGTCGCGAGTGAGCCGTATGATTACCGACCTGGAAGATAAACTAAACCTACGCATGTTAGAACGCACCACCCGTGAAGTGCGCCCCACCGATGTGGGTTTGCAATATTACGAGCAGTACAAACCCCTGTTTGAAGAAATTAACGACATCCACGCACGCATTAGCGACCATCAAGATGAACCCACAGGCAACTTAAAAATCTCGGCACCCGTGGGTTTTGCCATCGAGATGATGGGGCGCTGGACCACAGAATTTAGACAACTCTACCCCAAAATAAATATAGAGCTGGTATTCAACGATGACGACGTGCATTTAATTCGCGACGGCTTCGACGTGGGGTTTGTGATTGGTCAGCTGGAAGACTCCAGCCTTATTGCTCGTAAATTTGACGATACCGCTCCCATATTATGTGCCAGCCCCAGTTTTATTGAACAGTACGGCCCCTTCACGCACCCTAGCCAGTTAAACCATGTGCCCTGGGTAAGCATTGGCAGTCGGCATGGTTTTGGTCACAATACCAACCTGACTCATCAGGAAACGGGCGAAACCTTTGAAATTAAACCCAGCACCGCCATTAAGGTAAACCACCATGAGGTGGCCATTCATCATATGGTGGCAGGGCAAGGCGTGGCCATTACCGGGGGCTTTTTTACCTACGAGCAATTATTTAGCGGCCAACTTGAAATTATCCTACCGGATTGGCAGGTTAAACAAGAACCGCTGTACCTGGTTTTCCCCAGTGGTCGCCATCAGGCAAAAAAAGTACGGGCCTTTATTGATTTCTTTATCGAAAAATCAGAACAACTTCATGATTTAATGGATCAATTTCCCCATTTAAGTAATGAGGATAAAGTTATCCAGTTAAACAAAGTTTTGTGTAAAACCGTTGTTTAATATTTGAGCCGCCATAAAAAAACCTTAACCTTCCAAGGGAAAAAGTTAAGGTTTATTTAAACAGCCAACGCTACATGTCGTTAATTTGCAGAGCGGTTTTGGCCAGCTGAATTTTTTCGTGTTCCTCCATATCCAGTAAATTCTGAAACACTTCCTTTACCGGGGTAGAGGTGGAGCTGTTCACCATATCCTGATACAAATCAATAAAGTAGTCATCCAGCTTTAACGCCATTTCTACCACGTCATCGGTGCTCATATCCTCATTTATATTAAGACCCAATAACACATCTTTTATATCTTGATCCGGGGCATATTGAAACCAGCTTTCCAGTACCTTTTGGCTTTTGTCCTGCTCAAATTTACACAGGGTTTGCTCCAGGTGATCTTCGTGGCGCTTCAGATATTCCAGCAACATGCTCACCCGGGCCTGGGAGGTTTCTTCGCTAAGCTTATGATAATGTTCACTAATTTGTTTATGTAACAGGCGACTGTGATCCACCACATCTTTCACAGTTTTAAATTGCATGGTCTCTTCCTCATCCCTAGGTATAGAAAGTATAGACGGTAATGGGGGGTTGAGGGTTTCGAGGAATTAAGGCTATGCCCTATAAAGAGGTCGGGCAGGGGCTGCCCTCGTACGAGTGCACCCCGTGCGCGATTAGGGAATTTCTAGCCCTATGGATAACCACACGCGATTAAGCTATTAACTGCCGTGGTGGTAGATATGAATAAACTGGTGCTCGTCAAAACCACCGATATTGGGCTGGGTTTGTGCCTGATACTTGGCCACAGGAGGGTATTCACTTAGCTTCGTCTGGGCCCGGCTTTCCGCCCACAATACCTCACAATCTTTAGCAAACAGGGTCTTGGCCAGGCCGTGATTACGGGTGTCGTACAAAACATCTCCCACCACAATTAAATCCACTTCTCCTGCCTCTTCAATGTTGTCACAGCATTGCAGCTTAAAGCCGTTTAATTGCGCATTTTGTCGACTGGCCACATGGGCCATAGCATCAATATCGCAAGCCCAGGCACTGCGGGCACCGGCCTTAAGAGCGGCGATGGCCACGATGCCACTGCCGGCACCAAAATCACAGATGCGCTTGCCTGCTGCCAACTGCGGATTATCCAAAATATAGCGCGCCAGAGCACGACCACTGGACCAGGCAAACGCCCAGTAGGGCATGTTGGCCCAGATGGTTTCCACCTGCTCAGGGCTAAACTGGCGGTCTTCTATGGTCTCTTCCAATAAATACAAAGAGATGTCTAATTCTGGCAAGGCACAAGGCTGTAAACTGGCATCAAACAAGTCTTTAATTTGGCCGCTAAGCTGCTCTAGCTGGGTTTGTTCTGGGTGTTCACTCAAGGTTTCACTCTCGATTAATCGTTAACTATTTAGGCTTGATGCTTTTGCTGATTCACCAGCACTTTCTCTATGTAGCGTCGCCCTTCCAGGCTGGGATTTTTTTTACGCAGGCGCCATAAAACATCTTCCACCGACAAGCTATTAATACGCTCGATGGCTTTTTTGCGGTTGCTGTGAAACGCCTTAAATACGTTGCCCGCGCCGCTATTATAGGCACTAATAATACAATACAACTGGCTGGTGGGATGTTTGATGCCGCGTAAATAGCGATCGCGTAAAATACTTAAATAGGCGCTGCCGGTGGTGATATTATTTTTAGCGTTAAACAAATATTGGCGACTGGGTTTACCCGATTTTTTATAAATTAGGTTAAAAACATCCTTGCCCGCGGTGCTGGGTATAATTTGCATTAAGCCATAGGCGTTGGTGTGGCTCACCGCAAACGGGTTGAAGCCGCTCTCGGTTTCTATGATGCCCAAAATTAGTGACTCGGGTAAGTTAAAGCGGTTACTGGCGTCCTGCACCAAACCTTTAATGCCCTTGGCGGCCACCTGTTTATGGTTGCCCACAAGCTTTATGGTCACCCGGTATACCTGCCCCTGGGGACTTTCGGCAACCTTCAGTTTTTCATCTATCAGGTGCTGGGCATATTGCTGGGCACGCCAGCGAAATTTAATAGCCTTGCCGGACCGGTCCAGCACCCTGCCCAGCAAAAATGGCTTACTATTGGCTTCAATATCCCGGGCCGAATAAATATCCACAGCGTTAGGATCATCCGGCGTTAACAAAGCGCTGACGATAGCCTCTATTAACTGTTTTTTGGGTTCACTACTGGCCAGGGTTTCCACTACTAAAGTGCCCGCCTCAAAATCAATACGCGCACGACTAAGATAATCATCCAGGTATTTTACGTAAGCCTTGGCACTGCTAAAACTGGCCTGTTGGCCCCAGTGGCTAGTAACTTGGTCATCAAAAAAGGCGTATTCAAGCAGCAAGGCCTGAACATCATCGGGCAGTTCAACGAAGTTTTCCGGCAGGGTACTGGCGGTCACATGGTGGGAGGCCGTTAACATCAACAGCCAGAAGGCTAAACACTTCACTGCGCACACTCAATTATAAAGTGCGGGCAGTGTATCACGGACGGCTAAAGGCCGGTTTGAAATTAGCGCGCTTCGCGGCGCAAAGAAGAGGCGGTAAACTCACGGCGTTTAAAGCTTACATCCGTGCTGATGGGTGATTTCATATTATCCAGGCCCTCAGCAAAGTAGCGACCTTCTTCCAGGTCGTACGTTACCTCAAGGGTGGGAAAGGTCATTGGAATTTCATAATAGTTAATGGTGTGGGCCTGGGTATATTGCACCAATTCACCGCGCTCGTTGTACTCTTCCACGCTCACAATTTGCCAGCTGTCTTCATCAAAATAATAACGACGTTTATGGTACAAGTGCTTCATGCCAGTACGAAGATTGGCCTCAACTACCCAGACTCTGTGCAGCTCGTAACGGGCCAGGTTAGGGTTAATGTAGCGCTTGCCGGCAATGCTATTGATGCTTAATCCACCTTCATGCAGCTTGTAGGCGTTGTAGGGGATGAACTTTTCCATCTTACCCACCAGCTTCCAGTTATACAGGTTGGGCGCGCCGTTAAACATATCCACCTGATCTATGGTACGGATGCCGTTGCTGTCGATGTCGGCGGTGTCATAAGACAAATTAGGGGTACGACGCACACGACGCTGCCCTGGCATATATATCCATGCCTTACGGGGAGAACGCACCTGATCCAGGGTTTCGTGCACTAGGGTCATCTGCCCCGACAACTTGGCCGGCGACAAGGTTTTACGTTTTAGGTAAAAGATCTTGTTGTCGATGTCATCCAGCGTGATGCCTGGCTCGCTGTAGGCAAAGTAATACTTATATTCACGGCTAGAGATGCTCTTGTCGCCATAGGAAGTGGTATTCACCGTGGAGGAGGTAAATTCCCAACGCAATGCACGATACCTAAGCGTGTGGTTCCACAACACCTCCGCCCCGCTTTGGGGGATGGGAAAGGGGCTGGCCATGATAGTATCACTCACCCCGGTGCCGTATTTTAATAACTGGGCGCTGGTGGCGTTGGCCTTTACCGCATCGTATACAAACTGTGGATACGCGGCGCTGCGGCGGGTTTTATAGATATTCATGGAATAGCTGGGGTATTTTTGCAGCATGGCAATTTGACCCGAGGTGAGAAACTTTTTAAATTTCTTCACATTTTTGCTGGTTACCACATGTTTGATGCGATCTTTGCCATAAGGGTCGGGATGGAAGTCACCCTTTGTGTATTGTCTTAATGGTTCACTGATGCCCCCTGTCCAGGGTGGAATAGTACCCGCTGCGTTACCGGCTCGTTGCGCGCCCATGGGGGTGAGGTCTTTACCTAACCTGGCTGCCTGCTGGGGCGAAACTGCGGCCAAGGCCGTAGTGGATACCAGCATTAACACCAGTAACCTTGTTATTTGGAACATTCTAATCACGTAGCACTCCGACCAGTTCTGCGACTGTTAAAATCTATTGTCGCAATTCATCCAGACAAATAGCGACATTTAAGCGGCGCGCAGCTTAGCATAGATAATACGAAGGAATGAGTTTCAATGAGGATTGCTGGACAGAAATCACACTATAAAAATAAAAATCTCTTGGCTATTAGCTTATTAACTGGCCATATCTGCCCACTAAAGGCACTCAAAAACAGACAAGAGCCTCTAAGTTGGTAACTGATCACTATTCAATTAGAGCAGCACTGGCCACCTCTTTGGCAGTGATATCTCCAGCCAATACCTCCACCAGTTTAAGCGCAAAGCCCATGGCGGTACCGGGGCCCTGGCTAGTAATGATGTGGCCATCTACTACCACATCCTCGTCCACGTGTTCGGGCAGCATCTCTTCACAACCGGGGTAACAGGTGGCCCTGCGCCCTTCTAGCAAACCATGGTGGGCCAATACAAAGGCCGGTGACGCACAAATGGCGGCAATCCATTGTTGTTGTCTGTTTTGTTTTTCAAGCAAACGGGTTAACAGCGCACTGTCGCGCAGGTTTTTGGCCCCGGGCAAACCACCCGGGCACACGATCATGTCAAATGACGAATCCTGCACGTCACTCAAAGTCACGTCCGCCACCAGCTTTAAACCCCTGGCCGCCACCACCTGTTGGTGCGCCACACTAGCCAGCGTCACCTCTACTCCGCCACGGGTTAAAATGTCGGTGATGATCACGGTTTCCATCTCTTCTATGCCATCTGCAATAACCACCAATGCCTTTGCCATAATCTCTCCTTAAGTGCCTGCTAGCCTAATCCGCTAATTTCATTATGCGCTTAAAATTCTGGGTACTGTATGTATAGATCTGTTGCATGGATTCGCCACGTAAATCGGCAATGTATTGTGCAATTCTGGGGATATTAAGCGGACTATTGGTTTCATGGCGGGCAAACGCCGGTGCCATGTCCGGGCTGTCGGTTTCCAGCACATAAGCCTCATTGGGCAGGGTTTTAATCATCTTGTGCATGGCCTGAGCCCTGTCATAGGTGAGCGCACCTCCTAGCCCCAATACAAAACCCAACTGCAAATAGTTTTGTGCCTGCTGGACACTGCCCGAAAAGGCGTGAATGATGCCCCCATGCTTAAACTTTAAGCGCCGTAGCACACTGGCCACCTGATCATGGGCTTTACGGCAGTGCACCACTAACGGCAATTGGTGATTTATGGCCAGCTGCACCTGGTTTTCAAACCACCAAAGCTGTGAATCTTGGCTTTGAATGTCGAGCGCAAAGTCCAAGCCAATTTCCCCCACCGCCAGCGGTCGAGCCTTTGTTATATATTCATCCAGTACGTGCAGATGTTGTTCTTTATGGTCGGCTAAAAAATACGGGTGCAACCCCAGGGCTATATTTACAAATTCCGTATTCGGCTTAGCAAATTGTTTTTTAAACGCCAACAAACGTGGAAAATATTGTGCGCTAATGGCAGGCACCAAGATGCCTGTACAACCAGATTTTATTAAATTTGAATATAAATCTGGCAGGTTTTCAAACTCATCAAAATCCAAATGACAATGGCTATCGATCCAACCCATGTACACTCCTACCCTTACAACCAAATGACATATAAGCACTCATTATTAACCATAATAGCCCTATAGTTTACGGGTAAAGTGCCACTGGCCAAAATAGAAAGTCAAAATAAAGAGCAAAACTATTTTGTGGGTGCACTTGAACTTTTTACAGTTAACCTCATCAATTAATAAAGCCGTTCACTGTATTAAGGCAATTGTATTTCGGCCGATAATATTAATGAACCGTTTTAATTTTAAGAGTCGTTTAGAAGAAAGCATTAACTACGGCAAGGTTATTGCTTCTTTAATATTAGAAGTGAAAGAACTACTTTAGGTAGTCAAAAAAGTAGCTCATCCACCGGCACTCCCGGGAGGTAGCCATGGATATCAGCACACAGGAATTACGCGAGAAAATTATTCACCCCACGCTCAAATACTTGGGTAAAGAAGGGGTCGCCGTTGAAAACCTTTTGGTGGCCATCGTGACTCAGAAAAAGCGCAATTCTCACGCACACCTCAACCACCATTCCCACAACGGTAAAGGCTTAGGTCCGTATCAGATTGACAGCAATAGCCACCAGATGGTGTGGGACAAGTTTTTGGCCTTCCACCCTGATTTAGCCAGTAGAATCAGAGGGTTAGCATCACAGCGCGCATTTTTGGAAGACCCTCACAGCGAACTGGCCACTAACCTTTGTTATGCCACCGCCATCGCCTGGGTCATGTATATTTTGCACCCCCAGGAGCTGATGCACTGCGTGGCCTAACTAAGCCAGATAAAAGCCGTCAGCTTTGTGCAGGCTGTTTAAATAACGGTTATTGTCTGGCCAACACCTCCTCCTAAAACTCCCCAGCCCATTAGATAAAAAAGCGCTCTATATGCCTCTTCTAAGCATATTCAGGCTAATGATTACCCTGGGTATATAAGTAATGGTTTTAATGTAACGGTAACAATATGACGCTCTCTAATAAGCCCATAATTGTCACTTCGACTTAAAAATAGTCACCGGGTGCTCAACATAAGTCACTATTTTAGTCTGTTACAAGCGTTAGCCCTGACTCGCTACAAGTTATAAAAGGCGCTTCCATAAAGGCCTTAACAACCAAAGCGACAAAAACACCAAAGACGGCACACGCTTGTTTTTGCGCCATAAAAACCTGAACTGCTCTCGTAAAAAGGCTGCACCTAAAAAGGCATCGGCAAGTTCAATAGATTCACTTGCATTGGCCTGCTCTAGCTCTGCCTGCTCACTGCCTGCCAAAAAGGTACGTGTTTGCCCGTTAGCTACCCAGTCTTGGGCAATCTTTTGCGCTTCTTCTTGTAATTGCTCATGGGGAACCACCCACTGCACTAAGCCGACGGTAAGTGCCTGGGAAGCCGTAGGTTTCCAGCCTTCACTGCCCAGCATACGTTGCGCGCCTTCTTCACCCATTAAACGAGGGAAGTGAATGGTAGAACACCCTTCCGGGGTAATGCCTAATGCCGCAAACGGCGTGGAAAAAGTGGCGTTTTCTGATGCGATAATGCCGCTACACAAGGTAGATGAGGTTACGCTTGCGCCAATGGCTGGGCCATTTACGGCGACCAAAATGGGTTTTGGGAAGCGTAAGAACATATCAAACAGCTTCTGGTTGTGATCAATAATAAATCCATGAAGCTTTTTAGGGTGCATGAGTTGTAACGTACCGCCAAGGTTAACCCCGGCAGAAAAATAGTCTCCGGCACCGGTAAAAATAACGGCCTTAGTAACATCATCAGTGGCGGCCTTAGTGAATGCCTCTGTAAAGGCTTCCATCATTTGGGCAGTCCAGCCATTTAGCTTTTTGGGCTGGTTCATCAAGATGGTGAGAACACCGCCCTTTAATGTGGTTTGCACGTATTGTGCGGCACTGGCGGTTAAATTGAGTTCGTTCACTAAACCCTGCTCCTTATTTATTTTTAAGTGGCTGGATTATTGCTGAATTTTGTATTGCGGGCTAGGGGAAAAGAGGGAGAAATAATCGATCTATTTTGAGCAACGACGGTACTGGCAACAAAATATAAGCACAGCAGAGACGACCTGGCGTCATATGAATTCAGGTCAAGCGTTAACATTATAAAAGGCGAGTCCCGCTATCGCGCAATCTTGCTATAATGCTGCCCTCTGCCACTAGACTACTTATATGAGCACCTTTCACTTTAAACAATTTTCCATCGAACAAGATCAGTGTGCCATGAAGGTATCATTAGATGCTTGCCTGTTTGGCGCCCTATGTGAAGTTGATGGTGCCCATAAAATTTTAGATATAGGCAGTGGTACTGGTTTACTGTCCCTTATGATGGCACAGCGTAGTGAGGCTCACATCGATGCCGTTGAACTAGATGAAGTGGCTGCCCAACAAGCTATACACAATATTGAAAACAGCCCATTTTCATCTCAGATTAGAGTGCATGCCGCCGACATTAAACAGTTTAATGGCCATAAAAAGTATGACCTAGTGGTGAGTAATCCGCCTTTTTTCAGTGATCACTTAAAGGGGCCGGATGCAAAGCGTAACCAAGCCCGTCACAATGACGGCTTAAGCTTTAACGAACTGTGTGAAAGTATCGTTAAACATCTTAATGAAAAGGGCAAAGCCTGGATATTACTGCCTTGCAGCGAGTTGGAGCGATTTATGAAAAGCGCCCAGCAAGCGAAGTTAAAAATAGATCAAAGATGGCTGCTCAGTAGTCGTCCGCAGAAAGCCCCACACAGGGTTATATTTACCCTAAGCCACACATCAACCTTGGTAAGCCCAACCCCAGAAAAACAACTCACGGTGCACCCTGAGCATGGCCCTGAGTACAGCGACGACTTTAAATCATTGCTATGTGACTACTACCTGAAATTGTGAACATGAACCTCTCTTAATTCGAGCAGGCCTAACCAGATACCATACCCTTAATCACATGACTCTATTAAAAGCCAAAGGCTATAAAAGGGTCTGATAGTTCGAGATGAACGATTAGGAGTTATTTCTCATCCGCTTATCTTTTTCCATGAATATATTGACGGGCTTGATCGTGCCAGGCTCAACCTTTTCATGGAATGGATTCGCTCTAACACTGGGCATTAAAGTCAACTTCCAGTGAGTTTCGCTAACCTTAGGCTCGACTCGACTGCGCCAGAGTTTTTTCTAATGCCTGCCCATAATCAAATTGTGCCTGGCTCAGACAGCTTTTACTCTTGCGCGTGGCATAGGGAAGTAAGGTATTGGCCCAGGAAAATTGAATATTGGCAGAGGCTTCCTCCAATGCCAATTGCGAGGCACCCCACATGCCAAGGATCGCTAGAAACTGGGTCACCAGGTGAGCGGTCAATACTTCAACCGGAAGCTTATCTGAGCATTCTTTTGCCTGGGTGGCCT
>MAAD01000182.1 GCA_002162985.1 Bermanella sp. 47_1433_sub80_T6 | reverse complement strand
GTCGCCTTGCAGCTGGGGATTCAATCTCGCCATCTAAGGCGCAAGCTTAAGAATAACAATACCAGTTTTCAAAAGATCTTTGACGGTGCCAGAGAGCAATTGGCCACAGAATATCTGCAACATTCCAGTATGGGGCTAGAAGATATTGCCGATCTGGTGGGGTTTTCAGATGCCAGTAATTTTCGTCGGGCCTTTAAACGCTGGACCGGCAGAGTGCCCAGTGAATATCGTAAAGAAGTTAAGTTAAATTAAAAAAATATGTGCGGGTGATTAGGTGAATGATAGCGACAGGGTCATGCCTAACAAAAAAAGCATAACCCTGGGCAAATTAACTTCGAGGTTTATTAGTGACCGCACGGGTGATTTTGGCACTGCCAATGGTATTGGTTTGCACCTTAAGGATCTCTATTTGGTAGTCGTTAATTTTTAAACAAACACTGTTTTCAGGAATGGCTTCCAGAGTTTCGATAATCAAACCACTGAAGGTTTTAGGCCCACCAACCGGCAGGCTGTAATCAAGTGCTTTGTTTAATTCACGAATGGTGGTGGTGCCATCTATGATGAAGCTGCCATCTTCCTGGGGGGTTATGTCCTGGCTGGTGGTGGAAACATCACTGGTAAAGTCGCCCACTATTTCTTCCAGAATATCTTCCAGGGTGGCGATGCCCTGCACTTCACCGTATTCATCCACCACGATGGCGATGCGGCGCTGCTCACTTTGAAAATGAAATAACTGATTATGCAGTTGGGCGGTCTCGGGAATAAAATAAGGTTCACGAGTGATTTGCATAAGCTCGGCTTTGTTAAACGATTCTTGTGCCAGTACTCTTACCGCGTTACGCATGTGCAAAACACCAATCATGTTATTGATGTTGCCTTTCCAGACCGGCAGGCGTGTATGCTGCGAGTTACGCAACTGGGCTTCAATCTCGCGAATACTATCGTCCAGGTCGATGCCCACAATTTCGTTGCGGGGCACCATAATATCGTTCACCCGCACGGTTTCTAAATCCAGTATCGATAGCAACATTTGCTGGCGGCGCTCTGGAATCACCGCGCCGGCTTGTTGTACCAAAGTGCGAAACTCTTCTGTGCTCAATAAGTCCTTGCTGTCCTGGTCTATTTGTAAACCGCTTAGGCGAATAATGAAATTGGCGATGCCGTTCACCACCCATACAAAGGGCATCAGCAACCACAACAGCGGCCGCAACAGGTAACTGGCGGGAAAGGCGATTTTTTCAGGGTGATTGGCGGCGATGGTTTTAGGGGTGACCTCGGAAAAAATCAAAATCACCAGGGTTAACAACACGGTGGCGATGGTGACACCAAACTCGGGGTTGTCCACCCAAATACGCTGTGCAATCAGGGTGCTGATGGAGGCCGCGGCGATGTTTACAAAGTTATTACCAATGAGGATCACACCGATGAGGCGGTCGGTGCGCATCAATAATTTACTGGCGCGCCTGGCGCCGCGATGCCCTTGTTTGGACATGTGGCGCAAACGGTAGCGATTGAGCGACATCATGCCGGTCTCAGAGCTGGAGAAAAATGCAGAAAAAATGATCAGTAAGAAAAGTACCGAAAACAGTACGCTGAGAGGGATCTCGCTCACAAAAGGGGCCTAGTGACTAATAATTGGCTAAGACTAAACCTTTTCCTTGAGGAATTCTAATATAAGTTTGCCGAAATATAAGACATACCCGGCTCACAAAGGGAGGTGGTTAAACCTTCTTCAGTATGATTTCCAATACTAGCTTGCTGCCAAAATAGGCCAGGATCAGAAAACCGGTGCCGGTTAGGGTCCACTTGGACGCCACATTACCACGCCAGCCGAAGCGCCAATGGGCAAATATCAAGAAGCTCAATATGCCCCAAGCAATCAGGGTGAAGACCGTTTTGTGCAGCAAATGCTGGGCAAAAATATTCTCTAAAAAGATGAAACCGGACGCGATGGCCAGGCTTAATAATAGTGTGCCCACTCCCAGCATCTCAAACAATAAACGGTCCATGGTCTGCAAAGGCGGCAGGATGCGCATGATGCCAGACAAGTGTTTGTGTTTAAGTTGATGGTTTTGCACCAACAACATCACCGCCTGAAAAGCCGCAATGGTTAACACGCTGTAGGCAATGATGGACAGCACGATATGGCTGGTGACCCCAGGGCTCCATTGGGGGCTGGTGTTGCTCGTGGCCGGCATGAGCAGATTTAACAGCAGCAACAATGCAGCCATTGGGAAAATACCCAGGAACAGGTTTTCTAACGGTTTCTTAATGGCACTGATGATAATCAATGCGCTAATGACCAAAGCAATTAATGAGCCCACGCTGAAGAAGCTGAATACCAAAGTGCCATCGTTAAAAACAGGCATGAACCAGATGATGCCATGCAATACGGTGGCAATGGCGCCGGTGGTCAATACGCCGGTACGACTGACGGCATTGTCCGTGTATATCACCGATAACTGGCGGTAGGTGCTAAATAGGTACAAAAGAATGGCGATGATTGCCAACAACTGGGCCATGTGAATGGGGGTTTCCTGCTTTGCATGGTGTTTTTATGGTGGAAGTGCCTGGGTAATCATTATTCTGCCTCACTAAGAGTGAGTTATTGTGCACTTCCCTATATAATGCTGCTCAATTGTGCACATTGTGGCGACGGATGTATAGATGTTTGAGAACCTTCAAGACCGCTTGACCGGCGCTTTGCGCTCAATGAGCGGCAAAGCAAAAATTACCGAAGACAATATCAAGGCGACCCTGCGTGAAGTGCGCATGGCGTTATTAGAGGCCGATGTGGCCTTGCCTGTGGTGAAAGATTTCGTCAATCAGGTGAAAGAACGTGCCGTGGGCAGTGAGGTTCTAAAGAGCCTAAGTCCAGGTCAGGCCTTCCTTAAAATTGTTCATGAAGAATTACAGCGTGTCATGGGTGAGGCCAACGAAGGTCTGGACCTGGCTGCTAAGCCCCCCGCAATTATTCTTATGGCGGGCCTGCAAGGTGCTGGTAAAACCACCACGGTTGCCAAATTAGCCCTTTATCTAAAAGAGCGCGAAAAGAAAAAAGTCATGGTGGTGAGTGCCGACGTTTATCGTCCTGCCGCCATCAAGCAGCTGGAAACCCTGGCAACAGAAGTTGATGCCCTGTTTTTCCCCTCTGACATCTCGCAGAAGCCAGTGGACATTGCCAAGGCCGCCATCGCCGAAGCCAAGACTCAGTTTGCCGATGTATTGATCGTGGATACCGCCGGTCGTTTAGCGGTAGACGAAGCCATGATGGCCGAGATCCAGCAGCTGCATAAGGTCATTGACCCGGTTGAGACCTTGTTCGTGGTAGACGCCATGACGGGTCAGGATGCTGCCAATACAGCCAAAGCCTTTAACGAAGCCTTGCCCTTAACCGGTGTGATCCTAACCAAGGCCGACGGTGATGCCCGTGGTGGTGCGGCGTTATCTGTACGTCACGTTACCGGCAAGCCGCTTAAATTTATGGGTATGGGCGAAAAAATCGATGCCCTGGAGCCTTTCCACCCCGATCGTGTGGCCTCGCGTATTTTGGACATGGGCGACGTATTGACGCTTATCGAAGAAGTAGAGCGTAAGGTTGATAAGAAAAAAGCCGAAAAACTTGCCAAGAAAATGCAAAAAGGCAAAGGCTTTGATTTAGAAGATTTTCGTGACCAGCTGCTGCAAATGAAAAACATGGGCGGCTTGATGGGCATGATGGATAAGATGCCGGGTATGGGCAAGATGGGCGCCCAAGCCGGACAGATGGATGTGGCCGAGAAGCAAATGGGCCAAACCGAAGCGGTCATTAATTCCATGACCCCAATGGAGCGTCGTTTCCCTGATAAAATTAACGGTAGCCGCAAGAAGCGTATCGCCGCCGGTTCCGGTACCAGTATTCAGGAAATTAACCGCGTGCTTAAGCAGCACAAGCAAATGCAGAAGATGATGAAGAAGATGTCGGGTAAAGGCGGCATGCGCAAGATGATGGGCGCCATGAAAGGCATGG
>MAAD01000169.1 GCA_002162985.1 Bermanella sp. 47_1433_sub80_T6 | reverse complement strand
CCATCATGAATACCCCGGCCGCTCCCATGGAAGGCCTTGGTTTGTTGGTGTAAACCCACAAAATAATAAACAGTACTAGGCCTTCTAAAATCATTTCATACAGTTGGCTGGGGTGACGAGCCAGTGGCCCACCCTTTGGAAACACCATGGCCCAAGGCACATCACTTACGCGGCCCCAAAGTTCACCACCAATAAAGTTACCCAAGCGACCGGTTAACAAACCGATGGGCACCACTGGCGCGGCAAAATCGATGGTGGTAAAAAAACCTTTTTTATAACGGCGACCAAACAGAATACAGGCCACGATGACACCCAATAGACCACCGTGGAACGACATGCCCCCTTCCCATACGGCAAACAACCACAAGGGGTCTTCAAGAAACTTGGAGAAATTATAAAACAACACATAACCTGCCCGTCCCCCTAACACCACACCCATGGCTCCGTAAAAAATCAGGTCGCTCACCTGCTCTTTGTCCCAGCCTGAGTTCGGTTGCTTGGCACGGTGCAGCATTAAGTAATAGGCAATAGTAAAGCCCAGCAAATACATCAGGCCGTACCAGTGAATGCTCAGGGGACCAATGCTGACGGCCACCGGATCTATGTTGGGGTATGTGAGCATAAGCTCTCCATGCTTTTATTTTTAATGGTGAATATTTTATCAGTTATTTAATCTAACGATGTAACTAAGGCGTTAGAAATATCGTTTGAACATCTGTTTGCAAGTGTATGAGGCAAGGATGCCGAATCCAAGCCTACATGGAAGTATTCACGGCGACTTGCCAAATAGGTGTTCAAGCGGTAGTTCGGATCTAGCGAAGATAAATCCCTACAAACTTGCACTTAAAAATTTAGCGGCCACCACCACTAACATGACAGCAAATAGCTTCTTAAGTTTCTCCGGTGATAACTTATGCGCTAATTTTGCCCCCAGGCGCGCACAAGGCACACTGGTAATCACAATACCAATAAGGGCTGGCCAATAAACATAACCCAGGGTATTTTCTGGCAGGGCACTGTTATCCCAGCCCACCACTATATTTGAGAGTCCACCCACCAGCGCAATGGGGAAACCACAAGCGGCTGCCACCGCCACGCTGCGCTGCATGGGGTAATTGCACCAGGTTAAAAATGGCACGGTGATGGAGCCGCCGCCAATACCAAATAAAGCCGAACCCCAGCCAATGCCAGAACCTGCCACTACTAGGCCTCTTTTGCTTGGCAATGAGCGAGTGGGTTTAGGTTTTAAACCCAGCCCCATCTGGGCCGCCACGATTAACGCCGAGATGCCGATGACCAATTGCAAGCCGGCACCGCTTAATGAATTAGCGGTTAATACTCCCAGCACCGCCCCCAGCAAAATCCCCATACTGATGCGGCTGGCCAACGGCCAATCCACCGCGCCTTTTTGATGATGGGTGCGTACCGAACTAAGGGAGGTAAAGGCGATGGTAGCCAAGGACGTGCCCACCGCCATGTGGGTTAGCACTTCCACAGGAAAGCCCAGAGCTTCGAAGGTAATCACCAACACAGGCACTATAACCAGGCCGCCACCGATGCCAAATAGACCCGCCAGCAAACCGGCAAAGGCACCCACAGCTAAATATATAAGTAATAACGTCATGAAATACTAAATAACCATTTATTGGGCGGGCATTATGAAGGCTTTAGGGTCATGTCGCCAGTGGTCATAGATAGCCTTGAGACTGACACTGTGTGCCAAGCGAATGTGTGTATTTTGCTTACAATAGGCTTAACTAACCGCACCAGCATGAGTACACTGCCCCCATGTGCTTAATATGCTTTCAATTCGCGCCAGACAGCGACACCCCACTAACCATGGTGGCCAACCGGGATGAGTTTCATGCCAGGGAAAGCCGCGGTGCGCAATTTTGGGAAGATTACCCACAGGTATTGGCTGGGCTGGATTTGCAAGCCGGCGGCACCTGGATGGGCGTCACCCGAGACGGGCGCTTTGCCGCCATTACCAATGTTCGCAGAATCCCCTCTCCCCATGAAGGCACCATTTCACGTGGCCAACTGGTGGCCGATTTTTTATGCCAAGCGCTGGACTGCCAAGACTACCTTGAGAAGATTCATGCACAGGGTGCCCTTTATGATGGGTTCAATCTGGTGGTGGGCAATCGCCAGCAGTGCTGGTACTTAAGCAATCACAATGGTGATGGCCCCAAACAACTGGCCCCGGGATTATACGGCTTAAGCAATGCCCAGCTGGACACCCATTGGCCTAAGGTAGAGTTTGCCAAGCAGGCCCTGGCACAATGGCTGACACAGCCGCAAGATGCGCCACTTTATACCCTGCTAAATAACCCCCAGGGCTACCCTAAAGATCAACTGCCCGATACCGGCATAGGGGAAGAATGGGAAGAGTTATTGTCGCCGGCCTTCATCAAAAGCCCAGCCTATGGCACCCGAGCCAGCACCGGATTGCAAATTCAACAAGACAGCATTCAAATGCAAGAAGCCAGCTTTGATAGCCAGGGCAAACTGGCAAACTTACTGTCATTTGAGTTTTAGAGCATGCTATCCAGGCTAATTAAAAATCTAATTTCTTAGACCTTTTAATTATTTAGGGCCGTCACTCCATTGCCTAACTTACAAAAAAAAGTATTGGTGACGCTAACTATTTGATTTTAAAAGCGTCATTTTTTATGTTCACAATTCATTGCATATTTTTACGATCACAGTACGCAAAGCCCACGTGAAATACATCACATAAGCCATATAGCCCTGCCATACTTTGAGCTATGGAAAGAAGCGCTCCTTTTTATTGTCACCGCCACAAAAGTCGCCCCCCAGCTAAAAAACAGCAACAAATCGTTTTGATGTTGGCCGGTATCTGTATGGCGCTATTGTATTTGGCCCTGTTCCTTAGCGGCAGCACCCGGCCGGTACTGGCACCCCTAGTGGCCAAAGAAAGTATTGAATACTGGTTATACGACGCCCCCGGCGAGGTGGTGGGTAGCATCAGCCTGCAATACCGTGACGAGTTAGATGAACTGTATCGCCAACACGGCCACCAACCGATCTGGATGGACCATTTTCAGCTTAATGACGCGGGCAAGGTGCTGGTTCGCAGCCTTAAACACACCGCCAGCGACGAATGGAAAGCCTACCGTTATCGCATCGCTAAGTTACAAACCGAGATCAAACGCCTAAGCAATCAACCCAAACACGCGGCAGCCATCGATGTATTGCTGTCCGATGCTTTCATCGATTACGCCCAACAGGTATTGAATCGAGAGTTGCTGCCCAATACCGGCGAACTGGATCATCCCTCCTTTAGAAAAGTGGCCTCGGCACCTACCATTAGGGTGACCTCTTTGGATGTGATTAGCCTGCTGTCGCAATCGTTGGAGCATGGCAAGTTGCATACCCTGGTCAGTGATCTGGTGCCCCAACACCCGGGCTACGAGGGCCTGGCCAACGAACTGGACCGTTATCAGGATATTGCTGAAAGCGGCGGCTGGTACCCGCTAAATATTGATCGCACATTAAGCTTGGGGGACTCCCACGGGCAGGTGCCGCGCTTGCGCTGGATGCTTAAAGCTTACGGGGATTTCACGGCCAGCAAACTGGCCTGGCTAATACCCCAGAGCGAGGACCAGGATCCATTATTGCTAGAGCAGGCTTACCGGCGCGACCGTCACAATCGGGTTTACAAGATAGACGATGATACCGTCACCGCCCTGCGGCATTTTCAAACACGCCATGGTTTAACCGCTAATGGACAACTGGATAAACCCACATTAGAACTTTTAAACGTAGCCCCTTATTTTATTGCCCAGCGCATCGCCCTGAACATGAAACGCTGGCGCTATTTACCGGTGGACATGGGGCAACGCTACATACTGGTGAACATGGCTAACTTTCACCTGGACTTAATTAACGACGGCGAAAGCCAGTTAAGCATGAAGGTGGTTATAGGTCGCAACCAACGACGCACACCCGTGTTAGTAGAAACCATCAGCGCAGTGGTATTGGCGCCCCAATGGAACGTGCCCCATCGTATTGCCTTGCGGGATATCTTACCGACGGCCCAGAAAAACCCCAATTATTTATCCCGTCATAACTATAAAATTTATGAGGGCTGGCAGACGCCAGCTCAGGAAATTGATCTAACCAATGTGGACTGGGAAGGGTTTAACAGTCGCATCAATACTTTTCGTTTTGTACAAACTCCAGGTGGCGATAACGCGCTGGGAGATGTGAAGTTTGTCCTGCCCAATGATAAATCTATTTATCTGCATGACACCAATCATAAAGAGCTATTTGGTCGCAAGATGCGGGCCCTGAGCAGTGGCTGTATTCGAGTGGAAAAACCTCGGCAATTGGCCCACGCCCTGCTCAAAGATCAAAACTGGGACTCGGCTCTTATTAACAAGGTCATCGACCGGGCTCAGACCCGCCCGGTGCAACTTAAACAACCCATCCCTGTGTACCTGATGTACTGGACCAGTTGGGTGGATGAAAATGGGCAGTTGCAGATGCGTGATGACGTATATCGGCGAGATCAGATAAATGGTGAGAGCCATAAATTGGATTCCATCGTGTTATAACGCATGACTAATGTGGTCGCTTCACAGGGAAGGTTATAGATAGCGGCTTTGCTTATAACTTAAGGTTAATGGCACAATATATGCGCAAAATAAAACCAAACTCAGCATATAGAACCAGAATCAATGAGCCTTAATCGTCGCCAATTTTTACAGTGGGTTAGTAGTGCCCCTCTTGCCAGTCCCTTACTGTTAGGCGCGCCCAATGTGTTTGCCACCCCGGCATCGGTAATTGAACCGATCGAAGAGCACCGCCAACTAAAGTTAAGAAGCCTGCATACCGGCGAAACCGCCAATGTGACCTATTGGGAGCAAGGTGAATATTCCATCGATGCCCTGGCTGACATTTTTTTACTGATGCGTGACCACAGAGAAAACCGTATCGCCCCCATTGATATTCAATTACTGGATCAATTGCACTCCATTCAACAAAAGCTGAGCAGCTCCAAGGAAATTTTGTTGGTGTCTGGCTATCGCAGCCCGCAGACCAATGCCAAGTTACGCGAAGCGGGCAAAGGGGTGGCCAAGCAGAGTTTGCACATGAGTGGTCGAGCCATGGATTTTCGCATTCCTGGACTAAACTTGCGTCAGGTTCACAAGGCAACGCTGGCTTCTACCATTGGCGGAGTGGGTTATTACGGTCGCAGCGGCTACATTCATATGGACACAGGTCGTAAACGCCGCTGGCATTTATGATTAGAAGTTTTCGGCAGTCGCTAACGCTTGCCGCCGCCAGGCCCCAAAATATGACCTTGCCCTTGTTTGTTTAACGCGAGCTGCACGGTACTGCTCACCACCATGGGGCTGTCCAGCGTCATCACCTCAGCCAATACCGATTTGGCAAATGCCATGTCCACGCTGCGAATCACCGACTTCACCCTGGGCAGGTTGGTGGCGTTCATGGAGAGCATGTCGTAACCCATGGCCATTAACAATATGGCACCGGACGGGTTACCGGCCATTTCGCCACACACACTCACCGGGCAGTTTTCAGCATGGGCCGCTTCCACCACATGTTGCATGGCCGCCAGCACCGCCGGGTGAAAACTGTCATACAGCTGA
>MAAD01000325.1 GCA_002162985.1 Bermanella sp. 47_1433_sub80_T6 | reverse complement strand
CTAGATTGGTGAGGTGGTGTTTTATGTAAGCGGTTGAATCACCTGCCATAATGCACTCTCATTCTAAAGGTTTATAAATTTGCAATTTTTGAAACAAAAAAGTTTGTGCTCTGTACCACCACAAAGGTGAAAAACAAGGCAAAAACATCCAAAGGCTGGATCAGCTCAAAAGCAGCTACAAATCCAACCCCGGTTAAAATCATCTTCCACATGCCCCCTTGATAAAACGCTATCAAGACTGCATTGGCTTGTCGGGCTCCGGTGTGCAAAAACGCTTTGTATATAAAATAAGCGTTGGGGATCGCACATATTAATCCAC
Organism: Bermanella sp. 47_1433_sub80_T6; assembly: GCA_002162985.1. GTDB lineage: Bacteria > Pseudomonadota > Gammaproteobacteria > Pseudomonadales > Oceanobacteraceae > Bermanella. The sequence continues at coordinate 3,692 of MAAD01000325.1, read as the reverse complement.
CGGCCAATGCAGATATGGCCGCATCTTGCCCTCGCAGTAGAAAAAGCAGCGCCATCAGCGCGCTCAAGCCCAGTTGTACCAGGCTAATTCTGTATACCGGAGGGCGTGAAATGGTCTGCCGCACAACATCTCCGGTGAGCCATCGGCTCTAAACTGCGATTAAACACTAACAAATTGCCCAAATTGAGCGGGCCGAATTATATTGGCTATGGGCGGTAGCTTCAACCAAACCTTTACACTTATTCATATTTAATTTGTAACGTTTATGTAGATAGATGAATAATTATCATGGGTGTTGGTTTTTTAAACAGGTGGGCAGTGTAGAGAGCTATCGATAATTAGGGTACGAGCAGATGCGCCAATGTGTGCGAGAGCGGCAGGAGTCGCAGCAGATGCGACTCCGGTACATCCGTTACGTCATTTAATATGACCCAGGATACCGTCCAGCTCATCCAGGCTGGAATAGCTGATGACCAGCTTACCTTTGCCCTTTGCATTGTGCTTAAGCTCTACCTTGGCCCCCAGGCGATCACCCAGGCTGATTTGCAGGCGCTCTACATCAGGGTTAGGGGCAGGCTTTTGGCTGGTTTCTTTTTGCTCATGCCAGCCACGCACCAGGGCTTCGGTTTGACGCACGGTGAGGGATTTGGCCGCCACCTGGCGGGCCGCTTCCGACTGGTGTTGGTCGTGCAACCCTAACAAGGCTCGGGCATGGCCCATTTCGATGTCGCCGTGTTCTAGCAGGGTCTTCACGTCCGGGTTAAGGTTCATCAGGCGCAGCAAGTTGGTCACGGTGACACGGCTTTTGCCCACGGCCTCAGCTACTTGCTGCTGGGTAAGCTCAAACTCTTCCTGTAAGCGATGCAGGGCCACTGCCTCTTCCATGGGGTTTAAGTTTTCTCGCTGGATGTTTTCAATCAGCGCGATGGCGATGGCGGCTTCATCCGGCACGTCACGCACCAACGCCGGTACCTCTTGCAGCTCTGCCAGTTGGGCGGCACGCCAACGGCGCTCACCAGCAATGATCTCATAGCGGTCTTTGCTTAAAAGCGGGCGCACGATAATGGGTTGCATGATGCCCTGGCTGCGAATGGAGGCGGCCAGTTCTTCAAGCTGCTCCGGGTGCATGTCTTTTCTGGGCTGATATTGGCCTGGCTGTAAAAACTCTATGGGCAGGTGTTTTAACTCACCCTCAATATTTTGCCCGCTGGAATCTTCTGAGCTGGAATCACCATCAACGGGTGATTTTTTGGAAGTTGCACCTGCCAGCAGGGCATCCAACCCCATGTTGCCCAGTCCACGTTTTTTTGCCATGTGTTTTTTAAGCCGTATCTGTCCGGGCAGTGATCACCGCCCGGTATTGGTAATAATAAGTTAGGAAACTGCAGCTGCTTTTTTCTGCAGGTTTTTACATTTTCGATTCACTTCGCCGGCCAATGCTAAATACGCCACTGCGCCCCGTGAGGTTTTATCATAACACAGCACAGGCAGGCCATAACTGGGGGCTTCTGCCAGACGAATATTTCTAGGGATAACCGTGCCATAGACCTTATCACCAAAATGATTAATCAATTGGGACGACACATCCGTCGTTAGGCTTGAGCGCGGATCGTACATAGTCCGCAACAGGCCATCAATTTGTAATTCAGGGTTAATTTGCTGAATGCGCTCGATGGTGTTCATGAGGGCCGACAACCCTTCCAGAGCATAATATTCACATTGCATGGGAATAATGATGCCATCGGCTGCCACAAAGGCGTTAATGGTGAGCATGTTCAAGGAAGGGGGACAGTCGATGATGATGTAGTCATACTGGTCTTTGACTGCATCTAGCGCGTCTTTAAGGCGTCGTTCTTTGCCTTCCACCCCGATCAACTCGACTTCAGCGGCGGTTAAGTCGCCGTTGGCGGGCACAATATCAAATCCAGCCGGGTCGGTTTTTACTTTAATGTCGCTAACCGGCATTTTATCCACAAGCAGGTCGTAAACCGAAGTTTCCAACTCGTGTTTATTCACGCCACTGCCCATAGTGGTATTGCCCTGTGGATCAAGGTCGACAACCAGCACCTTGCGCTTGGTGGCCACCAAAGACGCAGACAAGTTTACAGTGGTGGTGGTTTTACCCACCCCGCCTTTTTGGTTAGCTACCGCAATAATTCGACCCACAACACACCTACTTATTATTGGTTTTTTCCAGAGAATTGCTCCTGCATTCTCTGGATACAATACATCCTGTACCTAATTCTTCTGGATTTTTACCAAGTGACGCTCGCCTTCTTCCCCTGGAACAGACAGGGCAAAGCAGTCTAGCACATTGACTCGGCTATCCAATTGGGCAATTTCATCCGTGGGATACAAGCCCTTCATGGCGTAAAACAAGCCCCCCTCTTTTAACAGGTGAATGCTGCCATCCACCATATCTTTAAGGGTAGCGAAGGCACGGCTGGTGATGGCGTCGAACAAAGGGGCTTCAAAGCTCTCAATTCGTGCCTGCACCGGGGTAATGTTGTTTAACTTTAGCTCTATCTTGGCCTGGGTTAAGAAGCGGGTCTTTTTACCATTGCTGTCTAACAGGGTTAACTCACGCTCGGGAAAACAAATGGCCAAAGGAATGCCGGGTAAACCCGGGCCAGTGCCCACATCCAAAATACGCTGCCCATCTATATATGGAAGAATGCTTAGGCTGTCGATAAGGTGACGCGAGATCATTAGCTCTGGATCGCGCACCGCCGTTAGATTGTAGGCCTTATTCCACTTTACCAACAAAGCGTGATAAGCCAGCAATAAGTCTATCTTGTCGCCGCTTAACTCTATGTTTAAGCGGGACAGACCTTTTTCTAATAACTTTTGGTACATGTTGTTCCTAATCTGTACGAGTCCACTGGGCAAGTGCTCCTGCTTTGCCCTACTACCTACATCCTTGCAGGCACCCGTGGAGAATTCTTGTTCGGGCAGGGGCTGCCCTCTTACATGGCTTTTTTAGTGATGGCGTGATGTTTTTTGAGGTAGATAAGCAACTGGCTTAACGCAGCCGGGGTCACCCCTTGGATACGGCTGGCACTGCCCAGGGTTTCAGGGCGCATTTCGCTAAGTTTCTGTACGATTTCGTTACTCAATCCACCCACTTTTTCATAGGCCACATCTAGTGGCAGCAGGGTGTTTTCGTAGCGACGCATCTGCTCAATTTCATCTAGCTGACGGTTGATGTAACCCTCGTACTTGGCGGCAATTTCTACCTGCTCTTGTACACGCTGATCGGCAGGAGGAGTGCCTTTCAGGTTGCCTATGTTCTGGTATTTTACTTCCGGGCGTTTAAGCAAATCCATCAAGCTGTATTCACGATTTAACGGGGATTTCACCGTCTCTTCCAGTTGCTTGGCTTCTTCGCTTCCGGGCTGAATCCAGGTGCTCTTGAGGCGCTGGGTTTCCAACTCGATGGCCTCCGACTTCTCGCTGAAGGCGGCCCAGCGTTCGTCACCTACTAAACCTAATTCACGGCCAATTTGGGTGAGGCGTAAATCGGCGTTGTCTTCACGCAGAATTAAGCGGTATTCGGCGCGACTGGTGAACATACGATAAGGCTCGTCGGTACCCATGGTAATCAAATCGTCCACCAATACACCCAGGTAAGCTTCGTCTCTTCTTGGGTACCAGGCATCTTTTTCCAAACTTCTTAAACCTGCGTTCATGCC
>MAAD01000009.1 GCA_002162985.1 Bermanella sp. 47_1433_sub80_T6 | reverse complement strand
CCTTTCTCCACGTGTAAATTTTCAACTTGCCATGCCTTTTCATCCAACCAACGCACCAGTTGCGTTAAAAGCATGGCACCGTCCATGGGAAATAGCGTGAAACTGCGTTTGTTAATCTGTTCAACCGCCTTAATACCTGGCAGCTCTTGTAACATGTCCTGCGCGCCCTCTATTTCATCTTCCAGGCTAAGACTGATGGCATTGTGATAGCGGCTTTGTCGCTCAAGTACACTGGGTTTGCCATCCACGATCAGTTTTCCCTGATCTATGATCAGAGCGCGAGTACATACCGCACTGACCTCCTCTAAAATATGAGTAGAAATAATCACTATTTTATCTTTCGCCAAACCCTTGATGAGTTCACGCACTTGGTGTTTCTGGTTAGGGTCCAAACCATCGGTGGGTTCATCTAAAATCAGTACCTTAGGGTCATGCATGATGGCTTGTGCAATGCCCACACGGCGTACAAAGCCTTTTGACAAGGTATCGATCACCTGCCCCAGCACCGACTGCAACTGCACTTGCTCCACCACAGCCTGTAAACGCTGCTGCTTTTGCGCTCCTTTAAAACCACGCACCTGGGCAATAAAGTCCAGAAAGGCGCTCACTGTCATCTCGCCATAGGCCGGAGCACCTTCAGGCAAATAGCCCATTAACTCCTGCACTTTTTGCGGCGCGTCATAAACGTTGATGCCACACACGGTAACTACGCCCTGGCTTGCGCCCAAAAAGCCACTGATGATTTTCATGGTGGTGGATTTACCGGCACCATTGGGGCCTAAGAAGCCCAATACTTCGCCGGGTGCCACGGTAAAACTTAAATTATCCACCGCTAAAAAATCATCAAATTGCTTGCTAAGGTTTTCCACACAAATCATGTATTGCCTCTTATTAATGGTTGTCCACACCATTACCTAGGTTTTGAATTAAAACACTAAACATATTTCACAATATAGACCAGCAAAGTGAAATTCTATAGAGCGAACAAGTGTTTATGAAAAGTACCGCTTACTTCACAAACCTTATTATGGGGCAATAAAGGCCAATTTAATTAAGGTAATTGGCCCTAGGTTTGTGATTGAGACCTGCTACAATTCACAAATCCTGACCGTCTCAACCGTTATTTGCAGGAAGCATGGCGCAGCGCCGTGCGGGTTTGATGATTTTATTAAAGGTAAATATTTTGGCAATTCTGATTTCTTTCTTCAATGGCCTGTTTCGGCGTTTATTGAACATCTGGGTGAAAACCGATGTGGTGGGTGCCGATGATGCTCAGGCCAACGGCCTGGATCTTGATCAACCTATTTTTTACGCCCTGCCACAGCGCTCTTACAGTGCCAGCCTAGTGCTGGATGCCGAGACCCGTAAATTTAATTTACCACTAGCCATGGAACCCGTTGAGGTTGGTGGCATCCAGTTTAAAAACCGCATCGTCTATTTATCTCGTTCGGAAGGCAGTTGGTTGCGTCGTCGCTTTACCCCTTATTTGCATGCAAGCGTTCCCAACATGCTCAAGGTGTGCCAGCAAAACCCCCACATCAATGTGCAGGTGGTACCGGTAAATGTATTTTGGGGTCGCGAGCCCAATAAAGAAAAAAGCTTCCTTAAGATTTGGTTGGGTGACAGCTGGGCGGTCATTGGCCCCATCCGTCGTTTCATGAGCATCTTGTTAAATGGCCGCAACACCTTTGTGAACATCAGCAAGCCCTTGTCCATACAAACTCTGCTAGCTGAAAACCCCGACATGGAGTCCAACCGTTTAATTCGTAAACTGGGCCGAGTATTAAGGGTGCACTTCAGGCATACCCGCAGCGCGGTGATTGGCCCGGATTTAAGTCATCGACGCACCCTGGTACACAGATTAATACGCAAACCCATGGTAAAAGCCGCCATCGAAGACTTGATGAAAGAAAAAGGCATCAGCTATGAAAAAGCCGCCGCCCAGGCCATAAAATACGGTGATGAAATTGCGTCCAACCAGAGTCATAGCACCATTCGTTTCCTGTCTATCATCCTAAACTGGGTATGGAACAAGCTCTATAACGGCGTGAATGTTCGCCACATGGATAAGCTAAAAGACATCTATAAAGACAACGAGATCATTTATGTGCCCTGCCATCGCAGCCACATAGACTATTTATTACTGTCGTATGTGATGTATAAAAACGGCATCGTGCCCCCTCAGATTGCTGCTGGCATTAACTTGAACATGCCCGTGCTTGGGCCTATTTTACGTCGTGGCGGTGCCTTCTTCATGCGCCGCAGCTTCAAAGACAACCCTTTATACAGCGCCATATTTGATGAATACCTGCATGCCATCTTCACCTCGGGTTACAGCACAGAATATTTTGTCGAAGGGGGCCGCAGTCGCACCGGACGCACCCTTAAACCCAAGGCCGGCATGATCGCCATGACCGTGCGCAGCTTTTTACGTGACAGCCATAAACCCATTATTTTCATGCCCATTTACGTGGGGTATGAAAAAGTATTTGAAGGCAATACTTATCTAGGTGAACTGCGCGGCAAAGCCAAACAGAAAGAATCGGTCTTGGGCATCTTCAAGACTCTGAAAGACCTTAAGAAAAACTTTGGTCAGGTTCACCTGACTTTTGGTGACCCCATCGAACTGGATGATTACCTGGAATCCCATAATCCCGGCTGGCGTGAACAGGACCACGGGCCTGATTTTCGCCCTCAGTGGGTTAAACCCGTGGTAAACAGCCTGGCTCTGGAAGTGGCCACCCAAATTAACAAGGCGGCCAGCCTTAACCCTATTAACATGGTATCGCTGGCGCTACTGGCCACCCCAAGACAGGCCATGGACGAAAAAACCCTGGTACAGACCCTTAACTTGTATGGGGATTTGGTTAACAGCATGCCTTATAGCTCGTTTACTTGCCTGCCAAAGGGAGAGGGTCAGGACTGGATTAATTATAGCGAGAACATGCAGGCTGTGGAGCGCCGCAAGCACCCGCTGGGAGATATCATTTCGGTGGATGAAACTCAGGCGGTGATGCTCACTTACTACCGCAATAACGTGATTCACGTCTTTGCCATTCCCTCCATGCTGGCGTGTTTGTTCATTAACAACAGTACAATGAAACGCCAGGAAGTGATTCGTTTTGCCAACACCATTTACCCCTATTTAAAGGCCGAGTTGTTTTTGCATTGGCAAGATGACGAAATTGAAGCCGTGGTCACCCAATGGATTGACCTGTTTATCGCCAAAGGGTATCTGAGTGAAAACGGCGAATACCTGGAACGCCCAGCGGTTAGCTCCAGTAATTTCATTATTTTATCTGTTTTGTCCGAACAGGTTATTCAGATCCTGGAGCGGTATTACATCGCCATTGCCCTGCTGCAACGCTCGGGTTCGGGCACTTTAAATAAAGATAGTATCGTTAAAAACTGTTCATTAATGGCCCAGCGCATCTCCATTTTGCACGGGTTAAATGCTCCTGAGTTTTTTGACAAATCACTGTTTAGAAACTTGATTGATGAATTATTAGAACGTGATGTGCTGACGTTGGACAGTCTTGGCAACATCTTGTTTGCCCACAAGATTGAAAACATCGCTAATGATGCCAAAGTGTTGCTGGACGCTAATTTACGCCGCAGCATCTTGCAGGTCACTCTAGACTAAAATAGATGCCCTATGGCGGGTTGTGAACAACACACAACCTGCCTCTTTCCCCAAAACTAAATTAAGCACGCTTCTTTTTGTTATTAAGCCCCTGCGCGAACTGATGGCGCAACTGCAGATACCTTGGGGTTAGGCCCACATCCTCGTATAACGGGTCCCCCATTTCATCCACAGACACCACTTTGCTACCCGCCTTATAGGGCATTTGCCTTTCCACTTCATCCAGTGCAACTTCTATGAGCTGTGCCAATACCTCGTTTTTATCCAAACCTGGGTACAAACTGGCCAAGGCCTCTAACCGAGCTGCATCGCGTCGCGGTAAACGTATGTGATACTTCTCTTCCCCATCGTTGTGATGACTGGTGGATTCCCATGAGCTCATTAGCTCCCTTACCTTCATTTTTCGCTCCCCTTTTTAGCCACG
>MAAD01000229.1 GCA_002162985.1 Bermanella sp. 47_1433_sub80_T6 | reverse complement strand
TTAATGCGTTCATCCAGGGAGGTGTGGCCGGTGATAAATAAAATAGGCGTGAACAAAAACTGCGAGTGGTGGCGAATTTCGTGGCACAACTCATAGCCGTTGGCATCGGGCAGTTCCACATCCAGAATAATGATGTCTGGTTCCAGGCGGAAAATCAGCGCAAGGCCGTCCTTGCCGTTATCTGCAAAGTGTAGTTCCACCACGCTTTTCAAAGCCCGACGAATGTATTTCTGGGAAATAGTATCGTCTTCGATAACAACCGCTTTTTTCATAACCTGTCTCTCGCCCAATAATTTGAGTATAGACAGTTTGCCTAAAGCGCCTTGGGCTATTTATGCTGTTTTAGCAGTTTTTTTAGTTCCTTGGCCCTAATAGGGTCCTTCATGGCGGCTTTTAACTTATCACGGGCGGAATTAATGGCGTCGTATTCTTTTTTACAGCAATCTTCAAATTTTTTGCCGCTGCCACAGGGGCATAATTCATCGGTGATTTGTTTATCCATGTGAGGCCTGTGCTGTGTTATCTGGGTATAAAGTGGTTAATACTGAGCCTTTTGGCTCAGCTGTTTTAGCGGGTTTATGTGCACGCAGTAATTGCCATAAATATTCACCCTGCCAGCTGTCGTTAACCGGGGAATATAAAAAATTATCCAACTGCACAAGCGCTTCTTTTAAGGCCGGCTCTTCCACTTGATTGGCCAAATTACTTAGGCTGTTACCGTCAAATTGCCATTGTGACCTTGCCCAGCTCAATATATTGGCTCGGGCCTGGCTGGCATCATTATCACGACACGCCTGGCGAACATCTTTTAAACGCGGGTTGAGGGGCGTTGGTTGATTGAGGGTGGTGGGTGTCTTATTAGTGGCTTGACTCTTTGTCCACCACAATCCCAAGGTGGCTAGCCATAATACCAACAAACCTAAACTGACCAAGGGCCATAATAGTGAACCGCTTGCTGGCGTTGTTACCGTGCTGGATTGGTCAGATTGAGAGGGCGCTACGATTGGCTCTGGGTTAAGTGGGCCATTGTCTTGAGTAGTATTGTTATTAAAGGTGGTTAAACGTTGGGCCGGAATCACGGCGTATTCGATGCGCCCATGTTGGGTATTCCACCAGGGGATGCGAATTTCAGGCAGGGTATGGCTACCCACTTCGGTGGGCACAATGGCAATGCTCTGACTACGAATGCCAATGATGCCGTCTTCGCCGGTCACGTCCTGGGTCTTGGCCTGGTCAGGGTAATACTTAAAACCCTTGCTGGGTGCCAATACGATTTCTGGCAACTGCGCCTGACTCAACCCCTTTGCCTTAAATTCGATTTGTAAGGTTAACGGTTCGCCAAGAGATAAAGCTTGCGGATTGCCACGCCATTCATAATCCAGTGTCACGGCTTGCGCGGGTAACCAGCTGGCTTGTGGGTAGCTGGCGGGCTGAGGCAATACCTGAATTTTTAAAGGGGGCTGGCTCACGCGAATGGGGCGACCGGGACGCCAGCGACCGTTGTTGACTTCCCCTGTGTATCTGGGCCCTGGGATGATCATTTCGCCACTTACTTGGGGGTAAATAACATAGTTGCGTTCATACACATCAAAGGTGCGGCCATTAAGCTGAGTACGGTAATTTTTGGTTTCACCCAATGCTTGTACCACGGCTTCATCCACCTCTACCTCATTGAGGTGGCTGTTATCCAGAGGCACAGAAAAATACAGTTTCTCTGAGTATAAAATTTGCCCTTGCACATAGGCGGTTTTTACATCAATTTCGGTGTGAAAGAAAACTTCCTTCTGCTGTTGGCTGGTAATGCTGTTGGATAATTTTTCAACCTGAATTTGGATGACCTTGCTGGTTTCCCCTTTATAATTTAAGGAAGGTATCACCAGGTTACCCAAGCGTTTAGGCATTAAATGCAGGGTCCAGATGGTCCAGGAATTACTCTGGCCATTGATGAACTGGAAGCTGCTCTTGCGTTGCTGATTGATAATTTCAAATTGTTGTTTGAGTGGGCTAAAGTCAGGATTGCCGGTTAACACGTTATTGTTATAACGCACGGTGAGTACCAGTGATTCTCCATCACTAATTTGACTACGGTCCACCGAGCTTTCAAATTTTACTGCCCAGCTGCTGGTTACGGATAAAATTAAACACAAAAATAATAAAGATTTTTTTACCACGGTTTCCTATCTCCATTTTGATTGTTATTTTGTTGGTTTCGATTTTTGTACTGATATAAAAACTTGTTACGTAATAAACCACCCGGGTCATCCGGGATGCGTTCTATCCATTGCTGCATAGCCTGTTCTTTTTCTAATTGTTGAGTGCTTTTAACCATGGCCTGAGCGCTGCTTTGTTCGTCATTTTCTGCTTGCTCGCCATCTTGTTTAGCTTGTTGAGCCTGGGCTTCTTGCTGTTTTTGTTTTTCTTCGTCCGTTTGCTGTTGGGCCATAGGATTTTGCGCTTCTTTTTGTTCCCCTTGTTCGGTGGGGTTGTCGCTGGATGAGTCTTCACCATCTTGACCCGATTCATCTTGTGACTGCTGGGAAGATTGTTGTTGTTCATCTTGCGATTGCTGGGATTTTTCCTGCTCCGAGGATTCTTGGTCGGACGATTTTTGATCCGATGATTCCTGATCCGATTGTTCCTTGTCTCCCGGCTCACCCTCCTGCTTTTGTTGTTGCTCTTGTTGTTTCTTTAGGGCTTCAACAATCGCCTTGTTGGTCTTGGCATCCTGTAGTTTGGAATTCAACTCCATAGCCTGTTCATAATTGCCTATGGCATCATCCAGGCGTTGCAATTGGGCCAGGGCGTTGCCGGCATTGTAAAGGCTTTGGGCATCGTTGTACTGCTGCCAAATATCCAGTGCACCTTGATAGTCTTTGGCTTTATACAGGCTACTGGCTTTCCACTGTTGATTTTCAAATAATTGCGCCGCTTGATTGGGGTCTATTTCAAATTGCTTGTGGGCCTGTTGGTCTTTATTGAGTAAAAAATCCGGTAGCGTATTGTCGGCCCAGCTTTCTTGTGGCGCACTCAAAATGGCGACCACCGCCACTAGCAATATACCTCGGCGAAACAACGTCAGGGACAGCAATAAAATGGGTAAAATTAACCAGTAACCACTGTCGAGCCATTGATCAAACTCCAGACTTTTTTGTTCTTGCTCAAAACTTTGTTGCAGTGAATGATTGCTAATGAGGTAGTTGATGTCGCTGTCGTCGTTGCTTATTTTAGTGATGCGCGCCTGGGTGGCATCGCTTAGCTGTTGTAAATTATCCCACTCAAGTACCGGCAATATCACTTGCCCCTGACTGTCTTTAAAGAAGTGTCCATCGGGTTTCATAATGGGGGCGCCTTGTTCCGTTCCCACGGCTAAAATGCTCAACTCGATTTTCGCTTTTTTAAGTAACTGGCTGACCTCCTGAATGTCCTGGGGCTCAACCCCGTCGGTGACCAGTAATAATTTTCTGGGGGAGCTTTTACCCTGTTCAAACAGGGCGCTGGCTTCCCTCACCAGAGATACCAGGTTGCTGCCCGGGGTGGGCATTATATAGGGGCTCAGTACCGGCAACATGTTGAGTATGGTCTTGATATCCCGGGTGAGCGGACTCGCCACATGGGCGTCCCCTGCGTAGGCAATCAAAGCGATATTATCTTGTCCGGTTTGTTTTAATATATCGGTAATTTTATATTTGGCCCGTTGTAATCGGGATGGACTTAGATCCTGGCTTGTCATGGACAAGGATAGGTCCAGGGCAATCACTAAACCCCCTTGGCTTGAATAAACCAGGGACGGTTGTTTCTGCCAGCTGGGACCCGTTAACGCTACTATGGTCAATATCGCCGCTATCCATAATCCGCCCACAAATAAACTATTATTGCGGGAGGAATGGGCGGTTTTTTTAAGTAAGTATTCTTGTAATTGCGGGGCAATGATGTTTTTCCATTGACCACTCAATGCTTTTTGGCGGCGCTGAAAAATCAGCGTTAATAATAAGGGTAATAATGCCCATAACCACTCCGGGCGTAACAGGTGAAAGTCAGACATGGGCCTTCCCCTTGTTGATGTTTTTAACACGATTAACCAGAGTGGAAAAAGCAGGCAATTGCATTAAATACAGGCAGCTTGCCAGTAACAAAGCCAAGCCCAAAGGATAATGAAATAGTGATTTTTCCGGGCGAATGGATTGCTCTTCCATTTCTATGGTTTCCAGGGCATCCAGCACCGAATAAATTTGTTCCAGCTCGGCCAGGTTGCGGGCGCGATAATATTGGCCACCGGTATCCTGGGCGATGGTGGTGAGGGTCACCTCATCCAAATCACGGCTGGGGTTGATGCGCTTGGGACCAAAAAATCCTTGTATCACTAATTCATCTGCCCCAATGCCGATTGTATAAATTTTAACCCCCGCCTGGGCTGCTAATTTGGCCGCCTGCAAGGGCTCAATTTCACCGGCGGTATTTTGCCCGTCGGTGAGAATAATCAGCACACGATTTGACTCGGGTAAATCCAATAAGCGTTTCACTGATAAGCCAATGGCATCGCCGATGGCAGTCTTGCGACCGGCCAAACCAAAGGTGGCTTCATCCAATAGAATTTGCAAGGTTTCTAAGTCGAAGGTGAGCGGTGTTTGCACATAGGCTTTGGAGCCAAATAATATGAGCCCCAGTCTGTCTCCCTGACGCTTCGCTATAAATTCGGTAAGTACCGCCTTTACGGCTTGTAAGCGGTTCACCAGGCGTCCCTGAAAAGCCATGTCTTCTTCTTTCATACTGTCCGATAAATCCACCGCCAGCATCATATTGCGATCACTGCTGGTAATGGCTTGAGGTTCACCCACAAACGTAGGGCGGGTGGCGGCCAATACCAAACATAACCAGGCAGCCGCAGCCATCACCCATAAGCTAATATGAGGTTTGGCGGTTTGCATTTCTTTTTGTTCCGCCAGCATCATGAGGCTGGGAGCAAAGACCTGGCTTTGCTCGGTTTTATAGGCCGGGGCAAAACGATATACCAGCCAGGGTAACGGCAGCGCCAGCAACAATAGTGGCCATTGAAGACTTAACATTTGTGTTTCCTTATCCAGGTGGCCACCGCACGTTTAAGTGTCTGGGGGTCAATGGATGAATCCGGCCGATCCACGGCGCTGGCAAATTCCACATGCTCTGGCATAAATAGGGCGTTGTTTACTTTACTGTCTAAAAATTCAAGCCAGGGCTCACCACTTAATGCCGCACAAGGCTGGCCAAAACGATACAGCGCCACCTGCTTTAACAAGCGATTGCATTGTTGAATGCAAATATTTTTATTGGCTATTTCAATATTGTTTAATTGTTGTAACGCTTGTCTGCGCCAGCGATTTTTTCGTCTTAGATAAACAGCCAAAGTGGGCAATGCCACCAACAATATTATGAGTATCCACCAGGGCCAGGCCAGGGGCCACAAGGATACGTCGGCGGGCAGGTGAATATCTTTTAACTGATCAAGAGGATTCATCTGGCTCCCCTTTGCTCAAGGGCTAATTTAATGGCGGCGTAGGGAATCTCGCCGGCATTAATTTGCTGGTGATGAATGCCCAAGGATTTAAATGTATTTTCAATGCCTTGCTGAAATACACTGACCGCTTCGCTATAAGCATGCATGGCCTGTTTATTCTGTGTGTCTAAAAATCCCTGATTGTCGCCATCCGTCACTGCATATAATCCACTGGGAGGGGCGGTACGTTCCAATGGATCAAAAACCTGCAGCGCCACTATGTGGTTGTGACGTTTTAGTGAAAACAAGGTGGCCTTGTCCTGTTCACTTAGATCATAAAAATCGCTAATTAAGTACAAGGTGGTACCAGGCTTGAGGCTTTGCTTGAGGTGATTAAGGCTGTCGGTTAGGGAAGTTTTTGGCTTTTCTGCATGAACGTCTGATGGCTGTGTAAGCTCATGATTAAATTCATTGATGGTTTTTAAAATATTTAATACATGGCTTACGCGCTGCTTGGGGCGAAAATCGGTTTCTTTTTGGTCGCCTAATACCACGGCCCCAACGCGATCTCCGTGGTCTAATGCGGCCCAGGCAATCAGCGCACTGCACTGAGCGGCCACTACTGATTTAAAACTACGTTGACTGCCAAAAAACATGGGACTGCGTTGATCACACAAGATCATCACCGGCCGTTCCCGTTCTTCTTTATAAACACGGGTATGGGGTTTTTGAGTGCGCGCAGTGACGCGCCAGTCGATGCTGCGAATGTCATCCCCGGGCTGGTAAATTCTAAGCTGATCTAAATCCAGGCCACGGCCTTTTTGACGGCTCATGTGGGAGCCCGCCAACAAACCATTTAACTGGGGCAGGCTGGCCAGGCGCAGGCGTTTGGCCAGCATGCGCAACTGCGTCAGCTGATGCTCATCGGTCTTGGCGCTGGGCACAAAAAAGCCATGCAAGTAATGCTGAGGGTCGGTGATGGAAGTTGAGGTCGTCATATGAGGCTTAAGGCACAGCCACGCGTAAAATAAGCTCGTTAATGATGCGATCGGTGTTCATGCCGGAGGCTTCCGCGTCAAAGCTCACCAACAGGCGATGGCGTAATACCGGATGCAAGACAGCCTGCACATCGTCCGGACTCACATAATCGCGCCCCGCAAGCCAGGCATGGGCACGAGCACAGCGATCCAGCGCGATGGTGCCACGGGGGCTGGAGCCATATTCCAGCCAACTGGCCATATCATCGCCATAACCTTGGGGTTTACGGGTGGCCATGATTAATTGAATGATGTACTCCTCCACACGCTCGCTTAAATGAATGGCCAATACTTCCTGGCGCGCCGCAAAGATGCTGGCGGCGCTGAGTTTGGTTTCGGGCATGGGGCTTTGTCCCGCCTGAGCTTCACCACGGGCCAAACGCAAGATATCGGTTTCGGCCTGAGCATCCGGGTAATCGACGCGCACATGCATTAGAAAGCGGTCTAGTTGGGCTTCCGGTAACGGGTAGGTGCCTTCCTGTTCGATGGGGTTTTGAGTGGCCATCACCAGGAATAAATCATCCAACGGGTAGGTGCTGCCCGCCACACTCACCTGGCGTTCAGCCATGGCTTCCAATAATGCTGATTGTACCTTGGCCGGGGCACGGTTGATCTCATCGGCCAGCACCAAATTATTAAAAATAGGGCCCTTCTGGAAAACAAATTCGCCGCTTTGCGCGCGATAGATTTCAGAGCCGGTAATGTCTGCCGGCAATAGATCCGGCGTAAATTGCATGCGTTGGTAATCGGCTTCGATATTGTCGGCCAGGGTTTTAATGGCCTTGGTCTTGGCCAAGCCGGGCGCGCCTTCCACCAACAGGTGTCCGTCGGCCAAAATAGCAATTAATAGTGCATTGACCAGATCGGGCTGGCCAATAATCTGTTCTTGAAGGCTGGCCTGTAGCGCAGCTATGTGTTCACGATTGCTCATGACAGGGGCAGCCAGTTGTTCATTTTCGCTCGTAGCTGGGGTTCCATGGTGTTCATGATTGGTCATAGCAGGGGTTCCAGAGAGTTCACTGTTGCTCATGGCAGGGGGGTCAAGATGTTCGCTGTTGCTCATGGCAGGGTTTCCAAGTTCTTGTTTTTGTTGGGCTTTGCCGTGCATTTTAAAAGCATTCCGGCTTGGGTCAAGGGTTAGGAGGTATTTGAGTCTTGAATGAGCCAAGAGTTTCGTAATAAGACCTATAAACCTTGAAAAAACAGATATGGGTGAAGGGCAGGCGAATCTCAGGCTTTACACTATCATTTAGCTATAAGGGATTAAGATATATAGAGAGAGCCATGAATACACCCGCTAACAAGGACGTGCACCCTCAGGTCGTTAAGCTAATTGAGCGTTTAACCCAGACCGCTGCTAAAGACCAAGTGCGTGCCATCGAGCAATTTACCCATATTTATTATGCCGCCACGCCGACTCAGGAACTGGATAGCCGCAAGGTTGATGACCTGTATGGCGCGACACTGGCGTGCTGGAGCTTTTTGCAGAAGTCTAACGGCTCCAGCAAAATACGGGTGTTTAACCCGGATTTTGAAGAGCATGGCTGGCAATCCACCCACACCATAGTGGAAATCGTACACCCTGATATGCCTTTCCTGGTGGACTCCATTCGCATGGAATTAAATCGCCGCGAGATGTCCATTCATTTCATTAATCATGCGGTGTTGCCCATATCTCGCGACAAGTCTGGCAGTCTGGACCTGGCCAATTGCTTTGGTGCGGACGCGCAAGGCGAAGAGGCGGTCATCTACATTGAAGTGGATTTGCATACCGATGAAAAAGTACTCAGTGATTTAACCCAATCCTTGCAAGAAATCCTCAATGAAATCTGTCTGCTGGTGGATGATTATCAGGTGTTTAAGGATAAGGCGCAGCAGACCTTGCCCTGGATTAAGGACAGTGCAGGGCCCTTTACCAAAAAAGACACCAGTGAAGCGGTGGCCTTTATGGAGTGGTTAATCGACGACCATTTTACCTTCCTGGCCTGTGAAGATTTTGTGGTGAGCAAGCAGGGTGAAAAAAACTTGATTACTCGCGATAGCAAGACCGTCAGTGGCATCTTCAAACATGATCTGCACGGCCCGGATGAAGTGGTATTGGAAGAGCAGCCCGAGAGTGTGCAATTGTTAGTCATGTCGCCGCAGCTTGTCACTCTGAGCAAGTCCGGCCGGCGTTCGCGTATTCACCGCCCGGCCTATCCGGATTACATCATTGTCAAACATATAGATAAAAATGGCCTGGTAATAGGGGGGCGCCGTTTTCTGGGTTTGTTTACCTCTAATGTTTACAGTGAATCACCGTTTAATATCCCCATCGTGCGTAATAAGGCTAGTTCGGTCATTAAGCGCAGCGGTCTGGAGACCATAAGTCATAAAGGCAAAGAGTTGCGCCACATTCTGGAGGTGTACCCGCGAGATGAGTTATTTCATACCGACGTCACTCAACTCACCGAAACCGCAGTGGGCATACTGAATATTCAGGAGCGCAGGCGTACTCAAATATTTATACGTTGCGATCCACTCAACAAGTTTTTGTCTTGCGTAGCCTATGTGCCCAGAGATTTGTACAGCACCGAATTACGCCAGCGCATGCAGGCCATTTTAGTGGAGGCGTTTGCACCCAAGGATGTGGAATTTACCACTTTCTTTTCCGAGTCTATATTGGCTCGTACTCACTTTAGCCTGCGCCTGGACCCCGACAAACCCATAGAGTTTGACAGCAAACGCATCGAGAAAGACATTCAGGCGGTGGCACGCTCTTGGCAAGATGACCTTATGTCTGCCCTGGTAGACGGGGTGGGTGAAGAAAAAGGCAATCAGTATTTTCAGTCGTATCGCAATGCCTTTGGTGCCAGTTACCGTGAGACCTTTTCATCGCGCACTGCAGTGGTAGACGTGCAGCACATCTCCACCATAAAAGATGATCAGGACATCGCCATGAGCTTGTATCGGAACGTGGCGGACAGTGGCAGTTTTTTCAAATTTAAATTATATAAACCCAATGATCTTTTGCCCCTGTCGGATGTGATTCCCATACTGGAAAACCTGGGATTAAGGGTTATCGGAGAGAACCCTTACGGCTTAACCCGCACCGATGGCAAGCAATACTGGATTCACGACTTCACTTTAATCTATACCTTTAGCGACAACATAGATCTGCATGAAAGTAAGGAGCAGTTTCAGGATGCGTTTCGTGCCATCTGGTTTGGTAAGGCCGAGAACGACAGCTTTAATCGCCTGTTATTGGGGGCTAAAATTGATTGGCGTGAGGTCGCCTTATTGCGCGCCTATGCTCGCTACATGAAGCAAATACGCTTTGGTTTTTCCGAATCCTTTATCGCAGATACTCTGTGTAAATACCCGGATTTAACCTCGTTCATGGTGCGTTATTTTCAGGCACGTTTCGATACCAATAGTAGCAACATTGATGTCCGCCAAAAATCAATGAAAAAACTCGATGCTCAGTTTTCAGAAGTACTCGATCAAGTGGAAAGCATTAACGAGGACAGAATTTATCGTCGTTATCATGAAATTATGGGTGCGACCTTACGCACCAACTTTTTCCAAAGAACGCAAGATAATGAGCTTAAACGCTATTTCTCCTTTAAATTAAGCCCTCATGATATTTCCGACATGCCCTTGCCCAAACCCATGTTTGAAATTTTTGTTTACAGCCCAAGAGTCGAGGGTGTGCATTTAAGGGGCGGCAAGGTAGCCCGTGGCGGCTTGCGTTGGTCGGATCGTTTCGAAGATTTTCGTACCGAAGTGTTGGGGCTGGTAAAGGCCCAACAGGTAAAAAATTCGGTGATTGTACCGGTGGGGGCCAAGGGCGGCTTCATTGCCAAGTGTTTACCGGATGGGGATCGCGATGCTTTCTTGGCTGAGGGCATAGCTTGTTATAAAACTTTTATCTCCGGGTTGCTGGATATTACCGATAACCTGCTGGAGGGCGAGGTAATACCCCCACAACAGGTGATTCGTCACGATGAAGACGATCCCTATTTAGTGGTGGCCGCCGACAAGGGCACCGCCACCTTTTCAGATATTTCCAACGGCATCGCCATCGAACGTGGATTTTGGTTAGGGGATGCCTTTGCCAGTGGCGGCAGCGTGGGCTACGACCATAAAAAAATGGGCATTACCGCTAAGGGTGCCTGGGTGTCGGTGCAGCGGCATTTCCGCGAAAGAGGTGTGGATGTTCAAAACGATGAATTTAGCGTCATTGCCATTGGCGACATGGCCGGTGATGTGTTTGGTAACGGCATGCTGTGTTCCGAACATATAAAACTGGTGGCGGCGTTTAATCACATGCACATATTTATAGACCCGGCGCCACAAGATGTGGCGGCCAGCTTTAAAGAACGCCAACGGTTATTTGAATTACCGCGCAGTGCATGGACCGACTATGACTCGTCTTTGATCTCTCAGGGTGGGGCTATTTTTAAGCGCTCGGCCAAATCCATTGAGATTAGTCCGCAAATGAAAGAATGTTTTCATATACAGGCCGATAAACTGTCTCCCAATGACTTAATTACCGCACTTTTAAAAGCGCCGGTGGACCTTATTTGGAACGGTGGCATTGGTACCTACGTGAAGGCCAGCAGCGAAAATCACACTGACGCCGGTGACAAGGCCAACGACAGTTTGCGCATTAACGGCAAGCAATTACAGGCCAAGGTTATAGGGGAGGGAGGTAATCTGGGCATTACCCAAAGAGCACGTATTGAATTTGCCCTGGCTAAGGATGGCGCGTCGTTTACAGACTTTATAGATAATGCGGCGGGCGTGGATTGTTCGGATCATGAGGTAAACATTAAAATTTTGTTGAACAGTTTGGTGAATGCCGGGGATCTCACGGTTAAGCAGCGTAATGAATTTTTAGAGCAGATGACCGAGCAAGTCTCTGAACAGGTGCTGATGAATAACTATCGGCAAACCCAGGCCATCGCGCTGGCTTATCGAGAGGCCAAGACTCGCACCAATGAATATCGACGTTTAATGAATGATCTGGAGGAGCAGGGCAAGCTCAACCGTGAAATGGAATTTTTGCCCAGTGAAGACGAATTAGCCGAGCGCAAATCCCAGCAGCAGGGGCTCACCCGTCCAGAACTGTCGGTGCTCATTAGTTACATTAAGGGCGACTTAAAAGAGCAGCTTAACGAGCCGGATATTTCACAAAATGAATACCTGGCCAAAAGCATAGAGAGTGCCTTCCCCGAAGCTTTGGTGAAGCGTTTTCCCAAGGCGCTTTACGATCACCAGCTGCGCAGCGAAATTGTCGCCACTCAACTGGCCAACGAAATGGTAAATCGCATGGGTATTACCTACGTGAATCGCATGCGTGACAGTACCGGGGCCGATATCAGTACCATAGTGAAGGCCTACGCCGCCGCTCGTGATGTGTTTCGCATGAATGATTTGTGGCACCAAATAGAGGCCCTGGATTATAAAGTGAGTTCGGAGATTCAGGAAAAAATGATGTCCAGCTTAATGCGTCTGGTGCGCCGCGGCAGTCGCTGGTTTTTACGCAATCGGCGTCGTGAAATTATTGTGCCCGACGAGGTGCTCCGTTTCCGTGATCGTGCCGCCGATATCAGCGCTCACCTGGGGGAATTATTGGCCGGGGAAGGCAAACAAGTGTGGCAAAAATATTACGATCAACTCATAAAGGCCGGTGTGCCCAAAGAGTTGGCCAGCACAGTGGCCGGCACCAATAATATGTTTTCGGCCCTAAGCATCATAGAAGGAGCCGAGCAAACCCAGCGCAGCGCCGAAGACGTGGCGGCCACCTATTATAAAGTGGGTTGCAACCTGGATTTGGAATGGTTCCTGGAGCAACTTAATGCCATGCCGGTGCTCAGTCATTGGCAAGCATTGGCACGGGAAACTTATCGGGATGACCTGGATTGGCAGCAGCGTACCCTCACCGTAAGTGTGATTAATACTATGCCGGATGGAGATATTAAGGCTCGCATGGAAACCTGGTTAAAACTCAGTGAGCCCATGATCACACGCTGGCGTAACATGGTGGCGGAATTACGCGAGAGTCAGATTGATGATTTTTCGGTGTTTTCGGTGGCGCTTCGGGAGTTGCTGGATCTGGCGCAAGCCAGTCGACTGGCCAGCGGCAGTTAACTTAAAATATTAAATAATACAGTGTCCATTCAGAGGTAGGCCTGTAACGTGTAAAAAGAGGTTGCCTTATGGGGTGCTACCAAGCAAACGTGATGACAAGTTCGAGCATTGAGGTGGACATTCACATCTCGCAAGAAGAGGTGCAAAGAGCGTATGAGGGGGTAGAGTTCGTATACGCGCAAGCCACAGATGGACGCAGCATCCGCTTCCCTGTGCGTATTTTGTGGTCATTTATTGGCCATGATGGCATCCATGGGCGGTTTTTGATTCACTTTGGTCAACACAATAAGTTTGAATCTGTGGTGCGGATTGCTTAAAAAAAGTCGCCTTTGACTGTGATCCTGCCAAACAACCCTGCTAAAAAATTATAGGTGGTCGCTGTTCATGCTCTGCAACCCAAACGTTGGCGCTATTGAGGGTTAAGTGGGCAAGTTAAAAACGCTAATTTTGGTTTGCTAATAAATTAGTGTTTTTATTTAGCAAATGCATTTTTTAACCCTCAATTTCTATATAATAAGCGCCGCATTTTTCAATAGGGCCTGCCAGTGTACGATTTAATCCTGAAACTCTTGTTCAAACTAAACGCTGAAACCTCTCACGAGCTGACCCTTGATTTATTAGGTGCCGCCAAGCGTTTGGGTTTGTTGGGTCTGTTTGCTCCAAAAGTGGCCGATCAGCCGGTAAAATTATTGGGCTTAACCTTTCCTAATTCGGTGGGACTGGCAGCGGGGTTGGATAAAAATGGCGACTATATCGATGCTTTGGGCAGCCTGGGTTTTGGCTTTATTGAAATCGGCACCATTACCCCGCGTCCACAGGACGGCAACCCTAAACCCAGATTGTTCCGTTTGCCTGAACACAATGCCATCATCAATCGCATGGGGTTTAACAATAAAGGGGTGGATCACCTGGTGACCCAGGTGAAAAAGAGCAAATACAAGGGTGTGCTGGGGATTAACATTGGCAAAAATTTTGATACCGCGGTAGAAGACGCCGATCGCGACTATGAAATCTGCCTTGAAAAAGTCTATGAACATGCCGATTACGTTACCGTGAATATTTCCAGCCCCAACACGCCAGGGCTGCGTACCCTGCAATTTGGTGATTCCCTTAAGTCTTTGCTCAGCACTCTTAAAAAGGCTCAGTTACGCCTGCAAGAGCAACATGGTAAATACACGCCTATCTTAGTGAAAATTGCCCCGGACATGGATCAAGATGAAACCATCATGGTGGCTAACTCATTATTAGAGAGTGAAATGGACGGCGTAATCGCCACCAATACCACCCTGGATCGTGACGCGGTGGCAGGTCATGAGTTTGCTGGCGAAGCCGGTGGTTTATCCGGGGCTCCCGTTCACGAGCGCTCCGATCAGGTGATTAAATGGTTAAGCCAGGCTCTGAATGGCAAAATGCCCATCATTGGCGTGGGTGGCATTCTAGATGGTGCCAGTGCCGCTACTAAGGTAGAGGCTGGCGCAGCATTAGTGCAGGTTTACAGCGGCTTTATTTACAAAGGCCCTAAACTGATTGGCGATGCCAATGAGGCCATTGCGGCGGTAAAGAATTAACAGGGAATTAACCAGGCATTAAAAAGGGCCCTTAGGGGCCCAGATTGTTGGTGTTAAAGAGGTATTTTATGGACTCCGGCCACACCGGAATAACCATCCCAATGATCACAGCGGCCTTCACGCCATCCGTTCATCCAATTAAAGTGGGCAGCACCATCGGGGCATAAATCTTTAGAACGCCCCTGTACACCTGCCATGAAGCCTTTTCTGAATGCTCGGCGATCCATATCGCGCTTCTGTCTTCTCATAAGTAGTTTGCCTCTATATTGAAGATCAGTAAAAGTGGTGATAAATAATGAAAATCTAAAACCACGAATTTCAGTATGGTGAGAGTTGGGCCGCTTGTTAATGATTAAATTATTCTTTTAATTGTCATCTTTAGACTTAAAAGTTATTAGGTTTATAAGCCTATGATTTCCTTAATAGTTTTGTTTGTAGAATTTAAAAACGCCGTCACAGTTTTTACTAAGCTTATAGTCGGCATCAGTTATATAAAAAGTAGATATTAAAAGTTGATTAAATTATGAGCGAATTAAACGACGCCCAACCCCGACCTGCCCCAGAACAGGCCATGACCATCACCTGCCCAAAAGGGTTAGAGCAATTGTTGGCTGACGAAATCACCGAGCTGGGTGCGCAGCAAGTGAAGTTGGGGGTTTCATATGTGAGTTGTAAACCAGATCAATTAGTAGGCTATAAGATTTGTTTATGGTCACGTTTAGCCAGCCGGGTGTTGTGGCCGTTGGCGAAATTCCCAGTTGAAAATGCAGAGAATATGTATGAGCAGCTCATGCAGATTCCCTGGATTGAGCACTTTAGCGACCGCCAAACTTTCCGTGTGCATTTTAATGGTTCCAACGATGAGATTCGTAATACCCACTTTGGTGCATTAAAAGTAAAAGATGCTATTTGTGATTATTTTCGTGAAGTGAGCGGTAATCGCCCGGATGTGAGCGACAAACCCGACGTGGGCATTCATATTCGTTTGTATCGTGATGAAGTGTCCGTGTCGTTGGACTTTGCCGGCGAATCTTTGCATCGCCGTGGTTACCGTCAATCCCAGGGCATGGCCCCATTAAAAGAGAACCTGGCGGCGGCCTTACTTATTCGTGCGGGTTGGCCCGAGCTCATGAAAAAACCAGACGCTGCTTTATTGGATCCCATGTGTGGTTCGGGTACCTTGTTAATTGAAGCGGCGCTTATGGCCGCCGATATTGCCCCGGGTTTGCTGCGCAATCAATTTGCCTTTGAAAAATTAAAAAATCACCTTAGCCCTGAATGGCAAGAGATTCGAGCTCAAGCACAGCAACGTAAAGAACAGGCCCAGCAAGGCGACTTGGAATTAACCCTGGCCGGTTACGATATGGATCGTGAAGTGATTGCCAAGGCCAAGGACAACGCACGACGTGCCGGTGTGATGCATTTTATTCACGTTAAGACTCAGCCTTTAAGTGAGCTAACTAAAGAAAAGGGGTTGCCGGATACCGGTCTTATTTTATGTAACCCGCCGTATGGTGAGCGCTTAAGTGATGAGGTGGCCATTGGCTCCTTGTACGCGGCCATGGGCCACAAGATTAAGCAGCATTTTGCCAATTGGACGGTGGCCATTTTTACCGGTAATCCGCAGCAGGCGTATCAATTTAAGATGCGCAGCGATAAGCAATACCAACTATATAATGGTGCCATCGCTTCCAAGTTATTTATTTATAAGGTGTCGGCAGTTTCCTCGGAAAAAGTGCAGCAGCAAGTGCAGTCCCAAACCGAAGTCATTAAGTTAAATGACGGTGCGCAAATGGTGTGCAACCGTTTGCAAAAAAATCTGCGTAAATTAAAACCCTGGGCGAAAAAACAAGGTATTAATTGTTATCGACTCTACGATGCCGACATGCCTGAATATTCGGTGGCCATAGATATCTACGATGACTGGGTGCACATTCAGGAATACGCGCCGCCTAAGACGGTGGACCCTGAAAAAGCGCAAAATCGATTACGCGAGGTGTTGGATGCGGTGCCGGTGGCGCTTAAGATGGACAGAGAAAAGGTGGTCCTTAAGCAGCGCATGATGCAAAAGGGTCGCAAGCAATATGAGAAACAGGATCAGCAGCAGCAGATGTTTGCGGTGCAAGAGGGTACTTGTCGTTTCTATGTAAACCTAAAGGATTATTTGGATACCGGTTTGTTTTTGGATCACAGGCCCATTCGTACCGACATAGAAACCCTGGCAAAAGACAAAGATTTCTTGAATCTATTTAGCTATACCTGCACCGCCAGTGTGCATGCTGCTATGGGTGGTGCGCGCAGTACCGTTAGTGTGGACATGTCTACCACCTATTTAAACTGGGGTCGAAAAAACCTCACCTTAAATGGTTTGCCCGAAAAGAATCATGAATTCATTCAGGCAGATTGCCTGCAGTGGCTAAAGGGGGCGCAAAAATCCT
The DNA here is from genome assembly GCA_002162985.1 of Bermanella sp. 47_1433_sub80_T6. Taxonomy (GTDB): domain Bacteria; phylum Pseudomonadota; class Gammaproteobacteria; order Pseudomonadales; family Oceanobacteraceae; genus Bermanella. The sequence continues at coordinate 15,495 of MAAD01000229.1, read as the reverse complement.
CGCAGCGTTTCGATATTATCTTCATGGATCCGCCAAGTTTTTCCAACTCAAAGCGCATGGATGGGGTTCTGGATGTGCAGCGCGACCATGTGGATCTGATCAAACAGTGCATGTCTTTGTTGCGCCCTGGTGGGCAGTTAATCTTTTCAACTAACTACCGGCGCTTCAAAATGGAGCGTGACGCACTAAATGAGTTCGCAATAGAAGATATTAGTGCAAAAAGTTTACCTAAGGATTTTGCCCGCAACAGCAAAATTCATCAGTGCTATATTATTGATAAAGCTTAATAATCCCCCGTAATATAAGGCCTGTAGTGATGCAGGTCTTATTCTTTTAAATCCCCCTCTTTCTTTTTCGCCTCATTTTGATGCGTGTGGCGTAATTAATGCATTAACCTGGTTCGTATATAAGGCAATGATCTTACCTATCTCGGTTTAATCATTATTTAAAATAAGATATCCGATCAAAGAGACGGCAAACCCAGGCCTAAATTGAGCTGGGCACGCAAAACGTCCGATCGAAGGGGAACGCAGTGGACAATATGAATAGTGCCGTAGAGGCGCTGGTTAGCAGCTCAAATACATTCTTTATTCTCATGGGCGCCATCATGGTGTTTTTCATGCACGCCGGTTTTGCTTTTCTGGAAGTGGGCACGGTGCGCAAGAAGAACCAGGTGAATGCCTTGGTAAAAATCATCACCGATTTTGCCATCTCTACCATCGCTTACTTTTTTGTGGGTTACAGCGTGGCTTATGGAGCCGATTTTTTCAGCGGTGCCAGCGAGTTAAGTCAGGCCAATGGTTACGAACTGGTTAAGTTCTTCTTCCTGTTAACCTTCGCCGCCGCCATTCCCGCCATCGTGTCCGGTGGTATTGCTGAGCGTGCCAAGTTTTATCCTTTTTTAATTGCATCGGCCTTAATCGTGGCACTGGTCTACCCATTCTTTGAAGGCATGATTTGGAATGGTAATTACGGATACCAGGATTGGCTTGAAAATACCTTTGGTGCCCAGTTTCATGATTTTGCCGGCTCTGTGGTGGTGCATGGTATGGGCGGCTGGTTAGCGTTGGCGGCTATCATCTTGTTGGGTGCCCGTAGCGGTCGTTACCGTGAAGGTCGTCCAGTGGCCTTTGCTCCTTCCAGTATCCCATTTTTAGGATTGGGTGCCTGGATCCTAACCATAGGTTGGTTTGGATTTAATGTGATGTCTGCGCAAACTATGGACGGCATCAGTGGCCTGGTAGCAGTAAACTCCTTGATGGCCATGGTGGGCGGCACGTTGGTGGCTATGGTTATGGGTAAAAATGATCCAGGCTTTATTCACAATGGCCCGTTAGCCGGTCTAGTGGCCGTATGCGCTGGCTCTGATTTGTTTCATCCCGTGGGCGCTCTGTTTGTAGGTGGTATTGCCGGTGCTTTGTTTGTATATACCTTTACCTATTTCCAAAATAAATTCCCTGGCATAGATGATGTGTTGGGTGTTTGGCCGCTACACGGTTTGTGTGGTGTGTGGGGCGGTATTTCTGCCGGCATCTTTGGTCTGGAATCCTTTGGCGGCATGGGCGGCGTAACCTTCATGTCTCAGCTAGTGGGTTCGTTGACCGGTGTGGCGGTGGCCTTAATCGGCGGCTTTGCCGTGTACGGTTTGGTTAAGGTGGTGTCTGGTTTGCGCATGAGTGAAGAAGACGAATACCTGGGGGCCGACTTGGCCATCCATAAAATTGCATCCACCTCGGATGACTAGGGTTTAACCCTTGAATGCGCCGTCTTGCAACTGGCAAGACGGCGCATTCAAATTTCTGCACAATCATCTTTTTTCCTCTGCCAAAACTGGCTATACAAAATCTATCCTGTGTTGCATTCTTGCTGGCTACATGAAACGTTTTAGCAAGGAAAACCTGGTGCCCTTATCCGCTCTAACCCCAAAGCCTTTATGGCAGCATTTTCAAACCCTGTGCGATATTCCGCGCCCCTCTAAACACGAAGCCGTTTTGATAAAAGAGATAACTGATTGGTGTGGCAAAAATAATATAAATGCCCGCCAGGATGAAGTGGGTAATTTAATTCTCAGCAAACCCGCTTCCAAAGGCAAACAAGATGCCTTGCCTGTGGTTTTGCAATCCCACCTGGATATGGTGTCGCAGAAAACCAATGAAAGTTCTCATGACTTTTTCACAGACTCTATCATCCCTCAGGTACAGGGTGACTGGGTAAAAGCCACCGGCACGACCTTGGGCGCCGACAACGGCATAGGGGTGGCGGCTATCTTAGCTGTGCTGGGGGATGCCACGCTGGTGCATGGTCCCATTGAAGCCTTGCTGACCGTAGATGAAGAGGCCGGCATGTCGGGGGCGGCTGGGCTGGCAGGTGATGTGTTAGCAGGTAAAGTATTATTAAATTTGGATACGGAAGAAGAGGGTGAGCTTTATGTGGGCTGCGCAGGAGGGGTGGATGTAAATGCACATTTCCAATTGCAGCTGGAAGCGGCGCAGGATGATTGCCTGGCTTATGAAATTAAAATTTCGGGGCTGCAGGGCGGGCATTCGGGTATAGAGATTCATAAACCTTTGGCCAATGGCAATCAATTATTAGCGCGTTTATTGGAAAGTTGCCTGCAGCAGGGCACTAAAATATTGCAAGTGTCTGGCGGTACCTTGCGCAACGCCATCTGCCGAGATGCCGGTGCAACCATATTGATTGCCGCCGGCACTGAAAATTCCGCGTTGCAAGCGCTTAATAAATTGAGTGAAGCAATGGCTGTAGAGTTTTCAGGTTATGAAACCCATCTGGATATCACCATTGAGGAAGTGGCCGCACCTGCCAAGGTATGGTGCCATGAATTTTCTCAAAAAGTGGTGGCCGCTTTATTGGCTTGCCCTCACGGTGTGCGCCGTATGAGTGATCAGTTTGATGGGGTGGTGGAAACGTCCAATAATCTGGCCACGCTGGTGCAAAGCGAAACTGAGTTAACGATTTGTTGCCTGCCCAGATCCCTTATGGATTCGGCCCGTGATGCTCAGGTGGCCGCCATTCGTGCGGTGTTTGAATTGGCCGGTGCCCGGGTGGAAGTAATGAATGCGTATCCAGGTTGGGCGCCCATTAAAGAATCTCCCATCATGACGCTCATGCAGCGTGTGCATGGACAATGTTTTGGCGAGCCCGCCAAGATTCAGGTGATTCATGCCGGGCTAGAGTGCGGTATTCTAGGGGCCACTTATCCCCATTGGCAGATGATTTCCTTTGGGCCTATGATCCGGGGCGCCCATTCACCGGATGAGCGTGTGAGCATCTCCAGTGTGCAAAAGTTTTGGCAATATCTGCTGGCCAGCTTAGGCACGCTGGCGGATGTTAAGGCGCTTTAATCAATGAAGGTTGAGGCGCGCCTGTAACAGCCAAACAGTGCAGTAGCTGGTGGCCACAAAGGCAATAAAAGCCAGGCGGCTATACCATTTGAATTTGTTGGCAAAGCTGTCCTGCTCGCCGGTGCTGATGAGGTAGGGCAGCCCTTTAACCGGTTTTTCCATGGTATGAATTTCCGGTTCGTTTAACAATTCTTTATTTAGATCGTCGGCTTCCAGTTTGGCGGCCAGGCGTACTAGCTTCCATTCTTTTTCATCTAAGGTGCCGTCGTTGTTTCTATCGAACCTGGCCAACAGTTGTTGGTAGTCGGCTTTCCAGTCACTAATGATGTTGGCCACGGCCTTTCGAAGCTGGAAGTTATCTGTTGAGCGTACCGTCTTGAAGTGTCCCAGGGCATACAGGGGCGTGTTTTCTGTGATGAGTTCTTCGGTGTAGCGATAGTTGCCATACTGCAAAAAGCTGTCACTGCGTTCAACACTCTTAAGGGACGGGCTTGACGACATGCCATACCAGGTTTTTTTAAGGTGGGTATGTATGGATGCCCCCTTTTGGCTCAACAGGCAATGCCCCGTGGTATCGTCCAGGCGAATAGGGTGGGCACTGCTACCTGATTGCACGGTGCGCCAGGAGGTACTTTTTCCGGTATCTATTTTGCGTTCCACCTTGAAGCGATACCAGATACAGGCCTTGCCGGATAATGGTGAGGCCAGTATCGATTTGGCCACCAGTACGGCACGTCCTTCCAGTTCGGTAAAGCCTTGCGCGGCCGAACGAATCTTGGAAGTGGGGGTGTCTTCAATTAAACGGGCAAATCTCAAGTACCGGACAAACGCCCATAGACAAAACAGGGTTATGGCCGCAGGAAAAATTAAAAAGCCCCAGAATTCTCCGGGGCTTAATTGTCCAATATTGTTTAGATCAATTTTCATATGGCGGGCTTAATTGAACAGCTTGGAAATATTAACGTCTTTTAATTCAGCCTCTTCAAATTCTAATAAGTCGGCGGCCTTAAAATTAAAGCGCGAGGCGATCAATACATCGGGAAACTGCTCGATGCGCACGTTATTGTTGTTCACGGTTTCATTATACAGTTCACGGCGATCGGCGATGGTGTTCTCCAGGGAGCTGATGCGGCTTTGCAGTTGTTGAAACGACTCATTACTTTTGAGTTCGGGGTAAGACTCGGCCAGCGCAAACAGATTGCCCAGTCCGGCACGCAAAGTGGTTTCTGCTCGTCCCACGGCCTTAACATTGCCGCTTTGTCTGGCAGTGGCCACGCCGGAGCGCGCGCGAATGACCTTTTCCAATGTGTCCTGTTCAAATTTCATGACTTCTTTGCAGGCGGCCACTAACTTGGGCAGTTCGTCGTGACGCTGCTTAAGCAAAACGTCGATGTTGGCCCATGCCTTAGTGACATTGTGTTTAAGGGATACCAGGCCGTTATACAAGGTTATAAAATATAGAACGATGGCAATGGCGACCCCTAAAATGACCCAGTTTTCTGTGCTCATGTGGTTGTCTCTTGATTGTTTTAATGTTCGCCACAGTAACCCGTAGGGTCAATAATGCCAATAGTATTTATGCCAGTAAGCAAAGTAGTAGGCATAAAAAAGGCCGGTTATTCTGAGTGATAACCGGCCTTTTTTATGAAGGTTTAACTTAAACTGTCTTGGCCATCAAGGGCTCCACGGCTGGGATCTTGTTGTAGCGGTTGGCCCGTAAAACGGATCCAAAGTCATTAAAGCGAATACCATTCTCTTTCATGACCTGATGTATCTCTTTGGCCACTAATTGGCGTAAGTAAAATGGTTGAGACACTACCAGGTGATGTATGACATGGGTGCTGCCAAAGTTAAAGCAGAATAAATTTAGAGGTGCCAGGGCCCAGTGGTTCATGACCTGACATTGCTTAATCAGGCTGTCTACGTCGCCATAATAATGCAGCATGGAAGTCACCGTGTGCAGACTAAAGGCACGCAGGGTATTGGGTAATACCCATACCACCGCCAGTATGTTTAGGCCGTCAATGATCTGTGATATCCAGGCTGGGTAGGTGTATTGAAAATCCATAAACTGGGCAACCATTTGAAAGCCGTGAATGGCCAGCAACGCGTACAAAGACACGATATAAATATGAGCAAGGGGGGCGCCCTTGAGTACAAAGGGAATGTAGTTAAATAACTTCATTTCCGTAAGCTCTTTGCGACGCACTGATATGGATAAAAATCCATCCAGGGAGGTAATGATGCGTTTCCAGCCGAATTTCATGCCGTTGCCCAATACACGCTCTTCGATGTCTTCCGCAGTGCCGGATACCTTGTGGTGATTAAAATGAATGCCACGACGGTACCAAGGGTTAACGGTGTTGGGGCGCATGATCCAGACCGTTAACATCATAAAATTATGAACCAGAGCATTTTTACGGAAGTAAAGGCGGTGAATGAGGTCGTGTTCCAGTTCGTGAGACACACCGGCGAAAAAGGCGGTAATAAGGATGCAGCTCCAGGCGGGTATGAGGTCAGCCAAATAAGCCAGGCCGGAACTGACCATGCCTGCCAGGGACACCAGCAAGATGATCATGCCCAGAGCGTCTTGATGATTTAACAGGGGGAATCGACTCTTCCACCTGGCGTCCGCCAGGCGCACCGCCGATTGAATGTTCTTTATTTGTTGTTCGTCTGTGCTTCTCAGATTATCCATAACTTTTTCTTTTTATTGTAAGTTTACGTAATTAAATGTAACTGGAAGCGAATATAGCAGCTACAAATAGGGGCGTCAGCAGTTAAAGTGTGATCTATGTCACATTAATATTTTGGTGATAATTGGATTGTAGGACAGTCGTTTCAGGTGGTTAATGTTGCAGAAAAAAGAGCCAGTAAAAGCCTAAAGTAATGCCCATATCAGCCGATGTTTATGACAAATGCCCAGAGTATGTCGCCATGATCACGGTTTCTGCATCCCTGTTTCAATCTTATTTTCGCTCTGAACGTGAGCCTGCCATTAATTCACTGTTAAAAGGCAATAATGGCTCGGGCGCTGAGCAATCGGCCAGTAGCAGCCTAATGCAAAGCCTTAAAGAAAATATGGGGCTGGATTTACGCCCGGAACAAACGGTTAAGGAAACCATGTTTGATGCGGATGCGGTGATGGACACGGTGCTCAAACATGTGAATAAGAGAATCGAACATGCCGCCGCCAATGGCGCGTCAGATGAAGAACTAGAAGGCATGCTAAATGCGGCCCGTTCCGGGGTGGAAACCGGCTTTGCTCAGGCTCGTGAGCAAATAGAGAGCGTGGGTAAACTCAGTGATGAGTTGGGCGAAAAAATTGACCTTGCCGAAGAGGGCATTTATCAGGGTATCGATAAACTTGAGGAAGCGTTATTCGCCCCTTTGGATTCAGCTGAGGAAGACAACGTGCCAGCTTCTGCCACTAATGCCCTGCAATACGAGCAGAGTTATCAGCGGCAAAAAAACAGTTTTTCATTTGATCTGGTGACTCAGGAAGGGGACAAGGTCACTATTAGCGCGGTGAGTGATTATGAATTATATGAGCAGTCTCTTAATCTTGAAAATGAGCAGGGCTCGGTTAATGCTTATGGTTTCAGCGAAAATGCCAGTTCCGGTTATGCCTTTAGTGTGCAAGGGGATTTAAACGAGGCAGAGATGACCGCCATCCAAGACTTGTTAGGGCAGGTTAACAATCTGGCCGATGAGTTTTATGACGGAGATTTGGCCACCGCGTTTGATATGGCATTGGAATTGGACAGTGATGGTGAGCAAATCGCCCAGTTCAGTTTAAACATGCAACAACAACAGGTAAGCGCCTATCAATTCACCGGAGCCAGGGATTATGGTAATCAAGATGCCTTACCCAGAGGGTTGATGCAGCCCTTGGGGCAATTTGCGTCTGGTTTGCAACAGGCAAGGGAGACCGCCGACCAATTTCAACAGCCCAAGCAATTGCTGCAGGAGTTATTTAAACAGATGGACGATAACCCCAAGCTGCACGATATGTTAAGGCCCATGCTGGATAAAATGGCGGCATAGTGGCCTTGGAACATGTTAGTCTTGCGCCACTTTCATTAAATTTGGTTAATTGTGAATATTCAGTTGTTAGGCACTGCTGGCTGTCATTTATGTGATGTGGCTGAAAAAATAGTGCGCCGTATGGCGCCGGATCTTGGTTTTAAGTTTGAAAAACTGGATATCGCCAGTAGTGATGCACTGGTGGAGCAATATGGCATGGTGATTCCCGTGTTGCGTAGTGACTCTGGCCAGGAACTCTTTTGGCCATTTGACGAAGAGCAGCTTTTTGCTTGGTCTAAATCCCTGTAATTGCTGACAAACCCCCTTAAAATTGTAATTATTGGTTTCTAATTAAATAGTAGGAGTATTTTGTGATTCAGCGCGTGGTGATTATTATAAGTTTATTGGCACTGGCTGCCTGCAGCGGTGTATCTCGTTCGCCTCAGGAACAAGCCATTAGTTATGCTTTGGTTAACGATGTGGCGGTACGTAAATTAACCGACCAGTGCACTAAAGTGAGTGTGGCAGCCAAACAAGCGGCATTACGTGGCTACAGAAGCTGGTGGAAGCGTAATGGTAACCTGGTAGAGGCGGCCGATTACGGTCTAAGTTATAACCTGGTGACCTTAACCAACGACCGTCTTGAAACCGGCGCTCGCTACGCCATGGGGTTAACCTTTGATATCGTAGCTGAGGCTGAACAAAGAGTGGCCGACTTATTGAGCGACGGCGATAAAGAAGATACCTGCCTGGATATGATGACAGAGTATCGAGACGGGGAAATGGATTTAAGCGAAGACACCGAGTTGTTTGAAATACTGGTGAAGCTACAGCAGTCCCAGGAAATTCAAGGCGCTGATCATCTACTGAAAATTAGTCGTATTGAGCGTAAAAAAGCCAAGAAATATTCACGCAGTGCGTACGTAGTTGAGCGCATGGTGAAACGCGAAGGCTGTGTAAATCCAAAAGTTCGCTCCTTAAAGGCCGATGGGCCCAACGAAATTTTGGAAGCGGTATGCAGCGATAAAACCTTTATGTTAGTTCGCTGTGAATGGCGCAATTGTAAAATTCAGAACTAGATCAAGACTACCTGTTTGCTAGAATTATAGGGAATAAAATTTAGGGTAGCCTTGCTACCATTGGCATCTCGAGATAGGAGCCACAAAAAAGCCAGAGTTTACTCTGGCTTTTTTGTGGCTAAATTAATGTCTAAACAGTAGCAACGTTTGGCACAACGGGTGAGCCTTTGCGCTGTATGACTCTATTGGGGTGGTGCCTCAGCCTGGTCATTTTGGAGGCACTAGTCTTGGTTTACTAAATGGCTAATGCGCTTTTGTGCTTTTTTGGCCAATCTGCTATTGGGAAACTCTGCAATGATCTTGCGAAAGAAGTAAGACGATTTATTGATGCTGGCTTGCTGGTTATTGGGGCTCATGTAGATAAGTCCCAGTTGATAAAGGGATTTGGCCTTAATTGTATCGCTGGACCCTGGATTTTCATACACAGTAATGTAAACACCGTTAGCATCTTCCAGGCGATCTTCTTCAATGGCCCGTTGGCTCATTGGGGTAAGTTCTTCATCAAAAGTCACCAGGCGCTTGCTCAGTAAAGCCTGGCTATCCAGCTGGCTTAGTATTTGGTTTGGGGTCAGCTGTAGGGTATGTGATTTACGCTTGGCAATGACTTGCAAATGCTCCTGCACCCGTTTCTGTAAGATGCTATATGGAAATTCAATTAGGTGGCGGTGAAAATACAGTTTTGCTTTTGCATCGTCTCTTTGTTCATTTAGACGATTCATGTAAATAATCCCCACCTGATACAGGGCAATGCTTTTCATGTCCTGGCTATAATCCGCTTTGCCATAACCTAACAGGTAAGTGTTTATGATTTCTGAACTGCGGTTCTCGCTAATGCCTTTAACGGAATAGGTTAACAAGTCGGGTTCTTCATCCAGTGCGGCGGCCGCTCTAAGGCGTATGCTCTGCTGATGTTTAAGTAACTGATGGTTGCCGGCGCCAACCAGCACCATAGGAGTGCTGGATACACAGCCCCATAGGCTGATGACAATTGAAATTAGCAGTAAGTTTTTTATATGGCGAGTCATAGCGGGCCCTCTAATAATTATGGCCGCGAGTGTACCCTTGGCCCCCAGTGCTGCAAGTCGTTACATCAATAAACGGTAAAATTGGCGCTAAAGGACTGCCAGGGTCTCTGGTTATTTAAAGAATGACCACTTTATATATGTTTGATACTGCTTGGGGCTAATGTATTCCTTGTAGCGCAGGTCCTGCAAAATACGACGGTACTTTTTTCGATGGCGCTTTGCCAAGTGTTTATTCTGAAAAATCGTAAAATGATATTTGCGCGGGCTGGGCATTAATATAGCGAGAAAAGCCCCCTGGGCGGCATTTAGCTGCGCGGCGGAAGCATTAAAATAATAGTGTGCCGCGGCGTCGATGCCGTAGATGTCTGGGCCAAATTCCACCAGGTTTAAATACAGTTCCAGAATCTCATTTTTGGTGAGGTTCCTTTCCAATCTGTTGGTGGCAATCACTTCTTTTAATTTGCGATACAGAGTCTTGTTGTTACTAAAATAGATATTTTTAATGGTTTGCTGACTGATAGTGCTGGCACCAAAACTCCATTCACGGCGTTTGATGTTCTCGCCTATGGCATTAATGAGTGCATCGTAATCTATGCCCTGGTGGGTAAAAAACTCGCCATCTTCACTCATTACAATGGCATAGAGCAGTTCGCGGTTAACTTTTTCAAGTTTGGTCCAAGAGAAGGGTTTTGGGTTCTCGACATCGCTTAAGCGTACTTCAATGCGTTGCACTGCATCTTTTTTTGCACCTTCCATGCCCAGTTGATCAAAGTGAGGCAGGCTTTCCAGGAGGGTGAAAGTGGCAAAGGCAATCAAAGCTGTGCCTAACCAAACCAGCGCGCCGGTGATCATTAAAATGCTTTTTAGCAGTTTATACGGGCTAAGGATGAGTCGTATGAAACGATTACGCAGGCGCAGCCAAGGATTGACCTCAAGGTCTTTTATTATTTCATCCTTAATGTGAAACATGGCATGCAACCGAACTATGAAAGCAATAAAACTAACCTAAATTACACCGCTAGGCCAGTTAAGGCCTTACAGTGCTACTTTGAAAGCAGTAGACGTTTATTTGTGTTCAGACAGGTGGGCCATGGCGGCTAATGCATCCGGGTCTTTGGCTTTTATCTTATTGGCAATGTTGTTTTGAAAAAAATAATGGAAGTCTTTGCGGTGCAGCACACTGTATAGGCAATCATCCCCAGGCAATACCGGGGTGTCGTGAACATGATCGGCTTCAATGGCCATGGCCAGCAGGGTGCCATCTGCGTAAAGGCGCCAACTGTGAATTTCCTGGATATTAAAACTTTCAAACTGGTCGTGGGAAAACACGGCATGGCTGCCAATGATGTCGGGTATTTCCTGAATGGCCAGGCTGTGATCTAAGTCATCCTGCAGATAATACTGGGCGCTATCAATTAGGTATTGGGCCTTAAATTTAGGGGCCTCAAACAGGATCTGGTCGCTAGCGGGGTCAAGGTAGCCTTCCCAGTGACCATTCAATGGGTCCTTTAAGCTGCGACAGGGCACTAGCTTGTTTATCCAGGGCACCATGGCATCGATGTGGCCGTCGCTCCAGATGGCCCAGCAGAGTATTTTCAAGTTGAAAATTTGCTCGGAACTGTCATTGGTGTAGAGCATTTCCAAGCCATCGAGCTCGGGAATGAGGCGGCGAATGGTGGGTTTAACGTTAAGTTTGTGTTGCCTAAAATCTATAACATCGGCTGGTTTGGCCATAAAAACTCCAAGGCTATGTAGCGACTGCTTCCTGCACATACTCTTAGTATAGGCACAATTTCCTGGGGGCTATGACTAGATTTGAATAACTATTAGGCCCTTAATAGCCTGGCCTCATGGAGCAGGGAGGCAAACTTGTTGTTTAGGGTAAATTTTAACTGGCCAGGCTGTTTGCGCTTACCTTTTTGAGGCGTGTTAACAGCAAGAGAGCGTTAATGCTCAGGCCAACCACTAGCCCAATCCAAAAACCTTCGGCCCCTAATGGTGAGTTGCCACTTAACCCCAGGTAATAACCCAAGGGCAATGCCAATAGCCAGAATGAGGTGATGGTGATGACCAGAGTCACAAGAGTGTCCTTGTAGCCACGTAATGCGCCCGCAGCTGCCACTTGCAGGCCATCACTAAGCTGGAATAGAGCGGCATACAAGAGTAGGAAGCTTGCCAAATTGACTACATTGGTATCGTCACTGTACAGGGATACGATGGAGTGCCCCAAAAACCACAGCACACAGGCATTCAAAAGGGAAAACATCAGGTTGATTTTTAAGCCGGTTATCCAGGTTAAGCGGGCTCTTGCTACGTTGCCCCGCCCCAATTCTTGACCCACCCTTACCGTTAAAGCCAGCGCCAGGCTGAGCGGTACCATAAAGAGCAGGGATGAAATGTTGAGAGTGATCTGGTGGGCGGCCACCACATTAGGGCCTAAGCGAGCAATAAACAAAGCAATGATGCAAAACAGGCTTACTTCTACAAAAATTGCCAATCCGATAGGCAGCCCCAGTGCCAGGATGGTTAGCTGGGTTTTACCATGGGGTTTGCCGAAATTCTTTAACGGTTTTACCGACTGGTGATAACGACTAAACAATGTATACAGGCCCAACAAAATCGCCAATAAGTAAAAAATAATACAGCTGGCCAAGCCGCAACCCGGTCCACCCATGGCTTCGATGGGGCCATAGCCAAAAACAAATAGCAGATTTAAAGGTATATTCAGTAGCAGGCCAAAGACAGCAATGACGGTTACTGGTTGGGTTAAATTGATAGCCTCGCTGTAAGAGCGCAATGCCTGGTGGACTGCCACGGCCGGTAATCCGTAGGCTATATAGGTTAAATATTCGCCGGTAGTGACCTGTATATCCTGGGTAACCCCCATTATCTGCATAAGCGGCGTAGTTAAGAACAGCAGCAATACCATGGCCATAAGGCCAATCAGCAGTGATAGATAAATTCCCTGCTGCAGTATTCTGGCGGATTGTGCTTTGTCCTTCGCCCCCTTGGCCTGCGCCACCAGCGGGCTTAACGCTACCATGATGCCAGACACTAACATCACTAACGGCACCCAAATACTGCTGCCCACGGCAATGGATGCCAGATCCAGAGTGCTGGCTAGGCCAGCGATAATAGTGTCCACCACCCCCATGCCGGTTTGTGCCAGTTGGGTACCCATTATGGGTAACGTGAGGGCCAGCAGTGGCTTTGCATGTTTAATAAAAGTGCCTGCCATGGAGCCTCAATAGATAGCGTATAAAAAGCGCCACAGTATGGTGACTTTACTTCATATTACAATAGCCCCTGGAGAGGCTGGTAGCCTGCCCTTAGAACTGGTATAAAGCAGCCCAGCTCAGTTGTTGAAGGTAGATATGCACAGTTTTACGCAGGTCATTTCGGTATTTAATCAGTGTTTTAAAGATGACTTGCAAACAGAATTGGTGCGTGGCGGTCATGAGCCCATCTATATCCCCCGTAGTCAGTATTATCCTTGGGATAGGCTGGTGTTTGCTCACGGCTATTATGCCAGTGCGCTGCATGAAATAAGTCATTGGAGTATCGCCGGCGTTGAGCGACGCAAATTGCTCGATTTTGGTTACTGGTATAATCCGGATGGTCGCAATGAAAAACAACAACAAGAGTTTGCCAAGGTCGAAATAAAGCCCCAGGCGCTGGAATGGATCTTAAGTCAATCTGCCAAATTCAAGTTTAGAGTCAGTTTGGATAACCTACACGGTGAGATCAGCGACCAGGCACAATCGGCCGCTATTTTTAAAGATGAGATATACGCTCAAGTGCAGCAGTATTTATTGCAAGGTCTGCCTAAAAGAGCAAAGATGTTCAGTGATGCCTTGATTGCGAAATATCGCCCCCATGAGCCACTGGACTTGAGCGAATTTAACCGGGAAGAATTATAAATGCCAATTGGATTGATTAAGCGCTTGTTTCCATCAAAGGAAAAAGCGCCAGAAAAACCAGTCGCTAAAAAAGCCACTGCTAAAAATACAGCCGATAAAAATATCAAAGCCAAAAGCAATACCAATAAACCCAAGCCGGCTGCCAAGAAAGAGGCGGTGAAATGGGATGCATCCAAATTTACAGTGGCGCCACAAGAGGGCAAAACTCGTTTCCATGACTTAAATATAGATGAGCGCATCATGCACGGCATCTATGATTTGGGTTTTGAATACGCCAGTCCTATTCAAGCAGAATCCCTGCCTATTACCCTGGCGGGACACGACATCATAGGTAAAGCACAAACCGGTACTGGCAAGACTGCGGCCTTTTTGATTACCGTCATGCAAAAATTATTATCTACCACCCCAAGTGAGCGCTTCGCTAGCGAACCCAGGGCGCTCGTAGTGGCACCCACCCGTGAACTGGCCATGCAAATAGCACAAGATGCCAAGAGTTTGGGTAAGTACACAGGTTTGAAGGTCATGACCGTATTAGGCGGTATGGACTATGAGAAACAAAAAGTGCAGTTGACTAACGAGGTCATAGATATAGTGGTAGCTACCCCAGGTCGCTTACTGGACTTTTTAATGCAAAAAGTAGTGTTCCTCGATCAGGTGGAGATGCTGGTTATAGATGAAGCGGATCGCATGTTGGACATGGGTTTTATTCCCGACCTTAAACGTATTATTCGGGCCACTCCGGAAAAAAACCTGCGTCAAACTCAATTATTTAGCGCCACCTATCCATTTGATGTGATTGCATTAAGTGAAAGCTGGACTCACAAACCTCGCCAAGTGGAAATTGAGCCCGAGTCGGTGGCCACAGATACCGTGGATCAAAAATTCTACATTATTCAGGAAACTGAAAAAGATAAAATACTGGCGGGAATTTTAAAGTCTGATCAGGTAGGGCGCGCCATTATTTTTGCCAATCGTCGAGATACCACCCGTGATTTAGCGGCTAGGCTAAATCGCATGGGCCTGAATGCCATGTTACTCAGCGGTGAGGTGGCGCAAAACAAACGTACTGCGACCCTGGAGCGTTTTAAGAGACTGGATAATACTATCTTGGTGGCCACCGACGTGGCGGGGCGCGGCATTCACGTTGATGGCGTGAGTCATGTGTTTAACTACAATCTACCCGATGACCCGGAAGATTATGTTCACCGTATTGGTCGCACCGGTCGTGCCGGAGCAGAGGGCACTGCCATTACCTTTGTTGATGAATATGAAGCCTATGGTTTGATGGACCTGGAAAAATATTTGGGTAAAAAGATCACTACCGAATTACCTCCCCAGGAGTAAGCCCGTGATGGCAAGGACGCTATTGCTGCTGGCGGTTTTATTTGCAGGTCAATTTTCTCATGGCCTGGATGCCCAGCAGGCCCATGAATTAATTAAACAACAAAAACCTGATTTGCTGGGTGATGGCAGTCAGCTGGTGAGCCTCTATTACTTTGGTCACAGTGCGGACACTTCCATCGTGGGTTTGGAGCGAGTGGGGGAGGACTATCTGCCCATTCGCTGGTTATTGATTTTTAATGGCGAGAAATTACTGGGTTGGTATTATCCTGCTTATGAATTTCCCGCCAAATTTGATGCCGGCTATTTAATATTTCCGCAAGGGGCTGGTGTTAAGGATGTATATTTATGGCCTGCGCCGCCCCCCAGCATCACCATTGGCAATACTGTGGTGCCTTTTTATGAGACTGACAAACAGATTAATTAATCCATAATGAAAACAGCTCAATTAGTGGATGTTTGTTCGGTATTTTTTCGTTATTACTTCTCAAAACTTCCTGCCGTCATTAATGATGACGGTTGGGATGTGTCAGCGCTGTTGGCCACCACACGCTGGTTGTGCAAAAAAGAGTTTTTCGAAGCCGGTGTGGTGGTATTGGCCTTTGATGAAAGTCTGGGCAGTGGTTTTCGTCACGAGATTAACCCGCAATACAAAGCCAATCGAGCCTTACCCACCGAAGATATTATCTATCAGCTAGAGTTATTGAAATCCATTGGCCAGTACCTGGGGTTTGTGGTGCTG
>MAAD01000110.1 GCA_002162985.1 Bermanella sp. 47_1433_sub80_T6 | reverse complement strand
AGCCGCTACGCGAGTTAGGGCCGCTGTTAGGGTAGTTTTACCGTGGTCAACGTGGCCGATGGTGCCAACGTTTACGTGGGGTTTGGTACGGTCAAATGTCTCTTTAGCCATGATAGGACTCTCTTTATAATCAATTAATAAATGACAGGACTAAGCCTTGCCAATAATCACATCTGCGACATTAGATGGCGCTTCAGCGTATTTTGAAAATTCCATTGCATAGGTCGCACGACCTTGCGTAGCCGAACGTAGGTCAGTTGAGTAACCAAACATTTCAGCCAACGGTACTTCCGCAGTAACTTCCTTACCCATGGCACAGTCTTCCATGCCTTGAATAATTCCACGACGACGATTTAAATCACCTACTACATCCCCCATGTTTGCCTCGGGGGTTACTACCTCAACCTTCATCACGGGCTCAAGCAGCACAGGAGCGCCTTCTTGAACCAATTGTCTGGTGGCTTGGATAGCAGCGATTTTGAATGCCATTTCGTTGGAATCAACGTCATGGTATGAACCGTCATACAGGGTCGCTCGTAGACCAAGAAGAGGGTAACCGGCAAGGATACCGTTCTTCATTTGCTCTTCGATGCCTTTGTGTACAGCGCCGATAAATTCCTTAGGAACCGCGCCACCCACAACTTCATTGACGAATTCCAGCTCTTCACCCTCAATAGGCTCGAAGCGAATCATCACGTGACCATATTGGCCACGACCGCCAGATTGTTTGGCGAACTTGTTGTTGATGTCACAGGCAACTGTGATGCGCTCACGATAAGCCACTTGGGGCTTACCGATGTTGGCTTCGACGCTGAACTCACGGCGCATACGATCAACCAGGATATCCAGGTGAAGTTCACCCATACCCGAGATGATGGTTTGGCCGGTTTCTTGATCTGTTTCGACGCGAAACGAAGGGTCTTCCTGAGCAAGTTTGCCCAAGGCAACCCCCATTTTTTCCTGGTCAGCCACTGTTCTTGGCTCAACCGCCACCGAGATTACTGGCTCAGGAAATTCCATGCGCTCTAAGGTAATCTTGCTGTTTAAGTCACAAAGCGTTTCGCCCGTGGTCACATCCTTGAGGCCAATGGCCGCAGCGATGTCACCTGCACGAACTTCTTTGATTTCTTCACGGTTGTTGGCATGCATTTGCACCATACGGCCCACACGCTCTTTTTTATGTTTATTGGGGTTATAAACACTGTCGCCAGTTTTTAACACTCCAGAATAAACACGCATAAAGGTAAGGGTTCCCACAAAGGGATCGGTGGCAATTTTAAATGCAAGTGCCGCAAATGGCGCATCGTCTGACGCTTCACGAGTGCCTGCGCTCTCGTCTTTGTCATCCAATATGCCTTCAATGGCTTTTACTTCGGTAGGGGACGGTAAAAATTCAATTACCGCATCCAGCACAGCTTGCACGCCTTTATTTTTAAAGGCAGATCCGCAAGCAACCAGAATAATTTCATTTGCCAGGGTTTGCTGACGAAGCGCCGCTTTTAGCTCTTCTTCGGAAATATCCCCTTCTTCCAGGTATTTTTCCATCAGCTCATCGTCCGCTTCCGCGGCCGCATCTAGCAAATTTTCGCGCCATTCATTGGCGGTGTCGACTAGATCGCTAGGAATGTCTTCATAGGTGAAGGTCATACCCTGATCTGCTTCATTCCACATAATAGCCTTCATCTTAATGAGGTCTACTACGCCTTTGAAGTCGTCTTCAGCGCCAATGTTAATTTGAATAGGAACCGCATTCGCACCCAAACGCTCTTTAAGCTGGTCAACCACCATAAAGAAGTCAGCACCGGTACGGTCCATTTTATTGACGAAGACCATGCGTGGCACTTCGTATTTGTTCGCTTGTCGCCAAACGGTTTCGGTTTGAGGTTGAACACCAGAGGAGCCGCAAAGCACCACCACAGCACCATCAAGAACACGCAAAGAACGTTCAACTTCAATAGTGAAGTCCACGTGCCCTGGAGTATCGATGATATTTACGCGGTGGTTATCGAATTGCTTGCTCATGCCGGACCAGAAGCAGGTAGTAGCAGCAGACGTGATGGTTATACCACGCTCCTGCTCTTGCTCCATCCAGTCCATGGTGGCCGCACCATCATGCACTTCACCGATCTTATGAGATAAACCGGTATAAAACAGTACACGCTCAGTGGTGGTGGTTTTACCCGCATCCACGTGAGCCACGATACCAATGTTGCGGTAGCGTTCAATTGGGGTAGTACGTGCCACTTATTCTTCCTTAATCGCTTAGAAACGGTAGTGAGAGAATGCTTTGTTGGCTTCAGCCATACGGTGCACGTCTTCACGTTTCTTGATCGCGTTACCTTTGCCTTCGGCGGCATCTGATAATTCACCAGCTAGACGTAAACCCATGGATTTTTCACCACGCTTACGAGCTGCTTCTACGATCCAACGCATTGCTAGAGCAACACGACGGGCTGGGCGTACTTCAACAGGAACCTGGTAAGTAGCACCACCAACACGACGAGACTTAACTTCAACCATAGGCTGAACGGCTTCTAGAGCCTTCTCGAAGGTTTCAACTGGGTCGGCGTCTTTGTTACGCTCAACCATTTTATCCAATGCACCGTATACAATTTTCTCGGCGATTGATTTTTTACCACTTTCCATGACCATATTCATGAATTTCGCTAACGTTAAGTTGCCGAATTTTGGATCTGGCAAAATCTCACGTTTAGCTACGACGCGTCTTCTTGGCATCTGATAAGCCTCTTTTCAGGAGTACCTGAACACTCACACAACATGTGCGGGCCCAGCCTTACTCTTATCTTGTTTTCTGTGTTAACAACCTAAATAGCACTTAAATTAATAAGGTTTACTTAGGACGCTTGGCACCATATTTAGAACGTGCTTTTCTACGATCGCTTACGCCAGCGCAATCTAATGCACCACGTACGGTGTGATAACGCACACCAGGCAAATCTTTAACACGACCGCCGCGAATTAGAACAACACTGTGCTCTTGTAAGTTGTGACCTTCACCACCAATGTAGGAAGACACTTCAAAGCCGTTGGTCAAGCGTACACGACATACTTTACGTAATGCAGAGTTAGGCTTCTTAGGCGTAGTAGTATATACACGAGTACATACTCCACGACGCTGAGGACAAGCCTGTAATGCACGTACGTCAGATTTCGCTACTTGACGCTTACGAGGCTGACGAACCAACTGGTTAATCGTTGCCATTAATAAACTCCAAATGGATAAATACAAAAACGTCAGGTACAAAGGGCACCTGACGCGGGGGCCGAAGTCTAAGCTTTGACTGGCCCAGAGTCAAGAAAGCCGTGCAATAATTGCACAGCTTTCTTGGGGTATTGGCTTTAACACCAATATAGACTCTGGAAAGCCCTATTCGAGGAATAGGGCTTTAAACATTAAAAGTTGTCTTTTAATGCTTCAGTCAATGCCGCTTCAACATCGTCTGCACTAACGGTCAAAGCAGGTTGAGAGGCTTTAAGCTTCTCGTTCACTGCATCTTCACGCTGTTGCTTACGTTCTTTGTGGTAAGTAAGACCGGTACCGGCTGGTATCAGACGCCCTACTACTACGTTTTCTTTCAGTCCGCGCAAGTAATCTCGCTTGCCGGTTACCGCACCTTCGGTCAATACTCGAGTCGTTTCCTGGAACGACGCGGCAGAGATGAAGGATTCGGTAGACAAGGAAGCCTTGGTAATACCCAGCAATTGGCGCTGGCCTTTCGCGGCAAACTTGTCTTCGGATACAAGTTGAGCATTCTTGATGCGGAAGTCGGTAAATTCAACCTGGTCGCCCTGGATAAACTCACTGTCTGCGGTATCGAGAATTTCAATCTTACGCAACATCTGACGGATAATGGTCTCGATGTGCTTATCGTTGATGCCTACGCCTTGCAGACGGTAAACTTCTTGTACTTCGTTGGTGATGTACACAGCCAACTGGCTAACACCCAATAGACGAAGGATATCATGAGGGTTTAATGGGCCATCGGAGATAACCTCACCCTTTTCAACCGCTTCACCTTCAAAGATGTTCATGTTACGCCACTTTGGAATCAGCTCTTCATAAACGTCTGATCCATCTTTAGGCGTAATCACCAAGCGTTTCTTGCCTTTGGTTTCTTTACCAAAGCTCACCACACCGCTGATTTCAGCAAGAATGGCAGGCTCTTTAGGCTTACGTGCTTCAAACAAGTCGGCCACTCGTGGCAGACCACCGGTGATATCCTTGTTACCTGCACTTTCCTGTGGAATACGGGCGATAGCATCACCCACTTTCACATCGCTACCATCTTCATGGTTAACAAGCGCGTTGGCTGGCAACAGGTATTGCGCCGGAGTTTGAGTACCCGGGAAGAAAATATCGTCACCGGATGCACTTACCAACTTAACCATTGGACGAATATCTTTACCGGCCAAAGGACGTGCCGCCGGATCCATTACCTGGATAGTAGACAAACCAGTTAATTCATCGGTGTTACGAGTAATAGTGATGCCGTCTTCGAGGCCTACAAACTCAATACGACCACCTACTTCGGTGATGATTGGGTGTGTGTGCGGATCCCAAGATGCAATCTTGTCGCCAGACGCTACCTTAGTGCCATTGTGCGAGGTTACAACCGCACCGTATGGCAATTTGTATAGTTCGCGTTCACGACCAAACTCATCGGCAATGGCAATAGCACTGGAACGAGATACCAGTACCAAGGCACCGTCTTCACGTTCTACCGTCTTCATGTTGTGAAGACGAACCGTACCTGAATTTTTAACTTGTACGCTATCAACCGCAGTGGCACGAGATGCCGCACCACCAATGTGGAAGGTACGCATGGTAAGCTGAGTACCTGGCTCACCGATAGACTGTGCAGCGATAACACCAACCGCCTCACCCTTATTAATAAGGTGACCACGGGCCAAATCACGTCCGTAACAGGCCGCACAAATACCAAACTGAGTGGTACAGGTAATAGGTGAACGGGCGATTACTTCATCAACGCTGGCCGCTTCCAAAGTCTCGATCCATTTTTCATCGATCAAGGTACCGGCTGGCACCACTACTTCGTCGGCTGTGCCTGGCTTAATAACATCCAATGCCATTACACGACCCAGGATACGAGTACCCAGAGGTACCACCACGTCGCCGCCTTCTATTAGAGGCGTCATGCTTAGACCGTCATTGGTACCACAATCGTCTTCGGTTACTACCACGTCTTGTGCAACATCCACCAAACGACGCGTCAAGTAACCCGAGTTTGCCGTTTTAAGTGCGGTATCGGCTAGACCCTTACGAGCACCGTGAGTAGAGGTAAAGTACTGAAGTACTGACAAACCTTCACGGAAGTTCGCGGTAATAGGCGTTTCGATGATGGAGCCATCTGGCTTGGCCATCAAACCACGCATACCCGCCAACTGACGAATCTGAGCCGGGCTACCACGAGCACCGGAGTCGGCCATCATGTAAACACTGTTGAAAGACTCTTGGTCTACAGTGTGTCCATCACG
>MAAD01000168.1 GCA_002162985.1 Bermanella sp. 47_1433_sub80_T6 | reverse complement strand
AGTGTGGTTTACCACATGAGCAGAGCGAAAGGTTCTACAACAAAGCTAGAGAATAAAATATCCTCCCAATAGGCCTAATTTATAACCTAGTGTTTAAAATGGCGCATGCCGGTGAACACCATGGCTATACCCGCTTCGTCGGCGGCGGCAATCACTTCTTCATCGCGAATACTGCCACCCGGTTGAATCACCGCTGCAATACCAACTTTAGCAGCATTGTCCAAACCGTCACGGAATGGGAAAAACGCATCACTTGCCATAACCGACCCTTTCACTTCAAGACCAGCGTGTTCGGCTTTAATGGCAGCGATTCGAGCCGAGTTAACTCGGCTCATTTGGCCTGCGCCCACGCCGATGGTTTGGCGATCTTTTGCGTAAACAATGGCATTAGATTTAACATACTTGGCCACTTTCCAGGCAAAGATTAAGTCGTTTAGTTCTTGTTCGGTAGGTTGACGCTTGGTCACTACCGTTAAGTCATCAACCGTAATCATGCCGTTGTCGCGGTCTTGAACTAACAAACCACCATTTACACGTTTAAAGTCAAACGCTTCAACACGGGTGTCGGCGAATTCGCCGGTTTCTAGTAGGCGTAAGTTCTTTTTAGCGGCGACAACTTTCTGGGCTTCGGCACTTACCGACGGTGCAATTATAACTTCAACAAATTGACGTTCGGTGATAGCGGTAGCTGTTTCAGCGTCTAGTTCGCGGTTAAAAGCGATGATGCCGCCAAAGGCAGATTCAGTGTCGGTGGCAAATGCTAAATCGTAGGCTTCTTTAATGCCATTGGTGCTCACGGCCACACCACAAGGGTTGGCGTGTTTCACGATGACACAGGCAGGTTTAGTGAAAGATTTAACACACTCAAGAGCGGCGTCGGTGTCAGCTACGTTATTGAAGGAAAGCGCTTTGCCTTGCAGTTGTTTCGCCGTGGCGATACAGGCTTCAGTTTGTGTATCTGATACATAAAACGCCGCTTTTTGATGAGGGTTCTCACCGTAACGCATGTCTTGTGCTTTGATGAACTGAGTATTAAAGGTGCGAGGGAACTCGGCCTTGTTGTCAGTGCTTAATACTTCGGCGCTCTGATCGATGCGACCCAGGTAGTTAGCAATCATGCCATCGTAAGCGGCTGTATGTTCAAACGCCTTAAGGGCCAGGTCAAAACGAATCTTGTCGCTTAAACCGTTTTGGCTGTCCAATTCATTCAATACATTTTGGTAATCCGAGGCGTTAACCACTATGCCCACGTGAGCATTGTTTTTAGCCGCAGAGCGAACCATAGTCGGGCCACCAATGTCGATGTTTTCGATGGCATCGGCCAAGGTGCAATCCGGATTGTTAGTAGTGGCTTCAAACGGGTAAAGGTTTACCACAACCAAATCAATTGGGTTGATACCGTGCTTTAACATCACAGCATCGTCCTGGCCGCGACGGCCCAATACACCACCGTGGATTTTAGGGTGTAAAGTTTTAACACGGCCATCCATCATTTCAGGAAAACCGGTGTAATCCGATACTTCAACCGCGTTGACATTATTGTCACACAGCAGTTTGTAGGTGCCGCCGGTGGAAAGAATTTCAACATTTTTGGCAGCCAAGGCTTGCGCAAACTCAACGATGCCGGTTTTATCAGAAACACTGATGAGGGCACGACGAACAGGAGTAATTGTCATAATTGATCAGTTGGTCAGTTTTTGAGGGGTATAAAAAATAAACGCTGCCGAAGCAGCGTTGTTTTGAATCAGTCTTGCTCTACAGCATGCCGTATTGCTTAAGCTTCTTACGCAAGGTTCCGCGGTTCAAACCCAGTAGCACAGAGGCCTTGGTTTGGTTGTCTTTAGTGTAGCGCATAACCACTTCTAACAAGGGCGCTTCTACTTCAGACAATACCATGTCGTACACTTCGGTAACGGGCTGGCCATCTAGCTGGGCAAAATAGCTTTCTAGAGCTTTTTCTACGCTGTCCCGTAGAGTTTGAGTATTTTCTGCTGGTAATTGTGTAGTGTTGCTTGTCTCTACAGGGTTATTTACCACTGGTGCTTCGTGGATGCTCATGCCGCTTGTTCCTTCCCCGGTTGTTCAAAAAATTGTGTGATGAGTGTTATTTGTTCTTCTGGCGTAAGCAGCTGATTAAACTGCTTGCGCACATCCCTACTGGTATCGTGGGCACTTAAATACCAACCCACGTGTTTGCGCGCAATGCGCAGGCCCATAAATGTGCCGTAAAATTCGTATAACTCGTGCAAGTGGCCAAGCAATATTTGCTTCACTTCTTGCAGGTTTGGGCTCGCCATCAGCTCGCCAGTTTTCAGGTAATGATTTATTTCCCGAAAAATCCACGGGCTGCCCTGAGCGGCCCTACCCAACATGATGCCATCTGCCTGGGTGTATTCTAAAACCGCCTTAGCTTGCTGAGGCGTTTGAATATCCCCGTTGGCAATCACCGGAATAGACACCATTTGTTTTACCGCTTTAATGGTGTCGTATTCCACTGCCCCTTTATAAGCACAGGCACGCGTGCGACCATGAATGGCCAGCGCTTTTATGCCTGCATCCTGGGCAATTTGGGCAATGGTAGGGGCATTTTTATTGTTGGTGTCCCAGCCGGTACGCATCTTAAGCGTCACTGGTACATCAACGGCCGCCACCACCGCCTGTAATATATCTTTTACCAATATTTCGTCTTTCATGAGAGCGCTGCCAGCTGCCTTTTTACAGACTTTCTTGGCCGGACACCCCATGTTGATGTCGACGATTTGTGCCCCGTGTCGCACGCACATGATGGCGGCATTGGCCATCATTTGTGCATCTCCCCCGGCAATTTGTACCGAGATAGGGCCTGATTCTCCTGTATGGTCCAAGCGAGTCTGAGATTTACGGGTGTCCCATAAATTCACATCGCTGGTGACCATCTCGCCCACTACTAAGCCTGCTCCCAATTGTCGACACAACTGCCTAAATGGGCGGTCGGTCACGCCTGCCATGGGGGCAAGTACCAGTGGGGTTTGAATTTGGTACGGGCCGATTTGCAACATGGGTGACGTATTGGTTGTTTTTTGCTCTTTAAGGGGCGGCTATCATACCCGCAAATTGTCCATGGTAAAAGACTTGTGGGGCTAACTTTTGAGCTATTTTAAGACTAATTTACTTGTTTAATAATTAGGCAGGATGTCAAGGCCAGGGATGGACAAAATTAGCCCTTTAATACCGGCCGACTTCTTTAGGGTTGCAGAAAGCGCACCTGATAATTATTGGCACTGGGGCCGGGATCGCTAATTTCCAGGGCGATATGGATAGGGGTCTGCACCGGCATCATAGTGAGGCCGGCCGCTTCACCGGCTAAATATTCGTGGGCGTGGAATACCCGGTGGGCCACCACCTTTTCATTTTTATCACTGAAGGTGAGTGATAGCTGCGGGAAGGCTTGCGGATATTGAGCGCCGTTAATAAACAATACATCCACTACCAGAGCCTCTTTAAATCGAGTATGTGAGCTTACCTGCGGGCTGGCTGTGGTGCGAATGCTGGCCAGGTCATAGCTTGACGGCAGGGTGCACTGTAAATGCTGGCAAGCTACTTGATAGAACGGCCGCAAATTATCCTGGCGCGCCCATTGATTGAAATTAAAATAAGCACTTTGCGCCATGAGCAAAACCGCGAGCAATAAACTGGCGGTTAACCAGATAAGCATTTGGCGCTTCCTGGTTTTTTGCGGCAGGCTTAAATCCAGCGGATCCACTTCGATGTAGCTAAAAGAAGGTTTAATTGTATTTAGGGTAGCGGCCATGGATTGCTGGGCAGGGGCAGGTTTTTTAACGTTGTTTGGCTGCGGCTTTTCCGGTTCATCGCTTTCATCCAGCAACGCTTGAGCCCAGGCCTCATCCGAGTCATCGGTTTTTTCTATGGTGTCGTGTAGTTTTTCACCGTCGCTGAAAAACGGGTCTTCGTAGTTTTTATCATCCAGGGATAAAAAATCTTCATTCAATTCAGGAGTCTTGGTTTGCTCATCCAGGTAACCGCTGTCGTCGATGAGCCCTTGATTGTCATCAATCAAGCCATGGTCATCGTCAATCAAGGCAAATTCATCGTCGATTAAGTCTGGGTCTTTATCATCATTGAATGGATTGTCATCCATTAGATCGTCTGTGGATTTGTTGTGTTCACTGCTTGAGCCTTGCATATCCTGGGTAAAGGTCTCGGAGTCATCATGAATTAATTCGTCATCATCAGCTTGGTTGATGACCAGTTCGTCATGGGCCTGGGCCAAAGTATCATCGCTGGTAGCAAATAGATCATCCAATACCGGGTCGTGATCCAAGGCACCCTCAGGTTTTTTATCTGTACTTTTTGGGGTTGCTGACGCAGGTTTATTGTCTGCCACCTGAGCTTGTTTAGGCAAAGTTTGCTTAAACAAATCGTGAGTTCGATCATCTTGCACGGTGGCAGTGGGTTCGGAAATCTTTTGAAAATGATCACTGGCGCGAAACACATGCAGGCAGGCACCACAACGCACCGCCCCTTTAGCCACCTTTAATTGGCTGGGGGTGATGCGAAATGTAGTATCACATTTAGGGCACTGAGTTATGCGAATTTGTTCCATGTCTTTATTATTAGTATATGTCCGTTATTAGCAATGACTTGCTGGTTAAATAGTGACGGGCTTGGTCTAAATAGCCGGTTTACAGGCCTTTAATTATCCCGCCAGACTAGCTGGTATGTCTGCGTGCGGTCACACGTATCCAGCCATCTTCTTCATCTACCCCTAAAATGTCGCACTGGCCTTCATAGGCATCCACCACTTCCTGAGCCTGGCTGGCCAAAATACCTGACAACACTAAGTGTCCGCCTGGCAATAAGTAAGACAGAATCGCGTCTTTTAGTTCAACCAGAGGGCCTGCCAAAATATTGGCCAGCACCACTTCTACCTGAGTGGCCGGGGCATCTTCGGGTAAATACAGTTCAATATCCTGCTCTTTAATATTGTTGCGTTGCGCATTTTCACCACTGGCTAATATGGCTTGTGGGTCGATGTCGATGCCCACCATGTGCTTGGCGCCCAGTAATAAGGCTGCAATGCCCAGTATGCCGCTGCCACAACCGAAATCCACGATGCGTTTATCGGTGAGCTCAAATTGATCCAGCCAGCGCAAACAAAGTGCGGTGGTGGCATGGGTGCCGGTGCCAAACGCCAAACCCGGGTCCAGTTTTAAATTTACAGCTTCTGCATCTTTAGGCTCGCGCCAGCTAGGGCAAATCCACAGGCGTTGGCCAAACTGCATGGGCTCAAAAGTGTCCATCCATTCGCGCACCCAGTCTTTGTCTTCCACTAACTCTATTTTATAGGGGGGGAAATCCTGCTGGGTTTCGTTCTTGTATAGCTCGGCTAATTGCTGCATCTGTTCACCCAGCGGCTGCTCGGCATCAAATAACGCCACCAGGGTGACCTTGTCCCACAGGGGGGTAGTGCCTAACTTGGGTTCGTATATGGGTTGGTCGGCGCCATCACGCATGGTGACCGCTTGGGCACCTATGGCCATCAGCAGGTCTTCCAATTCTGAGGTTTGGGTGGCGCTTACTTCTAATATGGCTTGAATCCAGGACATGACTACTTTGCTTGTTAGTGGCAATTTTAAGGACGCCATAATAGCCATTATGGGCCTGGGAATCCAGCCCCGGCTGTGGCCCAAGGCTATAGTTGATGGGGGGTGCGTGGCGTTAGGGTTATTTATCCAGTTGTTTAAGGGCCGCCATTAGGGCGAACTCGTAACCTTGTACCCCCAAGCCACAGATGACACCCACCGCCACATCACTGAAATAACTGTGACCGCGAAACGCTTCACGGGCATGCACGTTAGAGATATGCACCTCAATGAAAGGAATGTTTACCCCTAGTATGGCATCGCGAATGGCCACACTGGTGTGCGTGAACGCAGCCGGGTTGATAATAATAAAGTCTATGTCTTCACCACGAGCCTCATGAATGCGTTCGATAATTTCGTATTCGGCATTGCTTTGAAACGACAACAGGTGATGGCCTTGCGGTTGTGCGATGGCCACTAAATTTTTATGCACATCATCCAGAGTATCGGCACCATAAATATCGGGCTCGCGGGTGCCCAATAAATTTAAATTGGGGCCATGTAACACAAGAATGGAAGCCATAATCTGCACTTAGGTTAATGATGAGAAGATGTAAGTGTGCCTAAAGCACTTACCACTGTCTAGCGCACCTATTCTTCATAGGTTTTTGGGCTCACTAAATTATGAGTCGGGTAGAAATAGCTGCACATTATTACGCCCTTGCCGTTTGGCTTCGTACAGGGCTTCATCGGCTTGTTCGACGATGTTATCGCTATTATCGCCGGTGAAGCTGCACACCCCGCAAGAAAAACTTACCTTAAACTCGGTATCGCCAGCGCTGTGTTCCAGCTGGCTAAATACTTCGCGAATATCATTCATCACGTGCAGCGCATCTTCTCCCTTGGTATCGGGCAGAATCACCGCAAATTCTTCGCCTCCGTAGCGGCCAATGCTGTCGGTCTTGCGCAATCTTTGTTTTAAAAATAAAGACAGGGCCGAGATCACTTTATCCCCCACTGGGTGACCATAGTTGTCGTTCACCTTTTTAAAAAAATCTATGTCCACCATGGCAAAACATACTTGGCTCTTATTCTCTTTGGCGCGGCGACAGGCCTGCTGCAAACGATCCAGAATATGGGTGTGATTAAATAAACCGGTGAGGCTGTCCCGTACAATCAGGTTATTTAAAACTCTGGCCCGTTGCCCGCGATTTTGCACGGTGGTGGCCAGGTGCGCTGGGTCGATGGGTTTGGTTAAAAAGTCGTCCCCTCCCTGGCTCATGGCTTTTAATTGAATGTCTTTATCGTCTTCGGCGGATAAAAATATAATGGGCAGGCGCAGGTATTGTGCCTGTTGGCGAATTACCGCAGCCAGTTCAGTGCCGGTGCAGCCAGGCATGTACATGTCCATGACGATGATCTCGGGTTCAAAGTCTTCCATGGCATGTAAAATATTCATGGGGTCGGTGACCACATGGGTAATCATGCCCGCCTGGGTTAAGGCTTTTTCGCAAAACATGGCCTGACTGCGGGAATCATCCATGATTAAAACCTTGTAAGGCTCAAACGGCGTGGCGGAATAGTATTTCTCTACGGAGCGAATTAACTGCGGTACCGCCGGGCGTACAAAAAAACGTTCACCGCCGGCGCGACAGGCGGCCAGTCGTTGCTGCAAAGACGCGCTATGTTCATTGGTGAGAAATATCATGGCTCCGCGAGTGTCACTTTGATTTTCTGTGTCGTTTTTTTGCTGGCTCCAGGATTGTAAAAGGTTGATGCCCTGGTCATTTCCTTGAAAGTGAATATCCACAATGAAGGCACTGGCTTCATATTGCTGGCTTAGCTGTTTGAAGTGTTCACTGTTTTGTACCACCTGGCTGTTGATATCAAAGTGGTTCAATTGTTCGGTGAGCTTGTTGGCCATATCGCTATTCACCGCCAAAAAAACCGGCTTTTTATTGGGAATATGGTGATCAACATTGTGGTCACTGTCATTGCGGCGCAGGGAATTCTGACCCAGCTGGTAGATGCTGGCATGGAGCTTTCTAAGGCTGGCCTTATCGTTAAGTAGTTCAGGCTGCTGGATGACAATTAATTGGTCTTCTATGTCGTGGGCTAAATCCAGTAACCTTTTTTCACCAAAACGTTGCGCCCGCCGAATCAGGTTGTCTGTTTCATGGCGTAATTCTTCGACGTTTTCCGGGGTGAGGGGATGTTCATGCATGATGCGCCAGCGATTTAATATCACCCGCACCTGGTTGGTCACCCGATTGGCAAAGTGACGCCTTAAAGCATCTGTGGGCCGTTCTTTTTCTGTGTGGCTCATGGGACCGTCTTGGATAGGGTGCGATTGGGTGCCTCTATTTACTCTAGCAAGGATTCGGGCAAGTGTTTGCCATCTAAACTATTAAATGCCTCAAGACCGACTAGCCTTTATTAGGTAAGTGACGTTTGGAATGGATGAATGGCCAATCAAGGATGCTCCCGTGTGCCCCTGCGTGTCTTGAGCATGCCATTGGTGATGCTGTTGATGATTTGCCTGGTGATGGCACAAGGGGGCAGCAAACTCATCACCCCCAAGCTACTGGCCAGTGCGCAAAAAACTTACGGGGCGGCCATCGACAAAAAATTACGCAGTTGGGGAGAATTACTGGGGGAGTCCAAACAAGCCAAGGAACTGGACAAACTCAGACAGGTTAATCATTACTTTAATCAACAGATTACCTTCGTCAGTGATAAAAAACATTGGCAAAAAGAAGATTACTGGGCCACTCCCCTTGAGACCCTAGCCAGCGAAGGGGGGGACTGTGAAGACTATGTGATTGCCAAATACTTCTCACTCATCCACCTGGGGGTCGATCAAAAAAAATTACGCATTACCTACGTGAAAGCCCTCAAATTGAATCAGGCCCATATGGTGTTGGCATATTACGCCAAACCCAGGAGCGACCCACTGATTCTGGACAATATTAATCACACCATCATGCCTGCTTCCCGGCGTCGCGATTTAGCGCCGGTTTACAGCTTCAATGGCTTGGGCATGTGGTTGGAGCGTATGCGTGGCAGTAGCATTAAAATGGGTGACCCCAATCGCTTAAACATGTGGGTGGATTTACTGGTGCGCATGGAAGAGCAGGGGTTACAGGTGCTATTGAATGCCCACTAAAGTTTTGCGATGCCATGCAAAAATGTTAAAACCACTAATATTAAAAATTAATAAACCCTCAGGGCAGGATTCAATATGAGCATTCGTCGACAGCTAGCCCTGTGTATAGGCTTGTTAATGTTACTGATCATGAGCGGCAACCTGGTCATCAATGTGCTGCAGTTGCAAAGTAATTATGAACAACAACTCAAAGCCCGTGCCGATGAAACCGCCACCACATTAGCCCTGAGCATGAGCCACAGTGCCTTGCTGGAAGACGATGCCGTCTTACGCTCCATGGTGGATGTGGTATTTGATCGTGGCCACTTTGCGCAAATTCGTTTTGATTATCTGGATTCGGATCGCTCCGTGGTGCGTGATGCCGAGCAAGACCTGGCGCCTAATGTGCCTAAGTGGTTTAAAAACTGGATGAGACTCTCCGCCGGTGCCGCCCGCGCCCATGTGAGTCAGGGTTGGCAACAGCTGGGCTATCTCACTGTGACGTTGCACCCAGGCGCCATGTATCTGCAATTGTGGCGCCTGGTACAGGCAGAAATTGCCTGGTTTGGGTTGATGTTATTTGTGGCGGTGTACGGCTTAAGGCTGTTATTACACTGGCAGCTGCAACCCTTGAAGCAAGTATTAACCCTGGTAGACAAGTTGGCTCATAATCAGTTTTCGCACATCACCGAGCAGCCCAAGGCGCGGGAGCTTAAATCTTTGGTGAACAGCATGAATGCCTTAAGCGACCGCTTGCACCAGAGTTTTGTAGCCCACGGGGAAACCGTTTCCCGATTGCAGCAGGATAACTTTAACGATCACCTAACCGGTTTAAATAATCGCAAGGGCTGGGAGCGGTTTTTACTGGACCACATGAAAGAGGATAACTTTAGTCGCGGCTGGATGGCGTTGCTGAATGTGGAAAATCTCAGTCAGTTAAATACCCAGCAAGGCAAGAGCTTAACCGATGAATTGTTGGCGCAAATTGGCTGGCAATTAACTCACGACTCCTTATTAAGCCACGAACATGTGTGTGTGGCGCGCACCAACGGCGGTGAATTTTGGCTTTTCAGTCCAGACCCGCTGGATGACAAGTATCTGCAGCGCATTAAAACCATCGAGAAAAACCTATTACATTTATCCCTGGTTCAGCAGTATCAGGGGCATTTATGCATGGCGGTGTTACCTGTGCATGAAGTGTTGCCACCCTCTAGTCTAAAACACCAGTTAGACCTGCTACTGGGGCGAGCCCGCACTCAGCATCTGGGACTGCTGGTGGGTGAAGTGGAAGAACACACCATTATTAACTGGCAGCATTGGCGACAAAAGCTTGAGGAGGCCTTGGTTAAGGGCAGCATTGAGTTGTACCGTCAGCCGTTGTTTAACCCTAAGGGGGACATGTTGCAGCAGGAGGTACATTGTCGATTAATGTGTGTGGGCGAGGCCTCCATGGCCGCCGGACTATTTTGGCCCATGGTTGAAAAACTGGCCCTGGCCACGGCCTTCGACCGTTTAATCGTGGAGAAATGGCAGGCGCATTTTGATCTTCATCCCCATAGTGGCGATTGGGTATTAAACCTGTCGGGCAAGAGTCTAAATGACGAAGTTTTTTGCCACTGGCTTGAGCAGGTTTTATCCAATGAACAAAAACAGGCTTTGATCATAGAGTTTAGTGAATACACTCTGGTGCACAGCAGCGATCGTGCCCGTACCTGGCTAGGTCATATCACCCAACAAGGGGTGCGCTTAAGTGTTGACCACATTGGCACCTCGGGCAAAAGCTTTGGCTTCCTGGCGCGCTTCCCCTTGTATCAGGGCAAGATTGAACGACGCTTTATTCGTGAAATTCATCAACATAAGGAAAACGCCTTTTTTGTGGCGGGTATGGTGCAAGTTTTTCATGCTCAGCAGACCCTGTGTTTTGCCGAAGGAGTGGAAAGCGATTTGGAAAAAATGGCTTTACTGGAATTAGATGTGGATGGGGTCATGGGTTATGGCTTGCAGAAACCGGCTTTACTTTAATTAATTACGCTTTGTAAGGAGCGCTGGCTATTTGGTATAGTGGGCAGATTGAAAGCTTGGAGCTCAATCATGCGCAATCTGCTCATTTGTTTAAGTTTATTTTGTTCATTTAATGCCGTAGCCGAACTCACCCTGGAGTCCCCCAGAGTGCGGGCCATGCCGCCTAGTGTTAGCAATACCGCCGCATTTTTTACCATTCACAATAGCGGCAAACAGGATATACGTCTCACCTCTGTCAGCACCTCTGCCGCCACCAAGAGTGAATTTCACCAGCATTCCATGAGTGACTTGGGGGTCATGTCCATGTCACAGGTGCATTTTATTGATGTAAAAGCAGGGCAATCGTTTGAATTTAAAAGCGGTGGCCACCATATAATGATCATGGGGCTAAACAAACCATTGCGCCCGGGTGGACACATCCAGCTGATTTTGCAGGATAATAACAAAACACAATACCCGTTTGAGGTGCCGGTCATGTCCATCATGGCGGCGCAAAAAATGGAAAAAAATGAACATACCCACCACTAAGCATGAGTATAAAAATGAAATCGGGCAGTGAACAATTGGAAAGGTTTTTAGAGGCGGGCTGGGTAATGCGCATTCTGGTGGCGACCCTGGCGGTTTATTTATTACTCTCGGTTATCCTTGGCATTTTATGGAGTTCTGAGCCAGAGCCCTTCTTGGTGAGCCAGGTGGCGGCGCAACATGCCGAGCAAAATAACACCACAGTGACCACGGGTTACACCACCACAGTGGCATTGATGACGGTGACGCAAACCTTACTGGATAAAAGTGGCGGCTACCTGAGCAATGATGTGTTCCCGCCTGGGATGTGGCTGGACAATATTCCCCGCTGGGAGTTTGGAGTATTGGTACAAGTGCGTGATTTAAGCCGGGCCATGCGCAAGGATTTTAGCCGCAGTCAGAGCCAGAGTACCGAAGACCTGGATTTAGCCATCGCCGAACCGCAGTTTCATTTTGACAACAGTTCGTGGGCCTTGCCCGATACCGAAGGAGAGTATCGCCGTGGTATCGACAAACTGAATGCCTATATATTGCGCTTGGCCGACACTAACAGCCGGCAGTCGCAGTTTTACGCTCGCAGCGATAATTTACGCACCTGGTTAAAAGATGTGGAGACTCGGTTGGGTTCTTTATCACAACGGCTCAGCGCCAGTGTGGGCCAAAAGCGCATCAACATCGATTTAGCCGGCGATGCGGCCGCCCAGCAAAGCACAGAAAACGAAGACGAGTTTGAAGTGAAAACCCCCTGGCTGGAAATTGACGATGTATTTTATGAGGCCCGTGGCACCGCCTGGGCTCTTGTGCATTTTTTAAAGGCCATGGAAGTGGACTTTGCCGATGTGTTGCACAAGAAGAATGCGCTGGTGAGTGTGAAGCAAATTGTACGGGAACTGGAAGCCACCCAGCAAAGCATCTGGGCACCCATGATCCTCAATGGTGATGGTTTTGGCATGACCGCGAATCATTCATTGGTGATGGCCTCTTACATCGCCCGTGCCAATGCGGCCATTATTGATTTACGTGAGTTGCTGGCCCAAGGCTAATTAGCTTTAAACCTGCACTATAAGGAGGCGCTTTAAGCGCCTCCTCACTTCCATAGCTGATTTTCCAACAAATTTTGTAAGACATATCCCAATGCCTCAACAGATTAAAAATTCTCTTCTACACTCAATTTAGACGCTTAAAATTGAGTTGGAGAGATGTATGGATACATCAGAATACCTGGCATTTGTGAGTGATTTAGAAGGCCGTCTACAAACCCTGCAAAAAAATTATATCGCCCAACAAGATGATAATGCTCAGCTGGTGGGGCCCTTGTTAGCCATAACCATGTTAGTAAAAAGTGAATTGTTGCCCTTTGCCCGTGACCGTTATTTGGCCATAGTGGATGGCCCGCAATGGAAGGTGGCCGAAGATCATGTATTGGCGTTAAGGGATGATGTGGAGTTTATGCTGGCGGGTCCTGTGGTGTATCACAATCGCCATGTGGGTTAGGGGGGGTTAGCAGACAAAAAAATAGCAGGCTATGATAAAGCAGCCTGCCATTTCATTTTAATTAACTGTAAACCCTTAGCCTAATTCGGCGCGGGCCACAATTTCCTTCATGATTTCATTGGTACCTGCATAGATTTTCTGCACTCGGCTATCGGCCCAGGCGCGCGCGATGGGGTATTCGGTCATGTAACCGTATCCACCGTGCAGCTGCACACATTCATCCATCACCTTGCACTGTAAATCGGTAGTGATTTGCTTTAAACCGGCAGCCGTT
>MAAD01000159.1 GCA_002162985.1 Bermanella sp. 47_1433_sub80_T6 | reverse complement strand
CAGACTCTGCCCCTTGATACAGTACAAAGCCTTGTTCGGGGCTCACTGGTCCCCCTTGCAAAACCGCTTGTGCTGGAATGCCGTCACCACTGATGTCCAACTCAGAAAAGATATCTTCCAGGGCCATGTTGAGTGGCTTGTTGATCACTAGTCCCATGGAACCGTGTTCATCGTGATCGCAAATATAACAAACACTGTGTGAAAACCACGGGTCATTGAGCTGGGGCATGGCCAGTAAAAAATGGTGTTTGAAGTTGTTGGTATTATCCATAATTAAATATTGGTCGAAAATTGAGTTTGTCGGAACTGCCAGGTACGAATAATCTCCAGCACATCGGTTTTTTTACGCATCTCTTCCGAGAACGGGGCGAAGGGTGAGGCCTGACGCACTATATGTTTGGCCGCATCATCCAGTACCTTATGGCCCGAAGATTCCAGCACTTTCAACTCATGTATGGTGCCGTCGGCGCGTAACGCCACCATTAAACGCAGGCTGCCGTTAATGTTCTTGCGTTTCGCTTCGCTGGGGTAATTGAGGTTACCGATGGCTTCAATCTCTCTTAACCATTGGTTCATATAAAGCGCATCGGTGCTTTGGCGGGTAGAGCTGGCGGTTAGACGCCGGGTACGGGGTTTCTTGGATAAGGTTTGCTGTTGATTGTCGAGCTTGGCTTGCAGGCTGGCAATGGCCAGGCTGCGCTCCCAGAAGCTTTTGGTTTGCCCGTCAGGAAGTTCAAGGGCTTGTAACTTATCCAGCTGGCGGCTGTGAACTTCCAGGTCTGACAGCGTACTGGTGATGCTGTGGCTGTCTTGGGGTCGGGTTTGAGGAGCACTGGCCATCTGCTGTAATCGCTGGGTATGTTGAATTTCTTCCGCCGCATAGTCGGCTTGTTCGTTGGTGGTCATTTGCGCGCGTTCTTGCAATGTGCCGCTGCCCAGTTGATTGGATTGAGCTAAAAAGTCGGCTTCTTCAGGGGCTTTTTGCTGGTGGCTTTGGGCCAGGGTCACGTCCAGTGTGGTGGCGCTATTTTGCTTTTCCGGTAACGAAAAGCCAATGCCAAAAATAATGAGCAGGTGCACCAAGGCGGCCATAAAAATGGCAAAACTAAAACGATCATAATCATTTACGGCAACGGCCTGGCTCATGCTTTAACGCTCACTCTGAATGCTCTAATAATATGCATCTCACTCATTGCAATTTTGCCTGATAGTGGGGGCAAAGGCTATGCCATTGTATTGAATCGCCCTTGCCTCAAACAGGCTTAAAGTGGCCTTTATGCTCGCTTTTCCAGACGATTCTCGATGGCGTCCATGAGCATCATGGCAATGTCCTGATTGCTATCGCGGCTGATCTCGCGCACGCAGGTGGGGCTGGTGACGTTAATCTCGGTTAGATAGTCTCCAATCACGTCCAGACCCACAAAGATTAAACCTTTCTCTTTTAGAGTAGGGCCTACCTGATTGGCGATCCACAAATCCCGTTCACTTAACGCTTGGGTAACGCCCGTGCCGCCGGCGGCAATGTTGCCACGAGTTTCGCCCTTGGCAGGTATGCGTGCCAGGGAGTGAGAGACCGCCACGCCGTCGATCATTAAGATGCGTTTGTCTCCCTGCTTGATTTCGGGAATGTACTTCTGCGCCATGATGGTTTCGGCACCATACTTGGTAAGCGTTTCGATGATGACGCTTACATTGGGGTCGTTTTCTTTGAGGCGGAAAATAGAAGTGCCGCCCATGCCGTCCAGAGGTTTAAAGATTACGTCACCATGTTCCTGGTGAAATGCTTTTAAGCGCTTGGCATCCTGAGTCACCAAAACCTCGGGGCAGCATTGTGGAAATTCGGTGGCAAATATTTTTTCGTTGCAATCACGCAAGCTGCGCGGGTTGTTTACGATGAGTGTGCCTTCTTGTTCGGCTCGCTCCAAAATATAGGTGCTATAGATATACTGATTATCGAATGGCGGATCTTTACGCATCAGTACCACATCCATGTCGGACAGAGGTGACCAGGCAGCCTCGCCACGCTCAAACCAGTTATCAGGGTCCATCTTTACGGTAAGCGGTGCCATACGACCAAAGGCGCGTCCGTTTTCCAGGGAAAGGTCAGCCTGTTCCAGATAAAACAGCTGCCAGCCCTTGCGCTGGGCGGCGTCTAACAATGCTAATGTGGTGTCCTTTTTAAAGGCAATGCCTTCAATTGGGTCCATGATAACGGCAACTTTCAAGCTCATGCTGTATGGCCTTTTGTAAACGTAACAATTGTCTAATAATAGTTGCTATTGTACCGTGCAAATTATTAAAAACGAGCGTTATGACCGATTCGGCCCAAATGCCTATAGAATGCAGTGCATGAGTATGATAAAAAGAGCTGCTATGTGGCTGTTAGGTTTGTCACTGACAATATAATAGATAGGCGACCGGCAATAGGCAGATTTATGGCGGATAATTTCGAAAATATAAAAGTAATGGTGATTGATGATAGTAAAACCATTCGCCGCACCGCTGAGACACTGCTGAAAAAAGTGGGCTGCAATGTCATCACAGCAACCGATGGTTTTGATGCGTTGGCTAAGATAGCCGATAACCATCCGCAGATTATATTTGTGGATATTATGATGCCGCGTTTAGATGGTTACCAAACCTGTGCGCTCATAAAAAATAATAGTAATTTTAAAGATACGCCCGTGGTGATGCTGTCCAGTAAGGATGGTTTATTTGATAAAGCCAAGGGGCGGATTGTAGGTTCGGATCAGTATTTGACTAAACCTTTTAGTAAAGATGAGTTGCTTGGCGCCATACGTCAGCACGTGAAATAAGCAACTGCAAACAGGGGGTTAACCCGTGTTTAGCGGATTGCTTGTAAGCGATTATAAGTCATCACGTGAATTAACTGGATTCATGTCAGGTTTAATCAAACCTGTTTCAGGGATGGATTATCAGGAGCCATGGGTCGCTGTAATTAAAAGCGATGTGTGATGGATGTGCTCTGAAAATGAACAATTATTTATAATATTGAATTTGAACTGAGGTTTTTTTATGGCGCGCGTGTTAATTGTAGATGACTCACCTACCGAAACTTTCACCTTAAAATCCATGCTTGAAGCCAAGGGTTTTGAAGTGCTGGAAGCTGAAAACGGTGCTGATGGTGTGGCCTTGGCGCGTGAAGAATTACCTGACGTGGTATTGATGGATATCGTAATGCCAGGCCTAAACGGTTTTCAGGCTACTCGCCAGCTAACCAAGGATGCCAAAACGGCTCACATTCCAGTGATTATTGTGACCACCAAAGATCAGGAAACCGATAAAGTTTGGGGTCAACGTCAGGGTGCAAAAGGTTACCTAGTGAAGCCGGTTACTGAAGATCAGTTGGCACAAACCATTCAGAGCGTCATTGACGAGGCTTAATAATGAATCCATTTGCGCTGCTGCAAAATATTGCTCAACGCTGTCGCTCTCATGCGGCAGATTTGCCGTCTCCCTCCGAGGCGGTTGAGTATTGGCGTGGCGTGGGATTTATTCTGGCAGGTAAGCGCTATGTGGCGCCTATGTCAGATATTGGCGAGATATTAACCTCGCCAAAGTTAACCCAAGTACCCGGTGTTAAGCACTGGGTGCAAGGCGTAGCTAATGTTCGTGGCCGTTTGGTGCCCATAATGGATTTGGCTTCGTTTTTTGGTGGACGCGCAACGTCCTTGCGCACACAAAGAACACTGATCATCGAAAAAGGTGATTTGTTAAATGGTTTGGTGGTGGATGCGGTATTAGGCATGCAGCACTTTCCGGTGGATTCGAGGCAGGAAGTAACTTCCTCGGGTATTCCAGAGAAAACCCTGCCGTTCATTTCCGGTGTGTATCAGCGTGATGGTGAACAGTGGCCGGTGTTTAGTTTTGACGCATTGGCAAAAGATGAACACTATATGGATATCGCTGTTTAGCAATATTCGCTGGAGGCCGACAGATCGAAGGTCTTGGCAAAAGGTGAGCACTATATGGATATTACTGTATAGTGAATATTCGCTACCAGTTGGTGGCAGACAGATTCAAGCAAATTAGAATAATTATAGATAGTTACGGTTGCGGAGAGTGTATACATGAAAGCGAGTGCAGGCGGTGCAATCCGTTCGACATTATCAAATAACACT
>MAAD01000282.1 GCA_002162985.1 Bermanella sp. 47_1433_sub80_T6 | reverse complement strand
AAAGTTTACGTGTTCTCAGTAATATTTCATGATTTGTGCTTTAGTTTTATTGAGTTTGTAACAGGATCAAATAGCTATATATGAAAGCCTCGCTACAACTAAGAATGGGTCAGCAGCTGACCATGACGCCTCAGCTGCAACAAGCCATTCGCCTGCTACAGCTTTCTACTCTCGACCTGCAGCAAGAAATTCAAGGCATGTTGGACTCCAACCCTTTGCTGGATGTGGAAGAAGAATTTGAAGCCAGTGATGGCGACAAAAAAGATCAAAACGACAACGAGTCCCCGGTTAGTGAAAGCCCTCTTAGCGAAAACCCTGTAAACGAAGCCGCCCCCAAAGAAGACACTCACTCCGAAAACGAAGCCGTGGCCGACAGCGAATGGAGCGAAACCATTCCCGACGACCTGCCTACCGACAGCGAGTGGGACGATACCTGGCAAGCCTCAGCAGCACCTGCTTCCACCAGCACTGGGCAATCAGGTTCTGGTGAAGATTTTGACATGGACTCCCGTAATGGCACCACAGATGATCTACAAGATCATTTATTGTGGCAGTTAAACCTGACCCCAATGTCGGCTAACGACCACCTGATTGCCATCAACATTCTGGAAGGGGTAGACAGCGACGGTTACCTCAAGGTCACCCTGGAAGACATATTAGAAAGCCTGGATCCGGCTCTGGATATTGAGATGGATGAAATTCAGGCCGTATTACGCCGTGTACAGCAATTTGAACCCAGCGGCGTCTGTACCCGTGATTTGCAAGAATGCCTGTCGGTACAACTTTCTCACCTGGACGAAGATACACCCTGGTTAGAGCTGGCCAAAAAGCTCATAGACAATCACTTGGAGCTACTGGGCTCTAAAGATTATGCGTCCCTCATGCGCAAGCTCAAGGTAAAAGAAGAAGAGCTTAAGTTGGTTATTCGCGGTATTCAGGAGCTGAACCCACGCCCGGGCTCCCAAATCGCCCCTCAAGCCAGTGAATACGTCATTCCGGATGTCATGGTACGTAAAATAAAAGACGAGTGGCGAGTGGAGCTCAACCCGGATATTGCACCCAAATTGCGCATCAATGACCACTATGCTTCTATGGTTAAACGGGCCGACACCAGTGCCGACAACACCTTTATTAAAGATCACTTGCAAGAAGCACGCTGGTTCTTGAAAAGCCTGCAAAGCCGTAACGATACCCTGCTGAAAGTAGCCCGAGAGATTGTTGAATACCAACACGAGTTTCTGGACCAGGGTGATGAAGCCATGAAACCCCTAGTGTTGCACGACATTGCCGAGGCGGTAGGCATGCATGAATCCACCATTTCCAGGGTCACCACTCAAAAATACATGCATACTCCCAGGGGCATTTTTGAGTTAAAGTATTTTTTCTCCAGTCATGTAAGTACCACCAGCGGTGGCGAATGTTCTTCCACCGCCATTCGTGCCATGATCAAGAAAATGATCGCCGTGGAAAGCGCTAAAAAACCCTTAAGCGACAGTAAAATAGCAGCTCTATTAGAAGAAGAAGGCATTAAAGTTGCGCGCAGAACGGTGGCAAAATACCGTGAAGCCATGCACATTCCGCCTTCCAATGAGCGTAAGAGATTGGAATAGGTTAATTAGTACGATTTGATAATAGATTGACGTATGTCACACCGGTTTTCGCCGGTAGCCTATACTTAGGTTACCAGCACATTAACGCACCCTAATTCGGGGGTGCCGACAGTAGGAGCCATCTATGCAAATTAATATCAGCGGCCACCATGTTGAAGTAACTCAAGCCCTGAAGGACTATGTACAGTCTAAAGTGAACAAACTGGAGCGACATTTTGAGTACATAACCAATGTGCAGGTAACATTAACCGTTGAAAAGCTCATGCAAAAAGCAGAAGCGACCATCCATGCATCCGGTGCCGAATTACACGCCAATGCAGACGATGAGAACATGTACGCGGCCATAGACGGCTTAACCGATAAGCTTGACCGTCAATTGCTTAAACATAAAGAAAAGATGAATAATCATCGCCACTGAAACACTCATTAAGCCCATATGACACCCAGCATTTCTGAAATATTAACTCTGGAGCGCACCCAACTGGGTGCGCAATGCAGCAGCAAAAAACGCGTAATAGAGTATGTGGCTAATTTCTTAGCCGACAAAATCCCCGATGCTCAGGCGGATGACCTTTACGAACACCTAATTGCTCGAGAAAAGCTTGGCAGCACCGGCATAGGTGAAGGCATTGCCATCCCTCACAGCCGCTTAAGTGAGTGTGAAGATACCCTGGGGGCCTTGTTTGTATTGGAAAACCCCATCGATTTTGATGCCATTGACCGCGTACCTGTGGACATAGTATTCGTCTTACTGGTGCCCACCGAGGCCACCGAGCAACACCTGCAAACCCTAAGCATGTTAGCGCAAAAATTTAGCCAGCAATCTTTCAGGGACAGCCTGCGTCAGGCCAACGATAGCGACGAGCTGTATCAATTGGCCATCACGCATTAATCCATACTTAGTAGTTCAAAGTACATTGCCATAGATTAAAGGGATATTATGAAACTGGTAATTATTAGTGGACGTAGCGGTTCGGGAAAAAGTACCGCGTTAAATGTACTGGAAGACCTGGGGTTCTATTGCATCGACAACCTGCCGGTTGCCCTATTGCCCAGCCTCAGCACAAAAATTCAACAGGGAAAACAAGCCATTCAGGATGTGGCAGTGAGCATTGACGCCCGCAACATTCCCACCGACCTAGCTAATTTCGCGCAAATTATTCAGCAGCTTGAAGGCATTCAAAGTAAGGTGGAGATCATCTACCTGGATGCCCATACCGATACCCTGCTCACCCGTTTTAGTGCTACCCGTCGTAAACACCCACTTACAGGCCCAGATACACCCCTGCTGGAAGCCATTAAAATAGAGGGTGACTTACTGCAACATATTAAGGAAATGGCCGACTTAAATGTGGATACCACCCATTTATCCATGCACCAGTTACGCAGCATCATCAAAAAACGCGTGGTGCAAAAACAGGGTGAAGAGATGTCACTACTGTTTGAATCGTTTGGTTTTAAACACGGTATCCCCAAAGACAGCGACCTGGTATTTGATGTGCGCTGCC
The DNA here is from genome assembly GCA_002162985.1 of Bermanella sp. 47_1433_sub80_T6. Taxonomy (GTDB): domain Bacteria; phylum Pseudomonadota; class Gammaproteobacteria; order Pseudomonadales; family Oceanobacteraceae; genus Bermanella. The sequence goes on along the minus strand of MAAD01000282.1, from coordinate 1,065 downwards.
TGCCTAACCCTTATTGGGACCCTATGCTTCGCCAATTTACCGGCCAGGACGGCGTGATCGTGGATTTTTTAGGTAAGGAAGACACAGTTAACGCCATGTTTGCTGATATCTCCAAGTTTTTGCAAACCTGGTTGCCACAATTTCAGCAAAACAATCGCACCTATATGACGGTGAGCATCGGCTGCACCGGCGGCCAACATCGTAGTGTGTACATGGCCGAACGGCTGTTTGCTCACTATCAGCAAAGCTACGGCAATGTGCAACTGCGCCACCGTGAATTGAACCGCTAATACTTTTTAGTTATCCAAACCGGCCTAGCCAAATACACAAAGACAGCCTCACACACTGCAAATAATTGACCAGAGGGTTTCCTGCGCCAGCGCCTAGACAGGGAGACTCGCTACCGCTAAGGTAGGTATTCATCTTTTATCAAAAATATCCAAATGCTTGAAAACTCCGCCACAATAATAAATAAACTGGGTTTGCACGCAAGAGCCGCCGCCAAGCTGGTGTCCACCACCAGCGCCTACTCCAGTAAGATTAAGATTGCCTTTAATGGCAAGGAAGTAGATGGCAAAAGCATCATGTCGGTAATGATGCTGGCCGCTAGTCAGGGTTGTACACTTACCATTAAAGCCCATGGCCAGGATGAAAGCGCCGCCATGCAGGCGGTACTGGATTTAATTGACGATCGCTTCGAAGAAGAAGAATAAGATAGCTCCTTCAACTACACTTTAATAGCCTGTTTCTGCCTTTGGCGCTACAATTGCGCCCCTGAAAAAAGGATAGGTTATGTCTAGGGGCGAACATCAATCAAAAAAGCTTAAACACCTAGGAGCGGCACTGGAAAGTGGCGCCCTTGCCCAAGTGCGTCGAATTCTTAACAATGACCTGCAAGCGGCCGATGTTGCCCACCTGCTGGAGTCCTCCCCCCCCAAAGAACGTAACCTGCTGTGGGGCTTAATCGACGACGACAACGAAGGGGAAGTGTTACAGAATTTAAGTGACGAGCTGCAAAGCTGGGTCATGAATCGCATGAGTGCTCAGGAAGTGGCCAACGCCATG
>MAAD01000337.1 GCA_002162985.1 Bermanella sp. 47_1433_sub80_T6 | reverse complement strand
GATTTATGAATGGTGACAATTTGCACTAGGTTGGCATCACTTTCCAGGCGCAACATTTGCTGGTCCTCTTGACCCAGGTTAATGCTAATCTTGTGGCTCAGCCAACTTATTAAACCCTGCATGCCCTGTACCTGAGTACTGGCATCTTGCAGCAATTCGGCCAAGTGTAAAAAATTGGTAAGGCAGCGTTCACCCTCTATATGTTCATTGTCTAGCCAGGTAGAAGGAAGGTTGCGCACGTGCAGCCAATTCATGAACATGGCCATGACACCCTTTTTTTGCCACAGCTCCCGCGAGCTATACAGCTGCTCTAACTGTTCCTCCCACAAGGTCTCCCCTTGCATAAATTGTTGTAATGTTTGCAAGGACACACACCACACAGGATGGGCAATGGCGTTTCTAAATTGCGCCTCACTTAACATGTGAATGGCTTGCAACAATGAATACATGGCCAAGGCCTGGTCCGATTGGAAAATACTCTCCCGGCCCACATACACACTGCCAACGCCCCGTTTACTGAGCGCATTTTTAATCCATTTGGCTTGCCTGGCACTGCGCACCAGTACCGCCATATCTTTGGCTAACAAGGGTCGCTGTGCTGACTCTTTATCAGTAAGCGTAGCTTCACCTGCTTGCGATAAATTAAGCAGCTCACAAATTTGTTGCGCCGTGCCCTCACTGCACTCATCACCTATGTCTTGCTTGCGGGTTTTTCCCAGCCCGTCACTAAACACCCAGCTTAGGGCCGGCTCTAGTTGCTGATTGATATTAAGCGTCGCCGCATCGCCCTTGGCTTTCACCTCTACAAACGGGATGTCGTTGTCATAAATAAAGGGGCGACCATGGCGGGTAAAAAATCCGTTTACCGCCGACACCATGTTCTGGGTGGAGCGATAGTTAGTATCCAAGCTATAGGCCCCGTGCACCGCTTTTTTGGCCTGTATATAGGTAAATATATCGGCGCCGCGAAACTTATAGATGGCCTGCTTGGGGTCCCCTATCATGAACATGGCCAGGTTTTCATGGGCGTCTTTGCCCTGGTAAATGGCCTGAAATACTCGGTATTGCAAGGCATCGGTATCTTGAAATTCATCCACCATGGCCACCGGGTACTGGCTTCTAATTTGCTCCAGCAACTGGCCGCCGGTTTCCCCTTCAATGGCATCATTTAGCAAGGCCAACAAATCATCGGGGGCTAAAATTCCCTGGCTGGCCTTTAACTGTTTAAGGCGTAACCGGGTTTTTTCCAATAACAAAATCATCAATTCATTGCTGGCATAGGTGCGACTCTCTTCCAGTAGTTGATAGCTGTCCCACCAGTCACTAAAAGCATCGACTAATTCATGGTCACAAGGGATACCGCCTTTTTTCACCGACTTTTTTAAACCTTCCAGCGTAAAATAAGAAAAGGTCTTTGCATCCTTAGCATTGATATTATTTGACTGGCTAAGCAGTTTATTAATGGTCGCCTCTCGGCCATCCAGGTAGCGGGTAAAGGTGCCACTGGATTTTGGGTTCTGTGCAATGCTGTCTATAAAACCGGCACCGCCCGTTATCCATTTTTTTGACAGTTTCTCGTGGGCGTGTTCAAAGGTATCGGTGGCTTTTTCATAATTTGGCGCGGCAGGCCCGAGATGAAAGTCCACATCCTTGTGCAGTAGTGAGACCAGCTGCTTTTGTAATTCGTCAGGGGTCTGCCAGTTTTGCAATATCAGATTAAGTTTTTTACCTTGCACAGGGTATACATGGCTGCGCCACACATCCCTTACCGCCTGCTGCACTAGCTGGGCTTCATCCAATGACAATTCGAAGTCATCGCTAACACTGGACTCCATGGCATTTTGCCTAAGCAGTCGTTGTGCAAAACCGTGAATTGTATAAATTGCCGCCATGTCCATGATTTGCATGGCATCTTTAAGACGTTGCTTGGCTTGGGGAATATCACCTATCTGGTCCACTATGGATTCAATTAGACTATCCTGTGAAACGTCACTTTCCAGAGCCTCCAGTGCTTGTTTTAGGCGTTTACGAATTCGGTCACGTAATTCTTCGGTGGCGGCACGGGTAAAGGTCACCACCAAAATTTTCTCAGGGCTTAAGGGCGTGCATTCATGCCCCAATACCAGGCGTACATACAGGCTAGTAATGGTATAGGTTTTACCGGTACCGGCGCTGGCTTCAATTAGGCGCACACCCTTAAGTGGAACCGTTTCAACGATTAATTCTTGTGTCTTCATAATGCCGTCACCGTCAGTAACTCTTGTTCCAGCCAGGGGCCATAAAAAGTCGTGGCTAGGTCTTGCGTCACTTGGGGGATGTCGTCCAGTTCGTTAAAACAGCGCCGTACGTGCAAGTCTTCTCGTTCACCGGGCTGACCAAAGGGGCCGCTTAAACCATAAAAACTTTTTTGTGCCTCGCTTAGGCGCTTGTCGATGAGCTCGCCGTTTTTTTCTTTCACATGTAGCGGATTCTGCAACTGCCAGGCGGTTTGTGGCAACATAGCCAATGGCGTTGTTTGCCCCTGCTGAAAATGATGCAACAAGTCTTGTAAATACTGTTTGGCCTGAGTTTTATCCATGGCTTTCAGGGTTAATAGATAGTCCTGACAAATAACCAAACACATTCCCCTGCGGCCCATTGCGCACAAGGCCGCATGTTCAATTACGGCAGAGACGATACTCTTGGCCTTTAATTTACTGGGTACCACCTTCACCATATTGTCCCCGTAAATTTCTTTTTGCCAGCCCATTAACTGTACGTTTAAGGAGTTAAAGTGCAGGTTTATTTCCATTGGTGCCGCAATCTTGTCCTGCATATATTGTTGGCAATACTCCAGAACTGGGTCCAACGAGGATTTAAGTTTCAACCACTGGCGCTCACCAATTTCACCATAGGCATCTAGGCCTTCGGTAAAGTGGTGATCACTGTTTTCTTGCAGGCCATCATCCAAAAAGCGCTTAATGACATTTTGCTTTACTTGGTACTGCTGTAAAAAATCCAGCTCGAAGGGTTCGTCATCATCCTGTACTTCGCTTTCAAAAAACAAATTCACTTTCAAGATTTTATTCAGGTAATACTTGGCCGGATGCAGATAAAATTGAACCAAGTCTTCAAGCAAGACTTCGCTACCACCTAAGGTGTCAGACTCACTTGCCATGTCAACCTGCTGGCTTACAGGTTTAGTTTCACCGCCATCGGCATGAACCGCCAACCAATTCTGGTTATAACTAAATAAGGGAGAGTGTTCGCTAAAGTACTGAGTATTAAAAGCCTGTAACGGATGCTGGGTAAACAGATCACTTTTATCTTGCCCCTCTATAGAGAAGTTGGCCTGAATGTAATCCAGTAATTCGGCCAGCACCACAGACGCGGTGAGCGGCTCATCATTTTGCTGACTCTTGCTGCGATAACTTAACCACAGGGACTGACGCGCCGAAAGCATGGCTTCCAGGAATAAATAGCGGTCTTCATCACGACGACTCCGGTCTCCCAGGCGGCGACGTGAATGCATTAAGTCCAGGCTACTAGGGGTCACCGACCTGGGGTAATCCTGATCGTTAAGGCCCAGAATCGCCACCACCTTAAAAGGAATACTACGCATGGGCAGTAACGTACAAAAGTTTACCTTACCCACCATGAAGTGTTGTGAGCCGCCGCTTTTTTGCAAACCTTGATTAAGGCCATCCACCAGCACCTCATAATCTACGGCTTGCTGATAGTCCACAAACTGTAAGTTGCCTGTCCAGTTTTCAAGTGCCAGGTGAACATGCTCTAAAATGTTTTGCTCTTCACCGTCTACTTCAAAAAAGTTTGCCAACATATTGCTAATAAACAAACCCCACTGCGGCGCGCTTCTGGCATGACTACACTCTTCACTGAATTCATAAAGATCGTTTACAAATTTCATGAGCGGCCCCAGCAGTACCGCATCCAAACCTTCCACATTGGCCACCGGCACTATGCCCAGCACTTGGGAATGGGAATTCACCGCGTAACCCATTAACAAACGCTTAAAACCATACAGCCAGCTGTTTTCTTGCCAGCCCGGTAAATCCTGTTGTGCTCTGTGCTGCTCGTTAAAGCCCCAACGCACACCGGCTTCCATGACCCACTGACTAAGGGGTTTTAATTGGGATTCTTTTAAGCCGTATTTTTTATAAATGGCCGGCATTTCAAGCAAGGCCAGCACTTCGCTTAACCCCATGCGTGAACTGGGCATTTTTAACAACAATAAAAATGCGTTAAGTAAGGGGTGCTCTGCCTGCAAGGGACGGTCTGAAATAGAATAAGGAATGAAGTGTTGGCTCGGTTGGCTATTAAACACCGCATCGATGAAGGGCGCGTAGGCGGCCACATCGGGAATCATCACCACAATATCTTGCGGCTTAAGTTGTGAATCCTTGTCCAATAGACTTAACAGGTGGTCGTGCAGCACTTCCACTTCTCGCATGGGGCTGTGACAGCCCACCACTTGCAAACTGGTATCGTCTTTTAATATGGGTTCAGGTGCAGTTGATACGCTGTGTAAATTTAGAATGTGCCCTTGGATATTCGACAGCAAGTTGTCACTTGGCTCGTGGTGAAACAGGGACTTTTCCTGAATATGCGGCACATCCAGCAATAACCTTTGATAGTCCTGCCCCATGCGCCCCAAGGACGCCAGTAAATCGTTGCCCGCATCCGCCAGCAAAAGCTGTTTGCCTTTAAGGCGCAACTTGGCCTGGGTGGTTTCATCCAGCACGTCCCCCCAATAATGTTCACAAGGGTTGGGGGTTAACAGGTGAACGTCCATGTGCTGACTTAACACCGACAAACTGTCCAGCTGGTGTTTGGGCAAGGTAGTAAAACCAAAAAATATTACCTGCTTGGGTAAGTTTTTATGACCTTGCTGCAGGTTTTCTAAAAAATCATCCAGCATATTAGCCCTGTGGGACAGGGGCAGGTTTTTTGATTTTATGAGCTGCCTTAATTCAAACCATAACAGGCCCTGCCACTTTTGATCGGCCAATGGCTGATCATCCAACTCGTATTTTTCATTTTCCCAGTTGTTTATCCAGTCCGGGCGATAAACCAAATATTGGTCATATAAATCGGCAATGGTGATGGCCAAACGATATTGACGTAACCCGCGAGCCTGAACGTTTTCTTCTCCCTGGGCGATATAGTGGCGTAACAGATGAAATTCAGGCCGAGATATCAAGGCATCATCTTGCAAGCAGGTAAAAATCAGCCAACGTAAATTGTCTTTTTGGTACACAGACTCCTGCGCTAGCCCAGGCAACACAGTGCGCTGGGTTTGCCAAAAAAATCGCGATGGCATGGGAAATTCGATATTGGCGGCTATGCCCAAGCTGTTGGCCAGCTGCATTTTTAACCAGTGGGCCAAACCGGGGTTTTCTACCACCACGGTTTGGGTTTCCAGGGGACTGGCATCTTGCTCTAGCAACAGGCGCACTAACTGAGCAAACAGGGTCTCGACTTTATTGGACTGGTAGAGATGAAACATGGATAAAGAAGGCCTTATGCCGGCATTTAGGTCAGCCGCCTATTAGAAAACAAGGACCTTTAAAAGACCAGCTTATTGCAGGCAGAATTTGACTTCCTTGCGCCCCGAGCCAAACTTAATCAAGTGAGTGTTTACGCCTGACCTATTATTGAAAGGATCTCAACGTGGCAGACTGGCCCAGTGAACTACCTGGTTTGGATATAAAAACGGCCTTAAGTCAGCTTGGTGGCAAGAAGAAGCTATATTTGCGCCTGTTGGGCATGTTTGAAGACTCACACCAGGAAGACGTTAACCGGCTGTTGGCCGCGGCCAATGAGCAAGATTGGAAGGCGGTTTACGAGATTAACCATGCTTTAAAGGGAGTCTCTGGCAACCTGGCCGCCAACCAGCTGTATCAACTGTGCATAGATATTGACGGCAAACTTAAACACGATCAGCACGACATCGAAGCCGAGCTAAGCGCCCTGCCCACCGCCATGCAAACCTTGTTGAACTCCATAACCGAGGCCAGTCAACTGCCGTTAGAGGAGTAACGCGACCCCGTTAAGTAGATTACCTATCCTTTAGTGCTCCTAAAGTGCCAATTATGAGCTGATAACAGCCCTCATTGGTACACCTGTACCCCTAGTTTAATTATTTGTTTGACAACCGTACCAGTAACAAACAGTTACACAAAAAAACCCTACCGCAACACTTTGACAACTCTGGGCTTTAAGCTACTCTGCTTGCCACTGGATTTTTAGCCTAAAGAATAGGCCTAGTTAAGCCAGATCAAACAGACCATGGACTAAAACAATAAAAACCATGTTTAGACTGCATTTCACAAAAAGCTTGTTGCTTGTGTCTGCTTTTACTTGTTATCAGGTAAATGCCGAGATGAAGCCCATGGACGACACGGCGATGGAAGCGACTGTGGGCCAGGCTTATATTGTAATGGACAGCAACACCGACGTGCCGAGTGGCAACCAATTCAGCCGCATTACCTTTGGTCAGGAGATTAAGGTTCAGGCTAACGCTGACAGTCTAGTATTGGGCGATATCACTGATGCGGGCCACGTCAGAGGGATAGGTACAGATTTTAGCGCTAATAACCTGTCTTTGGGCTACATAGATACCGCCACCAACACCATCGTCCCTTTCGAGTTTACTAATCCATATTTTGAATGGGTCACGGACGCCAGTAATAATATGGTTGGCTTTCGCGTAGGTGCCGAGCAGACGAAAGGCCGCCTTCAAGCTGATATAACCAGTTTTAGCGGCAATATTATTATGCAATTTGACACTGGCGGCACCAAAACCTTAGGTAACTTATATTCCGCTGCAGGCGCAATCACCCCTACCAACAATCGGGCTACGATGCTGGGCTCGCAACCCGATAGCTGTGTCGCAGATCTAAACTGTTTCTCACTGGATAAGTTTCAAAGCCTTGATGTTGCAGACAGTGACGGCTCCAGCACAGGTGATTTCTTCTTATCTTTTCAAAAAGAAACCACCAACTGGCTACTGAGCGGAGGCGGCACACAATCCGCCACCAAGGGGTTTTTCATGAACATTCCGACCAACAATGTCATTACAGTCAGTGGTGCCAGTACGGGCACAGCAGGCTATGCAGTTGAATTTATCGACCGTGGCGTGGTAAACGGCGGCACCCGCTGGAACAACCCTTAACTCAAGCACCTCGCTCACCACGAGCAATCTATCCCCAAATCACGCTGATTATTTTTCACCCAGCCGCCTCTCTACTCACTGCTAAAAATCCTCCGAAAAACTAGCCTGATTTACATATGCAGTAATTTTCATATAGACGTGAATCACATGCGTTTACCCTTTTTGGTTTGCATGGGTATAATGCCGACCCTTTTATTTTTAACTATAAGCTGGAGCCAAGATCCATGGGCCAACGCACTGCTTTATACGACGCACACACTGCCAGCGAAGCCAAGATTGTAGATTTTGGTGGTTGGGACATGCCCATCCATTACGGCTCTCAGCTTAAAGAACACAACCTAGTACGCGAAGACGCGGGCATGTTTGATGTTAGCCACATGACCGTCGTAGACGTGACCGGCACCGACGCCACCGCTTACCTGCAATACCTATTGGCCAACGACGTGGCCAAGCTAGCCGAAGAAGGCAAGGCCCTGTATAGCGGCATGCTAAACGAACAAGGTGGCGTGATTGACGATTTAATCGTTTACCGTGCCGATGCGTTAGGTGGCTTTCGTGCAGTAGTGAACTGCGCGACCCGTGAAAAAGACCTGGCTTGGATGGACAAGCAAGCGGCCAAATTTGATGTATCGTTAACCGAGCAGCCAGAATTGGCCATGATTGCAGTACAAGGCCCTAACGCCATTGAGAAAGCCAAGCAGGCGGTTTCTGCCAACGCTAAAGCCGTAATTGAAAGCCTGTCTATCTTCCAAGGCCTGCCTAGCGAAGGCTGGTTTATTGGCCGCACCGGCTACACAGGCGAAGACGGTTTGGAAATCATGATTCCAGCCACTGAAGTCGCGGCCGTTTGGGATAAGCTATTAGAAGTGGGCGTTAAGCCTGCTGGCCTGGGTGCTCGTGACACATTGCGCCTTGAAGCCGGCATGAACCTGTATGGCAACGACATGGACGAGACCATCTCTCCATGGCAGGCCAACATGGGTTGGACCCTTGCCCTTAAAGATGAACGTGACTTTATTGGTAAAGCAGCTTTAATTGAAGAAAAAGCCAACGGCATCGAATACAAGATGGTGGGCCTAGTACTAGAGACTCGTGGCGTAATGCGCTCACATCAGAAGATCATCTTCACCGCGTCTGATAAGCAGGGTGAAATCACTTCTGGAACCTTTAGCCCCACTTTGCAACAATCTATCGCCATGGCTCGTGTACCGGCTGATGCAGGTAACGAATGTGCAGTAGATATGCGCGGTAAGGCAGTACCGGTACGTATGGTAAGTATGCCATTTGTACGTAACGGCCAAAAAGTTTATAAATAATTAGCTTTGTTGGTTTGATATTCATACTCAAGGGACGCGTAAATATGTCCCTATAAGCTCACGCAGGCATCCATGCCTGCAAAGCCCTTAGTATAAATACCAAACCAACCTAAATCAGAATTTACATAATACCCAAAACATTTTGCCCCGCTGTTAAGAGAGGGGAAAAAGAAAAAGGAAAGAAAAATGGCTCAAGTCCCAGCTAATCTAAAATACATCGCCTCTCACGAGTGGATTCGCGATGAAGGCAATGGCGTAGTAACAGTTGGTATTACCGACTTCGCACAAGAAGCCCTAGGCGACATCGTATTTATTGAATTGCCAGAAGTAGGCAGCGAAGTAAACAAAGACGACTCTATTGCAGTGGTTGAATCTGTTAAAGCGGCCTCTGATATCTACTCTCCAGTATCTGGTGAAATTGTAGCGATCAACGAAGAGTTAGTAGACGCCCCTGAGCAAGCTAACGAAGAGCCTTACGACGGTGCATGGTTCTTTAAAATTAAGCTGAGCGAAGAAAGTGAAATGGAAGCGCTTTTGTCTGCTGAAGATTACGCTGCTGAATGTGAATAAGTTTTAGTATTCACATTGGTACGATTAAGGGCGCTTTGCGCCCTTTTTTTGTGGGTGTAAAAACCCTAGGTTTTTCTAAGCACCGGTTTAATAGAGGCTTTATTTCATTCTGCGTAACTGCCAGTTTAAATATAGCCCTTTAAACAGACTTCGAACAGGATACTGAACCTGTTCAAGGCCTCCTTCCAATTTCTTATGGGCATCGACCACTTTTCTAAAGCCGGTCGTACTGCCCACTTTAATTATTCAGATGGATCTGAACCTAGGATAATGGCCTCTCGCTCTAAACCTAATACGTAATCATTGCCGTCAGCAGACACCACCAAGACTGAATTCATGCTCACTGTTGGCAATTCATTCCAGATGTTCATGGCATTAAGTGTCACACTAGAATGGCCAGCAGGAATACTCACCTGACCAAAGATTGTCTCAACTAAGTCACTATTATCGCTAAAACGTCTGACTTCATAAA
>MAAD01000033.1 GCA_002162985.1 Bermanella sp. 47_1433_sub80_T6 | reverse complement strand
TTTTAAAGTATTCACGAGAAATTTCTTTGAGGGGTAAGAAGCCGTGACGCTCAGCACCAAAATCAACAAAAGCCGCTTCCAGGCTAGGTTCTATACGGGTGATCTTACCCTTATAGATGTTAGATTTTTTCTGTTCGCGTGTAGTCGGTTCTATATCTAGATCATAAAGGCGCTGTCCATCGACAAGCGCAACGCGCAACTCTTCTGCCTGAGTCGCGTTAATTAACATTCTTTTCATGTGTTTCTTAGCTCATTATTTATGCGGTCTGAGACGCAAGGGCTGAGCCAAATCAAAATATTTATGCGTGCGTTGCGTGGTTTAAAAACGCTGTGGAATAACTACATCCACGCAAGGGTGTTAGATCGTCGTTTATAATGCGTCTAATCACCAACACGAAACATAATCTGATTTAGCAAGACCCCTTGCCTAATCAGAACGTAGTGTTTCTTCTTAATTGACGGTCAAAGTTTCACCGCCAAGTTCAAAATTCCGGGAAGTTTCTATCTAACTTTCCCAAACTTACGTTATTATCCGGTCCCATTAATATATCGGGTGTTTTTCGACAGGGCCGGATTGCTGAATATAGCAAAGATTGCCATGGCGTCAAACCGCTTTCTCTTATATACGGATCGAATATGGTTGAAAATACAAAGCGTGGAGTAATATTTGAGGAGGTTGAAGAGGACTATAGTGGTCAGCGCTTGGACAATTTCCTCATGTCACGCATTAAAGGGGCCCCCAGGTCCTTGATTTACCGGATTATTCGCAAAGGTGAGGTACGGGTAAATAAGGGGCGCTCTAAACCGGATTACCGCTTAAATACCGGTGATGTGGTGCGAATACCGCCAGTGCGGGTGCGCGAGGAGGGTGAGGCACCGGCGGTGCCTAAAAATATGGCAGCCAATATTGAAGGTGCCATCTTGTATGAAGATGAGCAGCTGCTAGCGGTTAACAAACCTAGAGGTATGGCGGTGCATGGTGGTAGTGGTATTAGTTTGGGGTTAATTGAAGCATTGAGGGTGATTCGCCCTGATTGCAAACGCTTGGAGCTGGTGCATAGATTGGATCGGGATACCTCGGGTGTCATTTTGGTGGCCAAGAAACGCTCCGCATTAGTGGCCTTGCATGAGATGTTACGCAACAAGTCGGGCATGCAGAAACGCTATTTGGCGCTGGTTCATGGGGTGTGGCCAAAGCATCTTAAAGAAGTAAAGGCGCCGCTATTAAAAAGTGAGCTCAAATCCGGGGAGCGTATTGTGCGAGTCTCTCAAGAGGGCAAGGCCTGCCATACTCGCTATTCATTGGAGCGACGCTTTGAGGGCTATACCTTGCTAAACGCCGAGCCGGTTACCGGTCGTACCCATCAAATTAGGGTGCATTGCCAGTTTGCCGGGCACGCCATAGTGGGGGATGAAAAATACGCCAGTGATACAGAGTTGAAGCTCAGTCGCTCTCAAGGCAGTAAGCGCATGTTTTTGCATGCCTTTTCATTGCGCTTTAAGCACCCCAAAACGGAAGAAATGTTAAAGATTGAGGCACCTTTAGATAGTGCCTTTAACGAGTATTTGCAGATTTTAACCCCCATAAATTGATTGGTTGGGGTGGCTGTATACAAGGGTAATAAATGAAGTATCAGGCAGTTATATTTGATTGGGATGGCACTCTGGTGGATTCTGCGCAGCGGATTGTGGAGTCCATGCAGGCAGCGGCCCAGGAAGTTGGCTTGTCATTTCGCAGTGACTTTGAAATACGCCAAATAATCGGTTTAGGATTGCCGGAGGCTCTCATGCAGCTGTGGCCCGAATTAACCCCAAATGATGATCGGTTGCAATCCATGCGAGTGGCCTATAACCATCACTTTTTAGCTGAAGTGCGACCCAAGGTAAGGTTTTTCGATTTTGCTACTGAGTTGCTGTCTTTGTTGGTGGTGGCAAATCTTGATTTGGCCGTGGCCACAGGTAAGAGTCGGCAAGGGTTAGATCGTGCCTTTAAGGAAATGAAAATAGGGCATGTGTTTCGGGATAGTCGCTGCGCCGATGAAACCCGTTCCAAACCCGATCCCAGGATGCTGCAAGAGTTATCACTGTCCATGGGGGGCGAGCCCGGTGCCATGTTGATGGTGGGTGATACCGACTTTGATATTAATATGGCTCATGCGGCCGGAGTGGATGCGGTGGCCATTACTCATGGTGCTCATGATGAAAAAAGGCTGCGAGCCAGTGGACCATTGGCATTGGTAGAGGATTTGCCGGCTTTATTAACATGGTTACAGGAAGCTGGTTTAAAAGCTGGTTAGTTGTTGAGAATTAATTTCTTTAAGGAATAAATATGTATCAAGACCCTATGGAAAAACCGGGTTCCGATCGTGAGTGGAAGTTGATCGAAAAAGTCATGATGAGCATGAACAGTGAGCAAAAGAGAGCCCGTCGCTGGGGGATCTTTTTCAAACTACTAACGTTTGCCTATCTGTTTGCTGCGGTGGTGATGCTCACTCCGAAGAATATGGGCTCGGATGCCTTGGCGACAGACGCTCCGTTTACCGCCATGGTAGAGGTGAAGGGGGTGATAGCGGCTGGCGAGGAGGCATCTGCCGATCTCATTGTGACCGGTTTGCGAAAGGCCTTCGAAGCAGAGGGTGTAAAGGCAGTGATGTTAAGAATAAACAGCCCGGGCGGCAGTCCGGTGCAGTCTGGTTATGTATACGATGAAATTAAGCGGCTGCGTGCTATTCATGTGGACATTCCCTTGTATGCGGTGATTTCTGATTTGGGAGCCTCTGGAGCCTATTATATTGCCGCTGCTGCCGATGAAATCTATGCCGATAAGGCCAGTCTGGTGGGTTCTATCGGTGTGGTTGGCTCAGGCTTTGGATTTGTGGGGGCTATGGAAAAGTTAGGGGTGGAGCGTCGCCAGTTCACTTCCGGTGAGCATAAGGCGTTTCTGGATCCCTTCACCCCCATAAACAAAGATGAGAAGCAATTCTGGCAGGGGGTGTTGGCCACTACTCATAAGCAGTTTATCGAGCAGGTTAAAAAAGGCCGAGGTGATAAACTGGCACAAGATGCTAAGCTTTTTAGTGGTCTTATCTGGACCGGCGAGCAAGCGCTGGCGTTAGGCTTGATCGATGGCCTGGGCAGCGCTGGTTATGTGGCCCGCGAGTTGGTAGGGGCTGAAAAGATCATTGATTTTACGCCCAAGCCATCGCCATTTGAAAATTTGGTAGGACGTTTGGGTGTCTATGCCGGCAAGGGGTTTGCTGCTGCCATGGGGATGAATGGTTCTGGTATTGAACTTAGATAAGTGCAGGGAGCGTGGAGTGTTGATTTTGCAGGCTTATTTCGCCATTTAGGCTAAATAGTTTTGACATCTACCAACCCCATGCGTACCATGCCGCCACTATGAACCAAGGTTTATTTCCAGTACGTGTTGACCCACTAAAATGCTTAGAACAAAACGCTGATTTCAGTGGTTCTATAGCAGTGTCCAAGCTAGAACGCCTGCAAGGCTTTTTACAGGATGACAGTGGTGAGGCCCAGGTTGAGATTCATTTTGGCCACGACGAACAAGGCATTGCTTTGTTATCTGGCCAGTGTCAAGCCCAAGTGCATATGACATGTCAGCGCTGCATGAACCCGGTTGCGGTAGAGCTTAAGCATGATTTTGAAGTGGCTATTGTAGTCAGTGATGAAAAAGCCAAGCATTTACCCAAGCAGTATGAACCTATTATCTGTGAAGGCGATTCTCTTGAATTACTTCCGGTAATAGAAGATGAGCTAATTTTGAGCTTGCCCATGTTTGCCTATCATCATGAATGTGATGATAACGAACTGAAAGCAAAGGAAGAATTGGCACCGGTTGAAACAGAAGCGCCGAGCAATCCGTTCAGTGTGCTTGAGCAATTAAAGAAATAGTAGGGGCGCCTCATGGCTGTTCAAAAAAGTAAAAAATCTCGTTCACGTCGCGGCATGCGTCGTTCACACGATGCATTAACCACTCGTGCATTGTCTATCGATCCTACTTCAGGTGAGACTCACATCCGTCACCACGTGACAGCTGATGGTTTCTACCGTGGTCGTAAAGTAATCGACGTACAAGAAAGCTAATTATGGTCACCATTGCAATCGATGCAATGGGTGGGGACTTCGGTCCCCGCGTGACTGCACCCGCTGTTATATCCTCTTTAGAAAAATTCCCAGATTTA
>MAAD01000309.1 GCA_002162985.1 Bermanella sp. 47_1433_sub80_T6 | reverse complement strand
AATGAAATCCGAAAATTTCGTTTGCCATCAAGGCGTTAACACTGACTTAAACAAGAAGTTTTAAGGCTCTTTGCTTAAGCGAGGCGCGCATCTTACAGTGTTTCGTTTGATGTTCAACCCCTTTTTGAAAGTTTGTTTTAAGACTTTAAAACCTCAAGTTTTTACTTTCAAAATCAATCGGTTAGAGGCTAAAAGCCACTGCTTGATCGAGGTGGCGCATTCTACCCATCTGAGGCTCAAGCACAACCGTTATTTACAGTTAATTCTTCCCTATAACAAAGGGGTTAAAAAACAAGCAATGTCTAATATCTGACAGTTTGGTTATAATCCGCCTCAGTATATAGAGACGTATCAAGAGATCGAACATGGCAAAGCAAAAAGCAGTGGTTATCTTCAGTGGTGGCATGGACTCATTCACACTACTAAATAAGGTGATTAAAGAGGGTTTCGAGGTTTATGCCCTCACCTTTGATTATGGTCAAAAACAAGTTAAAGAAGTGCATATAGCCAAGACGGTTTGTGAAGGCCTATCTGTGCCCCATAAAATTCTCGATATCTCCGCTATCAACCAGTTAATGCAAAGCTCTTCACTCATTGGCAGCGAAGATGTTCCCGAAGGCCATTATGAAAGTGAGCAGATGAAAAGCACTGTGGTACCTAACCGCAATATGATCTTACTGTCTTTGGCCATCGCCTATGCCGTGGATATAAAAGCGGGCAAGGTATATTACGGCGCCCATTCCGGTGACCATGCTATCTACCCGGATTGCCGTCCTGAATTTGTGCATAAAATGAATGAAGTGGCAGGCATCGCCAACTATGAACACGTATCCATAGAAACACCCTATTTAAATGCCACTAAGGGGGAGATCCTTGAAGATGGAATAAAAATGGGTTTGAGCTATGAAAATACCTGGACCTGCTATAACGGCCGTGAAAAAGCCTGCGGTAAATGTGGTGCCTGTGTAGAACGCTTGGAAGCGTTTGCCCACAACAATGCCACCGACCCAGTGGAATACGAATAGAAATGGCGTCAGATTTAAGAATTAAAGAAGCCTTCTACACCCTGCAGGGTGAAGGGGCACGCAGTGGCCGTGCTTCGGTATTCATACGTTTTAGCAAATGCAATTTATGGAACGGCCGTGAAAGTGGTCGCGCAGCGGCATTGTGCCAGTTTTGCGATACCGACATTACCGGCATTGACGGTGAAAACGGCGGGGTTTATTCGCCATCGGCCTTGTTGGAGTTGGCTTTAAAACTGTGGCCCGCAGGCAGTGACGGCATGCCCTATGTGGTATTCACCGGCGGTGAACCGGCCTTGCAATTAACTGACAGCCTAGTGGCTGCATTTAAAGAAGCAGGCTTTGAAACCGCAGTGGAAAGCAATGGTACCCTGCCCCTGCCCAAAAACCTTGACTGGGTTTGCATCAGCCCCAAGGGTAAGAGTGATGTCATCATTAAACAGTGTGACGAACTAAAGCTGGTATTCCCTCAGGATGATTTACAGCCGGAACAAGTTAACCACATTAGCGCCAGCCACTACTTTATTTCCCCCATGGCCTACTATGGTGAAAATGAAAGCAGCGGCATGATTGTGCGTGAAAATATGCAAGCCGCTACCCAGTATTGCTTAAAACATCCCAAGTGGCGCATGTCGCTGCAAACCCATAAGTTATTGGGCATTGATTAGCGGCGCCTTGCAAATGTAAAGATAGCGGCTCAATATTGATTCACTTTTTAGGAGTTTGTATGAGCCGTATTCTTTTTGAAAAACACGACACCATCGCGGTGTTAACCCTTAACCAACCCAAACTGCGTAATTCCATTTCTGAAATTGAAGTGGTAGATGAGTTTATTGCGGCCCTGGATCAGGTAAATCAAGATGACCAGTTGCGCTGCTTAATCATCACCGGCGCCGGCTCGGCATTCTCCAGTGGCGGCAACATCAAACACATGCTCAATAAAGAAGGTATGTTTGCCGGCGAAGCCAACGATGTACGTGAAAATTATGCCCGCGTGATTCAGCGCATTCCTTTGGCTCTGCACAACGTCAGTATTCCCACCATAGCTGCGGTCAACGGGCATGCCGTGGGAGCCGGCTGTGATTTGGCCATGTATTGTGACATGCGCATCGCCGCCAATAGCGCCAGTTTTGCCGAAAGTTTTATCCGGGTAGGCATCATTCCCGGTGACGGCGGTGCCTGGATTTTACCCAGGATTGCCGGCTTTGGCCGTGCCGCCGAGATGGCCTTCACCGGAGATGCCATCAGTGCACAGCAAGCCTATGACTGGGGCATGTTAAACAAGCTAGTAGCCGATGAAGATCTCATGGATGAAGCCATGGACCTGGCCAAACGCATCGCAAAAAATCCGCCGCAAGCATTGAGAGGCACCAAACAACTCATGCGCGCCGGCACTACTATGCCACTGGACAGCCTATTGCAAATGAGTGCCGCCATTCAGGCGAACTTACACCAGACACAAGATCACCTGGAAGCGGTAAGCGCTTTAATTGAAAAACGCTCGCCTGTTTTTAAAGGCAAATAACCCAAGGGGTTGCTTATGTTGCGTACCTGTTTAAATATATTGATACTCACTTTAACGTTAACTGGCTGCGACTTGGTCAATAAAAAAAGTGATTATGTGGGCGGCTTTGCCACTCAAACCGGAAACTGCAACGCAACCGGCGACAGCGCCATTAATCTTTCAAAACAACACATCGAAATAGGCTTCTATTGCTTCTTAAAAAAATGCGCATACATGGAAGGGGAAACCAGCCAGGGTGGATTTTTTCACCTTAAAGATGACAACGGTCATTACATAAAAGGCAGAGTAACCCGCTATGAAGCCAGCGGTAGCTGGTTCTTAAATATGAAAGGGCAAAATTGTTCGGGTTATTGGACAGCCCTTAAAAACTAAATAAAGACAGTACAAATTTCAACCGGGCATCGCATGTTAACTGCTATACCCGGTTGTTCACTATGGCTGCAAACGCTCTATGCTAAAACCACCACGCTCATCTACATGGTAGATAAAACGGTCATGAAGACGATTTTCTCGCCCTTGCCAAAACTCAATGCTCACCGGTTTAATTCTATATCCACCCCAAAAGCTGGGAAGTGGAACTTCCCCCTTACTAAATTTATTTTTCATCTGGGAAAAAGCTTGTTCAAGTAATTGTCGCGCGGCGATAGGTTTGCTTTGCTCACTGGCCCAGGCAGCCAGTTTGCTATCCTGGGGGCGCGAAAGAAAATATTTAGTTACTTGGGCGATGGGTAATTTTTCAGCAATGCCCCTTACAATTACCTGGCGCTCTAACCCTAACCAGGCGAAGTGCAGACAAACCTGGTTGTTGTGTTTAATTTGCTGAGCCTTGTTGCTTTCTAAATTGGTGTAAAACACAAAACCTTGCTGATCGTATTGCTTTAATAACACGATACGCGAACTGGGCATGCCTGCCTCATCCACCGTGGCAATGTTCATGGCGGTGGGATCTTTGAACAGTTTTGAATCTATTGCGTGATCAAGCCAGTGTTGAAATTGATCCATGGGATGTTTGGCCAGCTGCTCAAGGCTTAGCTGGTCGGTCCCGTATTGACGACGAATGTCGGCTATATCCATGATAACTCCTGTTAGTTGCAGTTATTATATCCTCTTCACGGACAAGACCAAATATTGAAATTCACAAAATTTTTTTATAGGTAAAACAGGACTCCCTAAACTCTAAATTGCTGCATAGTGCTATCTAGTTTGGAACTGCCTCCGCCCACTTCCCGTGCAATGCTGGCAACCGATTGCGCTTTTTCGACTAACTCGGTTGAAGCATCGTCCACTCCCTGAATATGTTGTGCAATTTCGTTGGCGGCCCCTGCCTGCTGCTCCCCTGCGGTGGCCACCTGTTGAATTAAAAGGCTCACCTGGCTTACCGATTTTTCTATTTCGGCCAGCATCTCGCCGGTTTGTATGGCTTCACTCTCGCCCGAACCCGCTTGTTCACAAGCCGTATCCATGGCCGCCACCGCTTGCTCGGCCACCAGTTGTAAACTTGAGATAGTACTTTCTATTTCATTGGTGGATTCCTGAGTACGATTTGCCAGGGTACGCACTTCATCGGCTACCACAGCAAACCCTCGCCCCTGCTCGCCGGCCCGAGCGGCTTCAATGGCGGCATTCAATGCCAGCAAGTTGGTTTGCTCGGCAATGGCCTTAATCACATCGATGACGGTACTGATGGACGCCGCCTGCTGAGCCAATTGAGAGATCTCTTCACCTGCCTTGCGAATACTTTGTGCCAATTCGCGAATGACAGCAGCCGAAGTCTGAGACCTTTTAGCGCCATCAACTGCCTGAAGCTGGGCACTTTGTGTTTCGGTTGAGGCGGTTTCACAGTGGGTGGCCACCTCTTTGGCGGTCATGGCTAACTGGGTAGCGGCGGTGACTATGATGCCCACCTTATCTTTCTGGCTTTCACCCAACTCATTTACCTCTTTAGACACCCCTTGCAAAGTTGAGGATGAAGACGACAAGGTCGTGGCATTATTGCGTACTTGTTGCACCACACCACGCAACTGTAAAAAAGCATTATTTAACGCTCCCACGGTGTCGCCCAATTCATCCTGACTCTTACTCTGGTATTGACCGTTTAAAATACTTTTTTCCAGATCGGCCGCCATATTCTGCGTAATGGCCACATTGGCATCAACGGTAATTTTCAAACAAATAAACAGATAAATACTCACCAATAATAAAATGGCAAACACCAACAGGGTGAGAATCATTTCTTTAAGCGTACTGGCTTGATAGTCATGTAATAACGATTGGAATAATTCATTATTTTTTGCGTGTAATTCATTGATGGCACGTATGGCTTTGCTGCCCGCCGAAAAATAATTGGCACCACTGATAGCCGGGGAATCGGGGTCCATGAGTTGTTTTTTAGTGACCACTTTAAATCCCTTTATGGCAGACAAAGCACTCGTTAAGGATGACGATACCTGTGCATGGGCTGATTTATTATTTTTGCGAATCTCATTGAATTGTTGCTCGAGCCTGGCAACGCCCTTATCTATGCCCCCGTAAAGGGTACTAACAGACACAAAGGAAGAGGAATCAAAGCCCCCTTTGGTGGCCACACCGGCTCCCTTGCCGCGTAATTGCCCTAGCTGCTCTTGAATGGCAGGTATATCGAATGCGGTAAGCTGCATTAATAGATAGGTATCCACGTGAGAATCCAGAATCAATGCACTCTCATTGGTCAATAAATCGACTACTCGATTAACATCATGTACCCAGGCACTGTGTTTATTAAAACTCTGCAGGCCATCTAATCCCTTGATATTCACTTGGGTCAAGGCACGCCATTGGGACTTTAGCCGTGCCAGCTGCGCCCTTATATCCTTTGAGTAAATGTCGCTAACCAGAGACTGCTCGGCCGCTGCCAGGGCCTGAGTCATGCTGGCCTCGATGGTTTGCAACTTACCTTGCATGGCCTGGTTACCCGCTAACCATTGAGCTGCTGCCCCCCGATGCTGAGCAGCCAAGATACGCAGCTCATGGATATTTTTTAAAGATTTTGCCCCCTGTATTTCCATGTTGATGGTGTTTATTTTGCTCTGCTCGGCATTAAAATTTAGCCAGGAGCTATAGGCAATAGGCAACAACAGGGTAAATAAAATCACCTGAAATTTACGGGCAAAGGGCAGCTGGTTTAAAAAGTTCGTACCAAGGTAATAAACATTCATGAAGTCACTCCTAGACACATTTCAGTATAGACAGAAAATAAACTTTAGCCGGAAGCGAAAATACCGTTAAACTAGCGCGAAATTAACCCTAGGCCGTCTTCCATGAGCAAACGTAAAAAGCCCCCTATTCCAATATTTGAACAGGCCATCATTGAGACTCACTGCCATCTGGATTACCTCAAGGACTACAGCCTGGATGAGCTGTTAGAGCGATCTCGTGAAGTGGGCATAGAGAAAATCATCACCATCGCAGTGTCGCCGGATAACCTGGAGAAGGTTATGAAGCTGGCCACGGAAAACCCCATGATTTGGGGCACACAAGGGGTCCACCCCCATGACGCCGACAAGTTTACCAACGAGACCCGCAGTCAAATTTGTGAAAACGCCCAACACGAACGTATTCTGGCCATTGGCGAAATTGGTCTTGATTACTTTTATGAACACAGCGACCGTAAAACACAGAGCCAGGTATTTGAGAGCCAACTGCAAATTGCCAGCGACATGGACTTGCCAGTGGTGATTCACAGCCGCGACGCCGATGATGACATGATGGCCATTTTGAAAAACTTTGAATCCTCCCTCAAAAAGCGCGGCGTAATTCATAGCTTCACTTCTGGGCCGGATCTTGCGCAATACGCCCTGGACCAGGGGTTTTGCCTGGGATTCAACGGTATTTGTACCTTTAACACCGCAGAAAATGTACGGGACATCATTCGCATGACGCCGCTGCAGCAAATTATTTTGGAAACCGATGCGCCCTATTTAACGCCGGTACCCTACCGCGGCAAAGAAAATGCCTCATTCTACCTGCCGTTTGTAGCGCAAAAAGTGGCCGATGTGAAAGAGCTTGCCATAGAAGAACTGCTCACTCATGCCTACCAAAACAGTGACAAGTTGTTTTTTAACGGCAAAGGGAAGGAACTATGATCAAGCAAAGCGCATTTTGCACCCTTAAGCAGGTGGATGAACTGTCCTGTTTACACATAACACACCCCAAGTTCTTCGCTGAAATTTGCCTGCAAGGGGCACAACTAACCCAATTTAAACATAGCCAGCGCGGTGAAATGCTGTGGTTAAGCCCGGATGCCCTCTACAAAAAAGGCGCCAGTGTGCGCGGCGGCATACCCGTGTGCTGGCCCTGGTTTGGCGCACTGGCGTTTAACCCGGATGTGGTAAAGGAAGCGGTGCAATCACAACAGGCCCACGGTTTTGCCCGTGAACTTGAGTGGAACCTTGAGCGCATTTGCGAGTCCGCCCAAGGGGTTCGAATCACCATGACATTATCCCATAATGAACAAACCTTAAAAATTTGGCCCCATGAATTTAAACTGGTTTGCCAATTTGAACTAGGAGATACAATTGCCATTGAGTTAACCAGCCAAAATTTAAGCCCCTCCCACATGGCCATTTCACAGGCCCTGCATACTTATTTACCCACTCAAAATATTCATAAAACTCGAGTACTGGGGGCCGGCAACGGTCAATATATTGATGCGCTGGATAACTGGCAGTTAAAAAAACAAGTGGGTGCCATCGGCTTTAATCAGGAAGTGGATCGCATTTACCTGGGTGACAACCAATACCAAATACTAACTCCAAACAAACAATTCTCTCTTTGCAGCAATAGCCACAGCAGCATCGTTTGGAATCCATGGATCAATAAAAGCAAACGGCTTTCTGGTTTCCCACAACAGGGCTATAAAAATATGCTGTGCATAGAAAGTGCAAACGTATTAAGTGACCATTTAAAACTGGCACCCGGCAAGTCTCATACCTTAAAAATGCAGTTAACCTGTTCAGACTAGACCTGTAAATATTATTAAAACCTCAATGCCTCCTATACTTTGTAAGATATTAGGGGGAAAATTAAAATATATTGAAACCGCACATCGGATTACTTTAGTAATGAGTAAAGCATCGGAAAAACACAAGGCTCGCCTCAGTGAGCTGAACAGTTTTGGCAAGGATTTAGCCAGACGCAGCAAGAGCCATTGTGAACTGTGTGACGCCAATAGCATGAAACTGGTGATTCATGAGGTTCCTCCTGTGGACAAAGAACCTGAATTTGATCACTGCATTTTCATTTGTGAAAACTGCCAGGGTCAAATTGATAAACCAAAGTCTATCGATATCAGCCACTGGCACTGCCTGCACAGCAGCATCTGGAGTGAAGTGCCTGCGGTGCAAGTGATGGCGGTGCTCATGGCTCAACGCATTCGCGAAAAAGCCGACTTTGCCGAAGAGTTACTGGACCAGGTTTACCTCGAAGAAGATATTTCCAGCTGGATTGAAGACGCACTTAAAAGTTAAACGGCAACCTTCAAGCCTAATTGGCCTTTAAACATATTAAAGCCAGCGCAACATGGCACTGGCAATTTCTTTATCCAGCACCCTCATTTGCCCATCATCAAACAGAATATGCCAATGGCGCGCCGTTTGCTGTTTGATGCAGCCCTTACCAAATTTGCTGTGCTCAACAAGTTCAAGTGTAATCGGTTCGGTGTAACCTATTTTGGGTTTAACCTGTGGGGCGGTGTCTAATACCGGTTTCTGTAACACTTTTGCCTGTAATTTTAATGTCCATCGCATTTTATCCAGATACTTTTGCACACTTGTTAATACCCGGCGACTTACTTGCAACTCTTCCTGGCCCTGCTGTGTTGCCGGCTGAATTTTTAAAATATCTTCTACGGCCATACTGTGAATAAATTCACTCACCTCTTGAGAGGACGTTATTGGTGAACCTTGGCTTGGGTCATTGCTGGGAGTAATTAGGTGTAATTGCTCGATGCAGCGAGTCATGGCCACATAAAACAATCGCCGTTCACTTTCCACAGAAGACGTTTTTTGCAGCTCACCTTCATTTTGGTAAGGATAGAAATGGCTGGTTAAACCAGGCAAGATCACTACAGGCCACTGCAACCCTTTGGCACGATGGATGGAACTTAACACTATGCCCTGCCGGTTATTTTGGGAGGCTCTTTTTTGAGCCAATTGTTGCAAATAGTGAAAGGTGTCTGCTGCCGATAGATTAAGCCGAGCAATAAATCGCACAAAGCCTTGCACGGTGGCCAGGCGATCATCCACTTGCTGCTTGCTAAAGGCGCTGTCGGCTACGCCTTTGTAAAAATCCGTTTCACGGATATAACAGTTTGCTAGCTGAAAGCCCATCATGCGTTTGTGCACGGCCAGTTTCACCAAAGATAAACGATTTTCCAGTTGCTGGCTCTGCCATTTTGAAAGATCCGGCAGGGGCAACTGAGAAAAGGGTGGCATGACCTCAAGCTCTCCATTCCCCACTGAGAACGTTGACAATTGACGAGCCACAATTTGTAAATCGGAACGTTTAATTTTCATGGCAGGAAAGGTTAAAAATGTAAGCCAGCTTTGGTAGCGGCTGCGTTCGCTACGCTCACCAAAGACCCCCGCCGCCATTTCCAGCAACATCATCATGGGTTGCAACTCCATACGTTGCAGCACCCAGGATTGATGGGACATCTGATAGGGAATGTCTTCCTGCAATAATGCTAATTCCAACGGCGCACTCATGCCCCACAAGCGAAATAGCACCGCTATGTCTTGCGCGGGCCGATCTGTGAGGGCTTGCTTGATGATGTTAATGGTTTTTTGTGCGTAATCCACATGCTGGTGTAGGCTCACCTGGCTATGGGGGTTTGATTCCCTCGCCACACAAATGACATCTTCCCTTTGTTTGTTTTGTAAAATTAATTGGTTACTTAACATGGCCACATCATGACCGTAGCGAAAGGTGGTGCTTAGGGTGTAGCGGCACACATCTTTAAAGTGGTCGTCAAAATACTTAAGCATAAATTGGGCACTGGAGCCGCGAAATTCATAGATGGTTTGGTCCGGGTCACCAATGACCATCACCTGGGCGCGTGAGCCCGCCAACGTTTGTAATAAAAATTGTTGTATGGGATTAATGTCCTGATACTCATCCACCAATACCCAATCCATGTGATCACCAAAGCGTGCTGCCACATCCGGGCGATTGCTGAATAACATACAGGGATCATAGAGCATATCGGAAAAACCGATGCGGCGATTTTGTTTACGCCAATCCTCATAGGCATCAAACACTTTGGCAAAAAATGCGCAGTGCTTGGGCAAGCCGGTTTGTTTAAAAACCAGCTCGGCTGGTTCTAAACTGGCTTTGACGTTCTCCATGAAAGACATCATGGGATCGAGCCATTTTTTCTTATCTTGCAGGATCTCTTGGGCGGTTTGCTTGTTGGCATACTGTTGCAACAGGCGCCACAAGATAAATTCTTGTTCCGACTGAGAAATAAGCTCCTCTTTAAACTGGGTTAAAATGCCTTCCTGGATCAATGATTGGTAAATCTTAAGACCCAAAGCATGAAAGGTGCGCACCTTGGGCAACGGCGCAGACGGCATCAATGACGTTAGTTTTTCACTAAAATCCAGTTGGGCCGACTTGTTGTACATGATCACTAGCAAACGTCGTGGGTTTTGCCCCATTTGCAGGCGCCGCTGAATGAACAGAGCCAGGGTGGTGGTCTTGCCGGCTCCGGCCACGGCGATAACCTTGGCATGGCCCTCTTCATGGGCAATGATCTGCTCTTGTTCTGCACTTAACTGCAATGGGGTACCCGGCGGCGTATGAAAAAGTAGGCTATTTTAAACAATCCCCCTGGGCTTGGCAGCTTAATCCCGCGATTAAATGGTGCATTTGGGGTTATTTTGCCGGTTTGTGCTAGAATCCAGCTCCAATTTTTTCGCCGTAAAACTATTTACTACTATTAAGGACTGCCTATGTTTGACGTAAATGAGTACTTTGACGGAAACGTTAAGTCTATAGCCTTTAAAACCGAAACCTTGCCTGCCACTGTGGGTGTTATGGCCCCAGGCGAATATGAGTTTGGCACCAGCCAAAAAGAAACCATGACCGTGGTAAGCGGCGCCCTCACCATCAAACTGCCTGGCAGTGATGATTGGATTACCTTTAAGCAGGGTGAGCAGTTTAAAGTAGAAGCAAACGTGAGCTTTGGCGTGAAAGTGGCGGTGGAAACTGCCTACATGTGCACCTACGAATAGCCTACTGTTAGCCCTGCTATTTGGCACTTCGTGTTGAGTAACAGGGCAATATCGATTATTTTCCGTGGATTATCTGGTCAGTTTTCCATTTTCTGACTATCTTTAAAGGTGTATGGAAACAGCACTTTTATCAATTACCCCCTTCGATTGGCCCTCAATCTTTACTGCCCTTGCCTGCGGCACCATCATAGGCATTGAACGGCAAATACGTGGAAAACCGGCCGGTATTCGCACCTCTGCACTTATTATTTTGGGCACATATATTTTCATGGCCTGCTCAATTTATGTATCTCAATCAGCCACCATGTCTGACCCATCTCGCATTATTGGGCAAATAATCACAGGTATCGGTTTTTTAGGTGCAGGGGTGATGCTGAGCAAAGGCCGTAGTGTTTATGGGGTCACCAGCGCGGCGACAATTTGGTCGCTGGCAGCGGTGGGAGTCTGCATTGGCATTGGCCAGCTAGGCAGCGCCTTTAAACTCTCGGTGGTGGTGGTGATTGTACTGTTTGGCGTGGATTTATTCGAAGACTACAGCCAGCGTATTGGGCAGCGCATGCATAGTCGTTATAGTGATTGGCGTAATCGGGATGATGAATAACTGGGTCAGTTTCTATCACTCCATTAGACAAGTCGCTCTATTGCCCCGCTGCTCCCTGCGACAAAGGCAATAGAACGACTTATCTAATGGAGTTTGTGACCACCTTACTTGCTGCCTTTATATCTACATTTATTCTCACCAGTTTTACTGTTTTCGAGACACCGGTGTTGCAGGTTTAAAAGAGAACCAAAAGTGTTGCCTGCCAGGTCAGCTTTGTAATTCTCCCAACTTTACATCAGGGATGATGTGGGGCGGGTGAATTGCAAAGCTGACCTGGCTTGAAAAATTAACCCTCGTGATGATCTACAGAATAACCCGCGTTAGCAGTTTGCCCCAAAGATTCCACCAAAAACGGTAAACCTTCCTCTAGCTGCTTAGCCAAATTCCAGGGCGGGTTAATGATCGCCATACCACTGCCGTACATGCCTTCCTTTTCATCTTTACCATTTACCCATAATCGTACATCCAAGAAGCTCTTACCACCGGCCAAACTTAATTGGCGAACCATGGTTTGTGCCATGTCTTTTTTAGTGTCGGTTAGGCTCTTGGTGCGATTAATCAATGGATACCAGACAATGTAGACACCGCTAGCAAAGCGCTTAATGCTGTCTTTAATGCTGGCCACCACCATTTTATATTCGTGGGCCTGCTCATACGGAGGGTCAATCACCACCATGGCACGCTTAGATGGCGGCGGTAACAAGGCCTTTAACCCTGCAAAACCATCTTGCTTTTCTACTTTTATATTGCGATTTTCTTTAAAATTATTCTTCAATAAAACATAATCTTGAGGGTGTAATTCAAATAATCTTGCCTTGTCTGTGGCACGTAAACACTCATTTACAAACCACGGGCTTCCCGGGTAAAGCTTAAGTTTATCCGAGCCGTTAAGCTGCTTAATTAAATCAGTAAAAGGTGTCATCACCTCTGGAATGTCTTTATCCCAGATGGCTTTTATGCCCGATTCAAACTCTGCCGTTTTATTGGCAATACTGCTTTTTAGACTGTATACACCCGCCGCCGCGTGAGTATCCACGTATAAAAAAGGTTTATCTTTTTGAGTCATGTATTGGGCGGTTAATACACATAACCAGTGCTTAAGCACATCGGCATGGTTGCCTGCATGAAAACCGTGGCGGTAACTTAACATGAGAGTTCTCTTCCGTTATAAAAGCAAAAGGCTGCACAGGGCAGCCTTAGGTACAGCATTATTTCTATTTACAAATTAGCAACACAAAAGGCTGCAACCGTAGTCATCACGATGGTGTATGGCAATGCCATCCACACCATCTTGCCGTAAGACAAGCGAATTAACGGGGCAATGGCAGACGTTAACAAGAATAAAAATGCAGCCTGGCCGTTTGGAGTCGCCACACTTGGCAAGTTAGTACCTGTGTTCACCGCGATGGCCAACAAATCAAAGTGCTCTCGAGACATTTCACCAGCATCAAACGCAGCTTTTATTTCGTTAATGTAGACCGTGGCCACAAATACGTTATCACTGATTACCGACAATACACCGTTGGCGAAGAACATGATAAGGGGTTGGGCTTCCAGGCTTTGAGCAAACACCCAGTCGATAACAGGCTGGAACAAATGCTGATCATGAATCACCGCTACCACAGCAAAAAACACCACCAAGAGAGAGGTAAAAGGCAGGGCCTCTTCAAAGGCGTGACCAATTTGATGTTCTTCGGTGACACCGTTTAACGCCGTTTGTAGAATGATAATGGCTAAACCAATTAAACCTACAGGTGCTAAATGAAGTGCCAAGGCCACCACTAAAAAGCCTGCGGCCGTCGCTTGCACCCATAATTGAGTAATTTCTGACTTGCTGCGTTTTTTGGATTCAAACTCATCGTATTCAGACAAAATGTTATACACGGGCTCAGGGATCGTTTCGCCATAACCGAATAATTTAAACTTCTCCACCACGATAACCGTGGCCAGTCCGGCAAAAAAGACGGGGATAGATACCGGGGCCATCATGATGAAGAATGTAGCGAAGTCCCAACCGGCTTTTTCAGCAATCAATAGATTTTGTGGCTCGCCCACCAAGGTAGATACACCGCCTAATGCAGTACCAACAGCACCATGCATTAACAGGCTACGTAAAAAGCTACGGAATTGGCTTAAATCTTCTTTGTGGTGATCATGCACGGTTTCGTCGTCAGCATGGTCATGGTCGTCATGATGATATTTTCGCCCGGAGGCCACCTTGTGATAAACACTGTAAAAACCCACACCCACTGAAATGATCACGGCAGTTACGGTTAACGCATCAAGGAAAGCGGACAGAACGGCACACATGATGCTGAACGTCAAAGACAGCACAACTTTTGAACGCACGTTTATTAATAGCTTGGTAAAAATAAATAACAGCAGGTTTTGCATG
>MAAD01000191.1 GCA_002162985.1 Bermanella sp. 47_1433_sub80_T6 | reverse complement strand
ACCGAGGTTAGAACGCACTCCAATGGATGCAGTAGCACTTAATAAACTTGTGATTGATTCACTTGAAGATCTAAAAGCCCAAGACATTAGCGTAATTGACGTAACCGATCGCAACTCGGTGACCGATACCATGGTGATTGCCACCGGTACGTCTAGCCGTCATGCGCAAGCCCTGGCCGACAACGTATCTGAAAAGTCCAAAGCCGCCGGCCACATGCCGTTGGGTTCTGAAGGCCGTGGCACCAGCGACTGGGTGTTAATTGATTTAGGCGACGTAGTGGTACACGTGATGACCGCTCAGGCCCGTGAATACTACGACTTAGAAAGCTTATGGGATGAATCGCAAGCGACTTCTCACTAGATGAAGATTCGCCTTATCGCTGTGGGCACCAAGATGCCTTCCTGGGTACAGGAAGGCTTTGCCGAGTATACCAAGCGCCTGCCCCATGATTGTCGTATTGAACTCATCGAATTGCCCATTGGTCCCAGGGGCAAAAATCAACCAGTAAGCAAAGCCATCGAAAAAGAGGGGCAAGCCATGTTGGCGGCCATGAAACCTCAAAATACCTGTGTGGCGTTGGAAGTACTGGGCAAACCCTGGAGCACCGAACAGCTGGCCAAACAGATGTCAGGCTGGCGCATGGAAGGGCAGGACGTGGATTTGCTGGTGGGTGGTCCCGATGGCCTAAGCCCGAAATGCACGCAAAAAGCCACCCAGAAGTGGTCCCTGTCTCCTCTCACCTTGCCACACCCATTAGTACGGGTATTATTGGCCGAGCAGTTGTATCGGGCGTGGACCATTAACAATAACCACCCCTATCACAAGTAAGAAAGTACAAGTAAAAACCATTTTATCGGCCGGTGACGGCACTAAAAACAAGAATAAGTGAAACCATAAATGAGTTTTTCCCTCAAGGACGCAGAAATCGAAAAAGCCATCTTTGCCCGTCGGGCAATTCTGGCTGCGTTCCTGGTAGTGGGGCTGTTATGTGTGCTGGCGGGGCGCATGATGTTTTTGCAGGTAAGCCAGCACGAGCTGTTTGCCAGTAAGTCAGAAAACAACCGAGTGCAACTTAAACCCGTGGCTCCCATTCGGGGGTTAATCTTCGATCGCAATGGCATCCTTTTAGCCGAAAACCTGCCCAGTCACAGCCTAAGCCTAGTGCCCGAACGGGTGCAGGACATGGATGCCACCCTTGCCCTAATCAACACTCTGGTGGGCTTAAGCGATGAGGAATCGGCCCGCTTTCAAAAGCGCCTCAAACAATGGCGCCGCCCTTTTGAAGCCATCACCATCAAATACAGGCTCAACGAAGCTGAAATCGCCAAGCTCATGGTAAATGCGTACTTTCTGGAAGGGGCTGAAGTGGAGGCCGAACTGGTACGCCACTACCCCAGAGGGGAAGACTTTGCCCATGTGTTGGGGTACGTGGGGCAGATGAACGAAAAGGAAAAACGCCGTCTGGATGCCGCCCAATACAAGGCCACAAGGCGAGTGGGTAAGATAGGCATCGAGCGTTATTACCAGGATATGTTGCACGGAGAAGTGGGTTACCAAAAGGTAGAAACCAATGCCCAGGGTCGTATCCTGGATGTTTTAGAGCGTGAAAGCCCTAAACCCGGTGGCAATCTTATATTAAACCTGGATGCTAACTTACAGCATGTGGCCATGCAGGCGTTTAAAGGGCGCCGCGGATCCCTGGTGGCCATCGACCCTAACACAGGGGGCATTTTGGCCATGGTATCCAGCCCCGCGTTTGACCCTAACCTGTTTGTGAATGGCATTAGCTTCAAGGACTACAATAACCTGCGTGACTCGTTAGATACGCCCTTGTTTGATCGCGCCAGTCGGGGGCAGTACCCACCAGGTTCCACCATGAAGCCATTCATTGGTTTATCTTTTTTGCAAAGCGGGGTCACCAACTGGGCGGAAAAAATAGATGACCCAGGCTGGTACATGTTAGAAAACGACGAACGTGTATACCGAGACTGGAAGCGCCGTGGTCACGGGGATTACATCAACTTGCGTCAGGCTATTATCCAGAGTTGTGATGTGTATTTTTATGAAATGTCATTCCGTGCCGGCATCGACAACATCCAGCCTTTTCTTGGCCAATTTGGTTTTGGCCAGAACACCTCAATGGATGTGGGCAATGCCTTGCCTGCCTTGTTGCCAGGCCGTGCCTGGAAGAAGAAATATCGTGGCCGCTCCTGGTATGCCGGTGACACTCTTAACATGGGACTAGGTCAGGGTTACATGCTCATTACTCCGCTGCAGTTGGCCACCGCCATGAGTGTATTTGCCAACAAGGGCAAATGGAAACGGGCCAAGTTAGTGCAATACATAGATGGGGTTGAGCTGGAGGATGAAACCCCGCCGGCAGACGTGCAAATTAAGAACCCCGCCGACTGGGACCGTATGAGTCGTGCCATGGAGGGCGTCATAAAACATTACATGGGCACCGCCAAGGCCTTGCAGAAAGATTTAAACTACCGTATCGCCGCCAAAACCGGCACCGCCCAGGTGGTGAGCATCAAACAAAATGAAGAATACGACTCGGAAGCCTTGCTTGAGCGCCAACGGGACCATGCTCTGTTTGTGAGTTTTGCTCCGGTTGAATCCCCAGAAATTGCCATCGCGGTCATAGTAGAAAATGGTGAGTCCGCCGGGCGTACCTCGGGCCCCATCGCTCGCGAAGTGACCGACTTCTATTTAAACTCGTTAAAACAGCGCCCGATGATTGATAATGAAGTTTTTGGCCTGGGCAATTTGGGTACTAAATTATGATGGTTGTTTTGCCCGTGCTTTATCTAAGCGAGTTAAATTAATGATGCCCTGTGTTTTAATCGTTCACATGAATCACGTGGATGTACGTGATTGCACGGCAACCCATAAGCGAGACAATCGTTATGGCCGGTGATTTTATACGTCAGTTGGACGACAGCGGCATGGGCCGTGGGCGCAGTCTTTTTCAGAAGCTGCATATCGATTTGCCCCTGTTTGTCATGTTGCTGGTATTAGTGCTGGGTGGGCTGTTTATCCTGTACAGCGCCAGCGGCCAAAACATGCACATGGTGTCGCGCCAAATGGTGTATTTTGCCATCGGCTTTGGTTGCATGTTGGTCATTGCCCAGTTTAACCCCCATTGGTTTCAATTGGCGGCGCCGTGGATGTTTGGCGCGGGCATCATCGCTTTGTTGCTGGTGTTGGCCGTGGGCGTTGGCGCCAAGGGCGCGCAGCGGTGGTTGAGTATTTTTGGAGTATTCCGTTTTCAGCCTTCAGAAATTATGAAACTGGCGGTACCCATGATGCTGGCCTGGTTCATGGCCAGCAAGCTCATGCCGCCAAATTTTAAGGTGATTGTGCAGGCATTGGTGCTCATCTTTATTCCCACTTTATTAATTATGAAGCAGCCCGATTTAGGCACCTCGCTGTTGATCGCCTCATCGGGTTTATTGGTGTTGTTGTTCGCGGGCTTAAGCTGGCGCTGGGTTACGCTGGCCGTCATGATTGTCTTGGCGGTGGCCCCCATGATGTGGTTTGGCGTGATGCATGACTATCAGAAGCAGCGAGTACTTACTTTTTTAGATCCGGAAAGTGATCCTTTGGGTTCGGGCTGGAACATCATTCAGAGTAAAACCGCCATTGGCTCTGGTGGCATAGAGGGCAAGGGTTGGCTGCAGGGCACACAATCCCAGTTGGAATTTTTACCAGAGCGTCATACCGATTTTATTATTGCCGTTTTTGCCGAAGAGCAGGGTTTGATTGGGGTATTATTGTTGTTAATGTTGTACTTAATGATTGTGATACGCGGCATCTACATGGCGTCTCGTGCTCGCGACAGTTTCTCCAGGTTACTGGGCGGCTCATTAATCGTGACATTTTTTATCTATGTGTTTGTGAATATTGGTATGGTCAGTGGTATCCTCCCTGTGGTGGGAGTGCCTTTGCCCTTGGTAAGTTATGGTGGTACCTCCATCGTCACCTTAATGGCGGCCTTTGGGGTAATTATGTCGATATATACACATCGACAAGTGTAATTAGGAATAGGTGTTCAAGTGGTATCGTTAAGTGCATTAGCTTTATTCAGCGGTTTATTTGCTTCGGGCGGGGATTATAACGATCACCCCAAGCTGGAGCCCTTCATTCAGGAAATGGTGCAAGAGCACCAGTACGACCCTAAGGTGTTGCGCGATGTTTTGTCTCAGGCAGAACGCAAAGACAGCATCCTCAAGGCCATCGCGCGCCCGG
>MAAD01000108.1 GCA_002162985.1 Bermanella sp. 47_1433_sub80_T6 | reverse complement strand
AAGACGAGATCAAACAGGCCATTAAACCCCTGTTTAAGACCGACTTTAATCGCCACGTGTGGAACGTGAGTTTTGGTCAAAGCCAAATTGAACTGGTGATGGATCAGGGACTTATCTGTACCACCAAACACAACGCCCCTATCTGTGAAATTGAATTAGAGCTTAAAAGTGGCGACGCTGCAGACTTGTTTGCCCTGGCGTTGCAATTGGCCAAGCGTTATCCCTTAGTGCCTTGCGACATCAGCAAGGCCGAACGTGGTTATGCTTTGCTGTACCCCATTATTAGCTTTTTCACCCCCACCGACTTCGCCTTGCAAATGCAAAGCGAACAAGACTTTAGTTTAAATCCGTTTTTACAAGAAACCCTGCAGCGCATCAGTCGCCGCTGGGATGACGTATGCAGCACGGAAAACTGGTGGTCGTTATTGGTATTGTCCCGTCAGGTGCAGGCCATGGCCTGGATGGTTAACCAATTGCCCATGGTGCCCGAAGCCATACAAAATGGTTGGCAAGATTTGGCAATAGATCTGGTGAAACTGCTGGAACCGGCCAATTTGGTGATTGCCCTGCATGTGGATCACCACAGCAACAGCCGTGGCTTAAGTCAGCGCTTAATGCAAATGCAAGACAGCGAGATGACGGTGCGCCTCAAGACGTTTATTGATAACAATAAGCTTGGCAATAATATGCTGCTGCTGGGGCAATTTTTATACGCCCAAACGGAATCGGTTTCTTTTAACGAATACCTGGCCAGTTCCCTACACAACCTGGAAGTAAGCCAGTGGCAAGAAAACAACGATCAACAAATGCAAATGCTGCAAGGCATGGCCTATTTGTTTAAGCGCCTGGATCACAGCGCCTATCAAATACTGAACCGTTTCATCAACCAGAGCCTGGTAGTGAGCGCCATGACCAAAGCGCAGCAAACCATGCAGACTATTAGTGACGAAGACAGTCGCGCCAAATTGGGCAGCTGGGTGAGACGCTTAACGGTGGAGGCCCGCACTTTACAAGATTTACGCGCCAGCTTGCTGGAAGCCTTGAACTAATCAAGGCTAGCTCACGAATTATTAAGAAAGGGTAGCCTGTATTTATAGTCCGTTGAATGCATGGTCGTGACAGGGACGTCACTTATTAGAGCAGTGCAGGAGCAACTGCCGGATGCATTCGTCGAGCTTACATGGACCCTTGTCTATATGAAGGGCGCAGCGTGATTATCAATACAGGGTACTCTTTCAAGATATTCACAATTTAAATCAGAAAAAATAATAACTAATAATTGGAAGCAACACCCCATGGCCCAAGTGCAAGATTTAAAAATTTCTTTGCAATCACTTACTTTGCAATTAAGTAAGATGGGCCACCTGAAAAAAGAGCAAGTGGGTGAAATCAATCAATTAGGTCTTAATGGCAAACACCATCCGGTGGCGGCCATCGCTTCCCATAATTTCAAAAGCGCAAAAGAAGCAGATGTAAAACTAGATGAAGCCTATCTAATGAATTGGCTGGCCCTCGAGGCCAAGTTGGATTATTTCACCATCGACCCGCTCAAAATCAAAGCCAGTGAAGTCACCCCTACCATGTCCTTTGCCTTTGCCAAACGTCATGGCCTGCTACCAGTGGGCATCAGTAAAGACACGGTTACCGTGGCCACCGCCGAGCCTTTTGATAGACGCTGGATTGCCGACATCGAACACATTAACCGCCGCAGTGTACAACTGGTGGTTGCCAAACCCAGCGACATTGAACGTTACCAGGTAGAGTTTTTTACCCTGGCGGCTTCGGTGACCGGCGCCCATGCGCAGCATCAAAAACACGGCAGCAACCTAGAATCTTTGGTGGAACTGGGCACTAAGGGCAGCAGTGAGGCCAACGACGAACACATAGTAAACATCGTGGACTGGTTGTTTCAGTATGCGTTTGAGCAGCGGGCCAGCGATATTCACATCGAGCCACGTCGTGAAGTGGCCAAGGTACGTTTTCGCATCGATGGTGTATTGCACCCTGTTTATGAATTTCCTGCCACGGTGGCCAACGCGGTCACCAGTCGTATTAAAACATTAGGGCGAATGAACATCGCCGAGAAACGCAAACCCCAGGACAGTCGCATCAAAACCCGCACGCCGGGTGGTGAGGAAGTGGAGTTACGTTTAAGCACTATGCCCACCGCCTTTGGTGAAAAACTGGTGATGCGTATCTTCGATCCTAACGTGTTGCTGCGTAACTTCAGCGAGCTGGGTTTCAGTAAAGAAGACCATGCCTTGTGGGATACCATGACCCATCAAAATGCCGGCATCGTGTTGTTAACCGGCCCCACCGGTTCGGGTAAAACCACCACCTTGTACAGCACCATTAAACAGCTGGCCACGGAAGAGGTGAACGTATGCACCGTGGAAGACCCCATCGAAATGGTAGAGCCTGCCTTTAACCAGATGCAGGTAAATCCCACCATCGATCTGAGCTTTTCATCGGGCATTCGTGCCCTCATGCGCCAAGACCCGGACATCATCATGGTGGGGGAAATCCGCGATAACGAAACCGCCGACATGGCGGTGCAGGCAGCCCTAACTGGTCACCTGGTATTATCAACCTTGCATACCAACGATGCTCCCAGCGCCATCGCCCGCCTGTTACACATAGGGGTGCCCCATTATTTAATTAAGAGTGCTTTGGTAGGCGTCATGGCCCAGCGTCTGGTGCGTACCCTGTGCCCTCATTGTAAGCAAAAAGAGCCCTGTGATACCGGCTTATGGCAAACATTAGTACAGCCCTGGAGTGCTAAAGCGCCAGAATTCACCTATCATCCAGTAGGGTGCCTGGAGTGTCGCAACACAGGTTTCATGGGCCGTGCCGGGCTCTATGAAGTGATGCCCATGAGTGATACATTGGCAGCTCTTATCCAAGCAGATTGTGACGTGGGTAAGTTAAGACGTCAGGCAATGAAAGAAGGCATGCGCAGCTTAAGGTTAAGCGGCGCACAAAAGGTGGCCGCTGGAGTCACCACCATTAAAGAAGTACTACGGGTCAGCCCGGTAGAACTTTAACAAGAATAAGCGCGCACCACAGGCGCAATATAAAGAGAGCAGTATGGACCTTCCGGCCATCATAGACTTAGAGGCGTCCGGATTTGGACGCGGCAGCTACCCAATAGAGGTAGGCGTGCGCATGCAAGATGGTAGTGTGCATGCCATCTTAATTAAACCGGCCCAGGGCTGGGATCATTGGGATGAAAGCGCCGAAAATATTCACGGCATTAGCCGCGAACACTTGGCCGAGCATGGCAAAAATGTGCGCGAGGTGGCCATATTTTTAAACGAATTGTGTCGCGGTCTCACTGTGTACAGCGATGCCTGGAGTTTTGATAGCTCCTGGTTAGGGCGTTTATATGATGAAGCCGAGATAGTGCAAAGATTTAAAGTTGATACCTTAATGCGTCTGCTTAATGAAGACGAACTGGCCCGCTGGAGCGATACCAAGGATGCAGTAGCCCAAGAGCTGGAGCTGGATTTACATCGTGCCGCCAACGACGTGCAGGTATTAAGCGAGACTTTCAAAAGAATTAAAGCCCTTTAGTTTGCCTTATCGGGCAGGGGCTGCCCTCGTACGAGGTCACCCCGTGACCGACCTGTCCAGGTTAAAATTCAGCTAAATCACATCCTTTTACGTAACGCCGCCGTTAAAATCTTATCCAGTTGATTGGCAAACAGTTGTCGATCCCCCTGACTCATGGCCGCCTGTCCGCCGGTATCTATGCCGCTGGATCTTAAGGTGTCCAAGAAATCACGCATGTTAAGCCGTGCACGAATATTCTCTTTGGTTAATAACTCGCCTCTTGGGCTTAATACCGTGGCGCCTTTCTCTATAACCTCATCGGCCAAAGGAATATCGCTGCTGATGAGCAAGTCATGTTTTTCTATGTGTTTAACGATCTCGTCATCGGCCACGTCAAAGCCGCTGGTCACTTGAATGAACTGAATGTATTCGCCGGGGGGAATGCGCATGGCATGGTTAGCCACTAGGGTGGTATAAATTTGAGTGCGGGTGGCGGCCTTGAAGATAATCTCTTTAATCACTCCGGGGCAGGCATCGGCATCGACCCAAATTTTCATATTTTTTACCTTATGTCAGCTGTTATTAGCCTCATGATAATTCAGCGCCGCCTCGCGGGTAATCATTATTTTTTTACGAGTGGCTCCCCAACGGTATTGGTTGAATTCACCGCTGCTCTTAATCACCCGGTGGCAGGGAATTAACAGC
>MAAD01000258.1 GCA_002162985.1 Bermanella sp. 47_1433_sub80_T6 | reverse complement strand
ATTTCTTATTACTGGTCACTCTGAATTCAGCCTTGAAGTCACTATGGCCCTATCATATAACAGAAGTCTCTATGTTCAAAAATTATGGGCAATAAAAAAGGGCCCGTAGGCCCTTTTAGTTCACTGCGTTAACAAATACTTACAGATGAGCTTTGAGCAGTAGACTGATGGCGTTTTGATCAAGGCCATCAATCCCATACTTAGCTCCCCAATAGGAGTATTCAATACCCACCTTAAATTTATTCTTGAACCCAAGCATAGGAGCCAGGTTATAAGTGATTTGTGGGTTTAGGTGCATGTTATCTTCGCTGTTATCATTGTCGCTGGCAAATGAATAGTCCATAAAGCCATCCACAATAAAGTTACCGTTAGAGTAGCCATATATCACAGTTATTTGATTGTCATCCATGTCTTCACCGTCATTCATCGCACGATAAAAAATAACACCCAAATAGTCCATTCCTGGCATCTTCAAATCTATACCGGCACCAAATAAATGGTTATCTGTGCTTCCGCTGGTTTCCATTGTGTATTCGAGGTTAACCGCGCTCACCATGCCTTCCATTTTCATTAAGGTGTATTTTGGGCTTATTTCAATATAGCTACTGGTATTATCCGAACCGCTATGATGATCCACGAAATAAAATAGACCACCCCAGCTGTGACCGGATACATGCTCGAGGGTAACCGTGGAGTATGAGTATTCTTTATCTAAATCAGAGAAATCGTTAGGCTCTGCATACATGGAACCTGTTAATAACGAAATACTATTGTCAGACCAGAACTGTTCAGCCTGGGCTGACATGGAAAGTGCGGTGGCCCCGAGCAGGGTTAAAAGAATCTTTTTCATGTGTTTTCTCCATTTTTAGGCGGTAGATAGTTACATACAGTGTAGATGATAATGAGAGAAACGCTTTTTTAATGGCCATTGAGGGTTATTTAATAAATTAGGCTGACGAGGGATACTGGTGGAGGATGAGTTGGAATGGATTATTGAGTTTATGGTAAATAAAAAAAGGGCCAAAAGGCCCTTTTAATTCACGGTAATTTAATAATTACAGGTGAGCTTTCAAGATCAAGCTAATGGCTGATTGGTCAGTGCCTTTAACACCAAACTTGTCGCTCCACTGAGAGAACTCAATACCGGCTTTAAGCTTGTTTTTTAGACCAAGGCTAGGCGCTAGGTTGTAAGTGATTTGTGGGTTAATGTGAATGTTGTCTTCGGCAGTGTCTGAACCAAATGCATAATCGATGTAACCATCAATGTTAACGTCACCGAAGTGCACGCCGTAAGTTACGGTGATTTGGTTATCATCATCTACCGCTCCAAATGCAGTGTCTTCATTTTTAGCCTGGAACAAAGTGATGCTTGCGAAATCCATTCCAGGAATTTTCAAGTCAGTACCAAGGCCGAATAAATGGTTAGTAGAACCACCGCCACTTTCCATTGTGTACGCCAGGTTTACAGCGCTAAAAATGCCATCAGTTTTAGCCACAGTGTATTTAGGGCTAAATTCAAAGTAGGTAGAGTTCTCATCGGTACCAGCATGGTGATCCACAAAGTAAAAAAGGCCGCCCCAGCTATGGCCGGATACGTGTTCAAGAGTAACGGTTGAAAAAGATTGATCGTCATCCTGACCCGGCATAGCGTAGCTGCTGCCTTCTAAGATAGAAATGCTGTTATCAGCCCAAAATTGCTCAGCCTGTGCAGACATGGAAAGTACAGTCGCGCCCGCTAGGGTTAGTAGTGTTTTTTTCAAGGGTATTACTCCGAGGTTGTGTTTTACCGCTTTGGGTATTTATTATTGTGTTACTGCTTTATAAACCGGACCGTGACCATTCACAGCCCGTTTATTCTTTTTACCAATACGCACTATTATGGTTTAGGACTTAGGCAATTTGCCGTCCACACCTTCTACGTACCAGCCGAAACCTTTCAGGTCGCCATCGCTAAGGCTTGCGCCTTTGGCTACTTTTTCTACACCCGATTGATCTTTAATTGGGCCATCAAAAACGCGAATGGTGCCGGCCTTAAGGGCGGCTTTTTTCGCCAATACCATAGCCTTAACATCGGCAGGAATGGCATCGTTTAGTGGTGCGATATCGGTTACGCCTTCTTTAATGCCGTACCAAATATCTTCTTTGGTCCAAGTGTCGTTAAGCACTGCTTTGGTTTTGGCCAGGTAAATTGGACGCCAGTCATGCACGGCTGAAGTTAAGTGTGCGGTAGAGCCATAAGCGCTCATGTCAGAGTGGTAACCAATGGCGTATATGCCCTTGGCTTCGGCGGTTTGAATCACTGCAGCAGAATCTGTGTGCTGAGTTAATACATCGGCTTTTTGTAAAATCAAAGTTTCAGCCGCTTCACGCTCTTTGGCTGGGTCGTACCAGGTGCTAACCCAAACCACTTTAACGGTGGCGTCAGGGTTTACTTCACGTACACCCTTGGTAAAGGCGTTGATGCCACGAATTACTTCAGGGATAGGGAAAGACGCCACGTAACCAATTACGTTGGACTTGGTCATCTTGCCGGCCACTAAACCAGTAAGGTAACGGGCCTGATAGGCACGAGCCATGTAGGTGCCCACGTTTTTAGATTGCTTGTAACCGGTGGCGTGTTCAAATTTAACATTAGGGAAACGCTTGGCTACTTTAAGCGTTGGATTCATGTAACCAAAAGAAGTAGTAAAGATCAGGTCGTGACCCTTGGCTGCCAAGTTACGAATAACACGTTCGGCATCGGCACCTTCGGCTACGCTTTCAACGTAAGAGGTTTCAACCTTGTCACCTAGTTGATCTACCACGTATTTACGGGCTTCGTCGTGGCTGTAAGTCCAGCCTGCGTCACCGGTTGGGCCTACGTAGACAAAGCCTACTTTTACATTATCCGCCGCTTGAGCCATCACTGTGGCACTGAGCGTTAAAGCGGTTACTAGAGTTTTTAAGGATTTCATTTTTTTCCCCGTTGTGGTTTAAGAGCACTCATTAAAAAATAAGCGCTCCTGGTTTTACTCATTTTTATTGTTATTACACTTGTGGTCGATAGGGGGTGCCTAACGACATAGGTGCACTGAGCTTTGTTTTCATGTGGTTACTGGATAACAGCACCAGTACCGCAATAGTTGCTACGTATGGCAACATGGCTAGCAAGTTTGGCGCGACTTCAAAGCCTAAGCCCTGCATTACCAAATGCATGATGCTGGCGGCACCAAATAAGTAGGCACCCAACATGATGCGTTCTGCTTTCCAGCTGGCAAATACTACCAATGCCAAGGCGATCCAACCGCGTCCGGCCGACATGCCTTCGGCCCAAAGTGGTGTGTAGGCCAAAGATAGGTAACCGCCGGCCAAACCGGTCATGGCGCCACCGAAAATCACCGCCATGTAACGTACCTTGTGCACGTTAATGCCCATGGCATTGGCGGCTTCCGGGTTTTCACCCACGGCACGAATTTGTAAACCGATGCGGCTGCTCTTGAATATCCAAAAAACCACGCCAAACAAGATAAACGATAAGTAAACCAGCGGATCTTGCTGGAAGAATATTTTGCCTATGATAGGAATTTCACTTAAAAAAGGAATGCTCATGGGCTCGATGCCAGTGATGCCAACGCCCACGTAGCTGGAGCCTAAAAAGGCACTGAGTCCGGCGCCAAAGATGGTGAGCGCCAAACCTGTGGCCACCTGATTACTCACTAACGTGATAGATAAAAAACCAAACAGCAGCGACATTAATATGCCAGCCACAATCGCCAGTAACACCGCCACAAATAAACTGCCGGTGGTCACCGCCGCCATGAAACCCACCACGGCGCCCATGAGTAACATGCCTTCTTGTCCCAGGTTTAACACCCCGGATTTTTCACACACCATCTCACCCAGGGCCACTAAAATAAGCGGTGTACCGGTACGCACGGTGGCGTATAAAATATTGGTTATTAAATCGATATCCATTTTCTACTCCTAGGACGCGGCGTCGATGGTGGCTGAAGGTGACACTTTTTTATCCAGCACTTTTTTCACCAACACCACGCGATAACTAATTAACAAATCACAGGCCAATAAAAAGAATAACAACATGCCCTGGAACAACCCGGTTAAGGACTTGGGCAAGGCCATCTCCATCTGCACCATCTCGCCGCCCATGTAGGTGAGGGCCAGTAACATACTGGCAAAGACAAGACCGATAGGATTCATGCGCCCCAGAAACACCACGATAATCGCCGCGTAACCATAACCAGGAGAGATAGAGGGAATCAGCTGGCCGATGGGGCCGGTCACTTCCGATACACCTGCCAAGCCGGCCAGCGCACCACAGGTTAATAAGGCAAACCAGGTAAGTTGGTTTTCTTTAAAACCTGCGTAACGGGCAGCCTTGGCATCTTCACCCAGCACCTGAATTTGATAACCCACCCAGGTACGGCTCATTAAGGTCCAAACTGCTACCAGGGCAAACAAACCAAAAAAGATGGAGATGTTTAAGCGGTAATCGTCACTGATTAAAGGCAACAAGGTGGCGTCCACAAACAGTGCCGATTCCGGAAAGTTAAACCCTTGCGGATCTTTCAACGGACCGTGTACCGCCCACAACAAGGCATTCACCGCGATGTAGTTGAGCATGATAGTGGTAAGAATTTCGTTGGCCTTAAAATGGGTTTTTAAATAGGCGGTGATGGCCGCCCATACAAGACCCGATGCCATGCCGGTGAGCATGATGGGAATGAGTACCCAGCTGCTGGTGGCATCTAAAAACTGTAACGCTGCCCAGCTGCCACCCAGGCCACCCATGATGAACTGACCCTCGGCACCTATGTTCCAAATTTTGGCTTTGAAGCACATCATCAGGCCGGTGGCGCACAACAAAAGCGGCGCCACTTTAATACCCAACTCGGCCCAGCCATAGGCGTCGGTTAAGGGAGATATAAAAAAGGTATAGAGAGCCTCTAACGGATCGTGACCCAAC
Source organism: Bermanella sp. 47_1433_sub80_T6 (assembly GCA_002162985.1). Taxonomy (GTDB): domain Bacteria; phylum Pseudomonadota; class Gammaproteobacteria; order Pseudomonadales; family Oceanobacteraceae; genus Bermanella. The sequence continues at coordinate 1,073 of MAAD01000258.1, read as the reverse complement.
AGGGCAAATAATATGCCGCCGCAAATCAGTGTCAGTATGATGGCCAGCAAGGGTGACAGATAAGACATGGTTTGAGAGTCGCTGGGGCGTTTCTCAAGTTTTAATGAGGTATTAAACATAAGCGGGTTCTCCTTCGGTCGGGGAGGCGTCATCGTCGCCAAATTGTCCCGCCATCCACTGCCCCAGGGTTTCGATGTTCACGTCTTGAGTTTTTTTGATGGGGCTTAATTCGCCGTGACAAATGGCACAGATACGATCAGAGATTTGGTAAAGCTCATCTATATCTTCTGAAACTACCAGGATGGCCGCGCCGCGATCACGTAACTCGATGAGGGCGTGACGAATTAAGATTGACGCGCCAATGTCCACACCCCAGGTAGGGTGAGAGCACACCAACAACTTAGGGTTTTGTTCGATCTCTCGACCTATGATAAATTTTTGCAGGTTACCGCCAGATAAAGACTTGGCCTGGGCCGATAGCCCGGCACTCTTCACCTTGTATTTAGTGATGATGTTTTGCGCGTATTCGCTAACCTTGCCAAAGTCGATGAGACCCTTGTTGATAAGGCCCAAGTGGGAGCTGCTCAATAAAGCATTTTGCTGCAGTGACATGTCGGGCACCGCACCTCGGCCCAGGCGCTCTTCGGGCACAAAGGCAAATCCCAATTTCCGGCGCTTGCCTGGATTTAAGTCGCCGATGTCATTGCCCAATAAATTGATGGCTTTTTTATCGCAGCGCTCTTCGCCGCTTAGCAGGGCCATGAGTTCATCCTGACCGTTACCGGCTACGCCTGCGATGCCGAGGATCTCACCTGCTTTCACTTGTAAATTTAAGTTGCGCAGGGGAGAGGCAAACGGGTCATCGCTGCGGTAATCCAGTTCGACAATAGAGAGCACGGTCTCTTTGCCTTCGGCCTTCACATAATCTTCACTCAGGGGCGTGTCGTCCCCCACCATCATGCGCGCGATGTCGGCACTGGTGACCTGTTGCGGGTTGCAATCACCCGTTACCAGACCATTACGCAGAATGGTGGCGTTGTGGCAAAGCTCGGTGACCTCGTCCAGCTTGTGGG
>MAAD01000260.1 GCA_002162985.1 Bermanella sp. 47_1433_sub80_T6 | reverse complement strand
GAGGTGGCAGCGAGTTCTAGCGCGGCTAAATAAATGTGGCCTTTTCTAGCAGCCAAAAAAACATCTGCAAGCCCAAGCAAGTAAAGGGTAGCGGGCTCAATGGATATTACTGAGTAAGCCGTTGAGTGGTACACCGAATTTTAAGCTGCCCTTAAGAAAGCAAAGGCATGCTATCACCACACCCACTAAGACCCTCTCAATCAGCACCCTGAGAGCCAATTTTAAGGACTAGTATGTTAAAGCCAGCTTACCGTTTACAAGATTCTAATTTCGATGAGGACTTAACCCCTCTATTGGCTTCTCAGCCTAATCAAAAGGTAGGTGTCGATTCCTTGCAACTTGCCCAACAACAGCTGAACCAGCAGGGCTGGTCGTTGTTGCGTGGCTTCGAGCATGACTTGGAAAAATTCAGCACATTAGTAGCCGGCTTTTGCCACAAACTCACCTTTGATCCTGCCCGTGAGTTTTCCAACGACAGCACACAAAAAGTAAATGCAGGCACGGCTGCCATTGGCCTGCACATTGAAAATGGCAATACACCTTTTCCGCCCAACTTGGTGGCTTTTTATAGCCGCAAGAGCGCCCAACAGGGTTCACAAACCACCCTGTGTGATGGTGCTCAATTGTTTAACGCCATGCCTGCCCACTTAAAAAAACGATTCAGTGCTCCCATGCAAGTGTCACGTACTTTGCCTGCAGAATTATGGAAGCGTTACGTGGCCAACGAACACCCAAACGTTAACCAGGCAGAGAAAGTGACACCGCAACACCTGCAAGAATTAATGGCCATGTTGCCCGGTCAAAGTGGCGAAATTAATCAGCAAGGTGAATTGTATTATCAATTACGTTTCAACCCCTTGCTTGAAAAAAACGGCCAATTGGCGTTTGCCAATGCCATTCTTGGCCCCTCGTTTAATTACCAAGCCCCCCAATACCACTTCGCCGACGGCACCCTGTTAGACGACAAAATAAAAGAGCAAGTTGCCCAGCTGGCTGAACACTTCACTCTGGAGCTGGCCTGGCAAGACGGCGACATGCTGCTCATTGATAACACTCGGGTGATGCATGGGCGACGTGCTATTGAAGGCAACCCAAGTGAACGTCAGCTCGTCATTGCCATGGGCAGCTAAACATTTTTAGCCTGAGCTGAGTCTTAAGATTCATTTAAGACTGATAGGTCACACTGGCGTCATTACTTAAAGAAGAGGTAACACCATGAAATTAGATCAAATAAATGCGGTTATTACCGGTGCCACCGGCGGCATCGGCCGCAGCTTTGCACAACACCTAACAAAAGCCGGTGCTCGTGTGATGTTAGTGGGGCGGGACGAAGATGCGCTTAAAGAATTGCAACAGGATTTATTTTCCCAAACGGTGGTAAAACCTAATCAGGTGCATTTCTTTTGCTGTGACTTATTAAAAAGTGAAGAGCGTGAGGCTCTGGTGCAATACATTGAAACATTTCAATGGTCCATCAATACACTAATTAATAACGCCGGTGATAATCAGTTTGGTTTATTAGAAAATCTGTCTGAGTCGCGAATCGAGAAAATAATACAACTCAATACCGTCATTCCCATGCTGCTAAGTCGTGGTTTGATTAATCATTTTAATCGACAAAAAAACGCCCAAATAGTCAACATAGGTTCTACTTTTGGCAGCATAGGCTACCCGGGGTACAGCGCTTATTGTGCCAGTAAATACGCATTGCGTGGATTTTCAGAAGCCTTGCGCCGCGAATTATCCGACGGCCCCATACGTGTTAAATACCTGTCACCGCGCGCCACTCGCACCAGCTTAAACAGTGCCAGTGTCAACGCCATGAATAAGGAACTCAAGGTGGCCATGGACTCACCGCATGTGGTGGCCAATGAGTTGTTAAAACTATTAACCGGAAAGCGTCATGAATTATTTATTGGCTGGCCGGAAAAAATATTCAGCAAGGTAAACCAAATATTTCCGAGCCTGGTAGGCAAGTCCATTATTAAACAGCTGCCAGTCATTCGCCATTACGCGCAATTGTAACCTGGACCTATTGGGCAACACTAAAATCCATTAATAAAGTCTAAATCGCTTTAAACAATGAATCATAAATAGTTAAGGAAAAAAATGAAAAACAACATTCTGAATAAGACCCTGGCTTTTTCCTTCATGTGTGTGATGTATATGGTTTGCCTGTCCCAGGCAGCCGCCGACACACATTCTCAGCCGGAATTGGAACGTCTACAAACTCAGTGGTTTGAAGTGCTTAACGGGCCAAATACACAACAACAGCGCTTCATCGATTTACAGCCTGTGGTGAAAAAAATGGTCAAACTAAGCCTGGCCCAGCCGCAAGATGCTCAAGTACAAGCCTGGAGTGGCATCATGTTAAGTGCCTTCGCCGGGGTGCGTAAACACAATGGCGACCACATTGCCTTTTTTGCTCAGTCCATGCTGCACCGGGCGCAACAACTGGATGACAAAATTTTAGACAGCCGAGCGTTAGGTAACGGCATCTCTGCCCGGGACGCCCTAATACTTGCTTTAACGAATAACCCCAGCGGGGTAGACATTCAACGCTTCTACAGTGCTTTTTTAGATGCCCCCACCACCCACATGCTGGCCAGTCTGGATTCAGGCACTCAAGAAACAACTAATTCCACCTTCAAGCATACGCAGGCCATGAATTAACTGGCACAATGGGGTTATTAAGTAACCCCATATGGATGCACGCCTCACATGAGAATTTTACTGGTTGAAGACGATGACTTGTTGGGCAGTGGCATTAAAAAATCCCTCACCCGAGAGGGTTACCAGGTAGATTGGTTAATGGATGGCAAGCTGGGCTTAGCGGCACTAAAAACCGAAAGCTTTGACTTGTTGTTACTGGATTTAAATTTACCCGGCATGGCGGGCCTGGATTTATTAACCGCCCTACGCAAACAACAAGATCACACCCCGGTATTAATTCTCACCGCCAGCGATACCCTGGACGACAAGATCAACGGCCTTGATACCGGTGCCGATGATTACCTGGTGAAACCCTTTGAGATGGCTGAATTAAAGGCGCGCATGCGCGCACTGGCCCGCCGCCATCACGGGCATAACGAACCCACCATCACCTTTGGCCGAATCCAGGTAAACCCGGCCAGCATGGAAGTTACCCTGGATAATAATAAAGTGGTATTGGGCCGCCGTGAGTTTACCCTGTTGATGGAATTTATTAATCACCCCGGACAAGTCTTGTCGCGGGTGAAGTTAGAGGATGTGGTATATGGCTGGGATGGTGATGTGGAAAGTAACAGCATAGAAGTGCATATCCACCACCTGCGTAAAAAGCTATACCCCGAATTAATTAAAACCGTGCGTGGCATGGGTTACAAAGCAGAAAAACCAACATGACTGAAAACACTGTGCCCACAAAAATAAACAAACAATACTCCATTCGCCGCTACCTGACCTTTAACCTTATTTGCTGGGCGTTGGTGATGACCGTGGTGCCGGGAGTTTTGGTTTATTTTGATGCCGCCCACGAAGTGGAAGAAATATTTGATGCCAACCTTGCCCAGTCTACCCGAGTTTTGCACGGCATCATCAACCGTCAAAGCATTAAACATAAACAAGATATACTGGACTCTTTGCATTTAAAAGACAGCTTAGAAGATGACTACGCCCACGCTTACGAAAAAAAATTGGCCTTTCAAATATGGGACGGTGATGAGCTAATATTAAAATCGCCGTTTGCTCCCACCAGCCACCTATCAAAATTAGAACCCGGTTTTTCTTCTATTCATATCGACGGTGAACATTGGCGTGCCTTCAGCTTATACTCGATACACGACAAATGGTGGTTAATACTGGCCGAGCGCGCCGACATTCGTGGCGAATTAACCAACGATATTTCCAATAATCATATATTGCCCATTATCATTTTTATTCCCATCTTAACCTGGTTGGTGTGGTTGATTACCAAGAAAGGTTTGGCACCCTTGTATCGCATCACTGCGAAAGTGAAGCAGCGCCATTACCGAAACCTGAAAAATGTAGAAGACCAACAAGCGCCATTAGAGGTGAACGATTTATTGCTGGAAATTAACCAGTTATTTTCACGCTTAAATGAAGCCCACGATCGCGAGCGGCGTTTTGTGGGGGATGCCGCCCACGAATTACGTACACCCTTAGCCTCGTTATTAATACACACAGAAAACGCCATGGATGAAAAACAGGAGCCGGAGCAAGAAGAAAGCTTGATGAGCATGAAACACGGCATCTCGCGACTCTCTCATTTGGTGGGGCAGTTATTGTTGCTGAGTCGCAGTGAGGGCGCCGCATCGGGGGAACA
>MAAD01000086.1 GCA_002162985.1 Bermanella sp. 47_1433_sub80_T6 | reverse complement strand
GCCGCAGTTGAGCTCATCTTTTAAATCGCTGATTAAATGATAAAGCTCGGACTGACCGCTCACATCCAGCCCTTGTACCGGTTCATCCAATACCAAAAGTTCGGGCTTGCTCAACAGGGCGCGGGCCAGCAATACTCGTTGCTGTTCACCGCCAGATAAACGCTGCATGGGTTGACTAAGCAAGTGTTCAATTTTTAAGCGTTGCGATACATTGTATAGTTCATTCTTCTGGAAACCCTTGGCCAGCTTTAAGAAGTGCTTAACGGTAAGTGGCAAGGTATCGGGCAGGCTGATTTTTTGTGGCATGTAGCCAATGCGTAAATTTGGCAGGCAAATGCGCTGGCCAGAGCTGGCTGGGATGAGTCCCAACGCCAATTTTAGTAGGCTACTCTTGCCTGCGCCGTTGGGGCCAATGAGGGTAATAATTTCACCCGCGCGTATTTCCAGCTGGATGTCTTTGAGTATGTGTCGGCCTTGGCGGATCAGGTTGATATTTTGCAGTTTTATTAAATAGTCACTCACGGGAGTGTAGCGTCCTTAATCTATGCGCCTGAAAGGTGCTTAGGGTATCATATTGGGCTAATTTAATTGCCATTGGTTTTCGGGAAATCCTGCCATGTTGTTTGTACGCGCTTGCCTGCTGTTGTCGTTAATGCTGGTTTTACCCTCGCTCTCCTACGCCTCGCAAAAGGTGCTGGTGAGTGTGCATCCGCTGGCCTTGCTGGTAAAAAGTGCCTGGCCGCAGCTGGAGGTAACATCTTTAGTGCCTGCCAATCAGTCCCCACACGACTTTAGTTTAAAACCCAGCGACATGCGCAAGGTGAAGCAGGCAGATACAGTGATTTGGTTAGGGCCAGAAATAGAGCCATTTTTAGTTAATCTCATGGGTCAAAAACCCAGCCAAATTCAATTAAGTCATTCTGTGAAAGAAGCGGCACACCAGCATAGCGACCATGATCATCATGAGCCTCACCTATGGCTGCAGCCCGATACCCTAGTGTCCTTGTTATTGGTGATTCAAAACCAAATGGGCCTGGCTTCTCCTACTGCGTTTTTGCAGCAATATAAACAATGGCTAACAAACAGCGAGCAGGAATTTAGCGGGCTTAAAGATAGAGGGTTTATTAGCTATCACGATGCCTTCCACCCTTGGGTAGAATACTTCGGGCTTAAGCAGTTAGATGTGGTGACTCATAACCCTGAAAAACCCGTGGGCACTCGCCATGTGGTGGAAGTACGACAAATACTAGCCTCGGGTGCGGCTGCCTGTATCTTTGTGGAGCCCCAGTTTCAAGGGCGCTTATTGAAAAAACTCACCCAGGGTTTGGCGGTGAAGCGTATCAAAATTGACCCACTCGCCTCTTTGTATGAGATTAAAAGTGCCAATTTCATATCTTTCTATGGCCAGTTAACTCAGCAGTTTAAGCTTTGCTTAAGCCAGTAAGTAATTGAATTACTTAATTTTTCCATAAACAGTTTGTATTTTTTAGGATTAAATTTAGCCATTTAGAGTGCTTGTCAGAGGGAAATATAAGGCCTAGTCTTTAGGGGTTCTTAAGTGTCAAAATTATTTAAAAAATAAAAAGACCCTATGACCATAGCCACTCAAGCCAGCGAAGATGTTAGGCAGTCCAATGTATTATTGGATTACCGGCACGTTCGCCAAGCCAGCGAAAGTTTAATTAGCAATCTGTCGGCAGAAGACTGCGCGTTGCAAGCTGCCGATTTTGTCAGTCCCGCTAAATGGCATTTGGCTCATACCAGTTGGTTTTTTGAAACCTTTATCTTGCTGCAAGCGCTGCCAGACTATGAGGCATTCGATAGTCGCTTCCAGGTATTATTTAACAGCTATTACAATGGTGTGGGGGAGCAGTTTTCCCGCCCTAAGCGCCACTTATTATCCCGCCCCAGTTTAGACGAAGTATTGGCTTATCGACATCATGTGGACCAAGCCATTTATTCTTTGCAGGCCAGTGATCTTGATCAGCAAGCGTCATTAATTCGCTTGGGTTTACACCATGAACAGCAACATCAAGAATTGCTACTTATGGATACCAAGTACAATTTTTTTCAAAACCCCCTATATCCCGCAATTTGTTCCAGTGATGAATTTAGCTATGCCGCCAGTCTGGAAGAGATGGCATTTGTCTCTTTTTCTGGCGGCTTAAAAACCATAGGCGCGAACGAGCAAGATGAGTTTTGTTTTGATAATGAGACACCACTTCACAGCTGTTATTTACCTGATTTTCAACTCAGTAACCGTCTAGTGACCAATGGCGAGTATTTAAAATTTATTCAAGAGGGGGGTTATAACGAGCCCTCTTTTTGGTTAAGTGATGGCTGGAGTGCATTGCAGCAGGACTTAACGCAACAAAAACCATTACTGCAAACGCCCCTTTACTGGGTGCAACAACAAGGGCGCTGGTTTGAATTTAGCTTACACGGTCTTACACCCATGGATCCCAATCGGCCGGTATGTCACTTAAGTTTTTATGAGGCCCATGCTTATGCTCAGTGGGCGGGTTGCCGTTTACCCAGCGAAGCCGAATGGGAAGTGGCTGCCATACAAAATTCGGATTCCATGTCACAAATGTTTGATGTGTGCTGGCAGTGGACACAAAGCGCTTACGCCCCCTACCCTGGTTTTAAGGTGGCTAATGGAGCGGTGGGTGAATACAACGGCAAATTTATGTGTAATCAGATGGTATTGCGTGGTGGGTGCGCTCTGACTCCCAAGGGGCATGTACGCCCTAGCTATCGCAATTTTTTCTACCCTAAAGATCAATGGCCCATGACCGGGTTACGACTGGCAAAAGACGTTTAAGGAGAGGTTTGTGCAAGGACGGGTGCAGTATCAAAGTATTCAACAAGACGATGGTTTGTACTTTTATGATTTTAATGTGCAGGCCCATGATCAAAAACAGGAAATATTGGCAGGTTTAAAACAATCTCCCAAAACCATATCGGCCAAATATTTTTATGACCAAAAAGGCTCAACGTTATTTGAAGCCATTACTTGCTTGCCCGAGTATTACCCCACGCGAATCGAGATCAACCTGCTGCGCCAATACCATGAGCAAATATTAAATTGGGCCGGTCAGCAATGTGTGCTTATAGAATATGGCAGTGGTGCCAGTACTAAAATTAAACTGCTATTGGATGCCCTTAAACCAAAGGCCTATGTGCCCATGGACATCAGTAAGGACTTTTTATTTGATTGTGCGGTTAAACTTAGGGCACAGTTTCCCTGGTTAGAGATTCACGCCACCTGCCTTGATTACCACCAGGGCGCTACTTTGCCTCAGCAATTACCCAGTGACTTTAAAAAAGTTGCCTTTTTTCCTGGCTCCAGCTTGGGAAACTTTACGCCCAGTGAATCCCTGTCATTTTTGAAAGGGGTACGCACTACCGTGGGTGACGATGGTGCCTTTCTAATAGGGGTAGACCTGGTAAAAGACAGCAGTGTCTTAAACGCTGCTTATAACGATGTTCAGGGGGTTACGGCGCAATTTAATTTGAATATATTAAACCACCTTAATCATCTGGGAGAGGGTAATTTTAATGCTACCCATTTTTCCCATCATGCCTTCTTTAACAAACAAGAAAACCGTATCGAGATGCATTTGCGCAGTGACCTTGACCAAGTGGTATACATCTTTGGTGAGCACTTTGTTTTTAAGGCGGGTGAAACTATCGTGACGGAATACAGCTATAAGTTTATTCCCGAGCAGTTTGAGGCGCTGGCTCTAGAAGCCGGTTTTGAAAGTAAAAGAATGTGGAGCGATGAAGGGAAAAACTTTGCGCTGTTTTGGTTGGAGGCGGCTAATTAACGGCTGACTAGAAAATAATTTGTTGTGGAATCTGCCAACTTGGGGTTAGAGCTATTCCTTTTGTGAGCGCTGTAAATACATCCTTGTAAGCTTGACTCGGCATCCATGCCTCACACATCACAATAGGAATAGCTCTAACCCCAAGTTCATTTTCATGGCCGCTATCTTACTACCAATCTAATACTGAGCAGGTTTAGGTGCCCTAGCCTAGAGTTTCAGTCGTTTAGTTTGAGGGTGTCTTTGGCATGGATGCCAATGCCAAGCCCCCATGGAAGGGTCCATGGCGGCCTCAAACTAAACGGCTGGAATTTTGGGCTGGCAGGTTCAAAATGGATTGTCTTATACGCACAAAAGTCTTTTAAGTTTTACTCAAACTCAACAACAAAGCCTTCATATGATTAGGGTCTTTAAAGGTGGTCAAGCTGGCCTGCTGTTGCTGGTTTTGCACTAACACTCTGGATACCCAGAATCTTAATACCGCTAACCTTAAAAAATCAGGCAAGGTTTTAGTTTCCGCCTCA
>MAAD01000091.1 GCA_002162985.1 Bermanella sp. 47_1433_sub80_T6 | reverse complement strand
CATACCATTCACCCATTGGCCGGTCAGGGTGTGAACTTGGGTTTGATGGATGCCTATGTGTTAAGCGACGAAATTAAACAGGGGCTAGAGCGTGGTCTGCCAGCCCATGATCCATTGTTATTAGCGCGCTTTGAGCGTCGACGCATGCCGGATAACCTCAGCATGATGGCTGCCATGGAATCTTTTAAGCGTTTGTTTGCGGTCAATAACCCGTTAGTGCGTTGGGCCAGAAACTGGGGCATGAGCAAGGTTAATAAGTTGGGGTTTGTGAAACAGCACTTGGTCATGCAAGCCATGGGCATAGAACGTAAAATTAAATAATCATTATAGCGGGCCACAGCCGAGTGTTAGGTGAGCCCATAATTGCTTGGGCCTATGCCCATCTCGGAAAAATTTTCTTTTAGACTATCCAGGTCGTAGTCGTTTAGCCCCAAATACTCCAATACCATCTGACCAATATCTTGCCATTCATAATCCTCCTCTTGGCGTCCTAGTATTTTATAACAACCACAAATATGCTCGGCCAGTTTTAAAATACAGGTGAGGGTGGTCTTGTCGTTTACGGCGTCTTTTTTATCAAACAGGCGTTTGCAATCATGGTGCTGGGCAATAATGTCACACAGTACTTTAGGCAGGTTCCAGGACTTGGCGGTGTAATAACCCAGCACCGCATGATTGGTATTGAGTTGCTGGTTTTCAAAGTCAATGATGCGGTTACTGTTGCCACCGTAACTTTCTTCCATGATATCCATGTAGTTATCATAACGGGCCATTAATAACGGCACCCCCACATTATGGAATAACCCTAGCGCATAGGCGTTGTCGGGGTAGTTATAACCCACTTGCTTGGCCAGGGTGGCACTGGTCATGGCAATGTCCATAGCGGTATCCCAGAAGCGGGTGAGAGCCTTTATTGTGTCATCCCCCATGGAACTCTTAATGCTGATGCCATTGACGATGTTAACCACACTGTTCATGCCCAATATACCCACCGCCTGCTCTATGCTGGTAATCTGGTTGGCCAGGCCATAAAACGGGCTATTTACTACTTTTAACACGGTACCCGACAAACCCACGTCCTGACTGATGAGCTTGGCGATGGTTTTAATATCTGGGTCAGGCATGACCTGCTCCATCTGCAAATCCACCATAATCTGGGGCTGCGGTGGAATGCTGATGCCTTGCAGTATTTTTTCAATTTGTTCTTGTGATAATTCGGCCACGGTTGTCACCCAAACAGGAAGCAAGCAAATCAATAAGTTCTGGATCTTATTTATCTAGTTTAGACAACATTTTCCAAACCTCGGGTATAATTAACCTATCTTTTTATTCTATTAATCTGTGATTACACCCTTATGACCCTATCCGTATTGCGCCTCAAACCCAAAGAAGACAAACGCCTGCGCCAAGGCCATTTATGGATATACAGCAACGAGGTAGATACCAAGGCCACGCCGCTTAAATCCTTTACCCCGGGTGAACAGGTGCTGGTAGAAAGCAACCAAGGCAAGGCTTTAGGTGTGGCCTATGTGAACCCCAACAGCCTGATTTGTGCGCGCATGTTGTCGCGACGCCCCAAGCCGTTTGGTCATGGCCAGATGATGCAAAAAATCAAGCAGGCCTTGGCTCTGCGTGAGGTCTGCTTCGATGAGCCCTATTACCGTTTGGTGTATGGCGACAGTGATGGCCTGCCGGGTTTAGTGGTCGATCGTTTTGGTGACTACCTAGTAGTGCAAATCAGCACGGCGGGTATGGAGGCCATGAAGAACCAGATTCTGGCCTCGTTAACCGGCGTATTTGAGAATGCCAAGGGCATTCTGTGGAAAAACGATGGCAAGATGCGCCAGCAAGAAGGACTGGAGGAATATGTCGAGGTGGCCATGGGTGAGGTGCCTGAATTTTTACCCGCCATCGAAAACGGCACACGCTTCGATGTGCCGGTATGGAAAGGGCAAAAAACCGGCTGGTTTTACGATCACAGGTTAAATCGTGAACGCATCATCCGTCATGTGAACGGCAAGCGGGTATTGGATATGTTCAGTTACATAGGTGGCTGGGGTGTGCAGGCGGCCAATAGTGGTGCCTCTCATGTGACCTGTGTGGATGCTTCCGAACAGGCGCTGGATTGGGTCATGCAAAACGCAGAACTCAATGCCGTGCAAGACAAGATGGAATGCATTAAGGGAGATGCCTTTAAAGTGATGGAGAAACTCATCGAAGAGCAGCAGCAATTTGATGTGATCATTCTGGATCCACCGGCGTTTATTCCCAAACGCAAAGACATCAATGCCGGCGAGCGGGCTTACCAAAAGTTGAACCAGCTGGGCATGCGTTTGTTGGCCAATGATGGTTTGCTGGTGTCGGCGTCCTGTTCCATGCATTTAAGTGAAAGCAGCCTGGATAGAATTTTATGTCAGGCCGGACGTCACCTGGATCGTCATGTTCAAATTATTGAGCGCGGCAGCCAAGGGCCGGATCATCCGGTGCACCCAGGCATTGCGGAGACCCGTTATATTAAGAGTGTGATGTGCCGGGTAGCGTATAACGTTTAGCGTGAACGCCAGCTACGTACACTGCAGTGTGTATTTGGCTGGCATCATTAATAGAGGTGCCGTTAAGCGTTAGCGCCGTCTTTGACGATGGTGACTTTAGGCACCAAAAAACCATTAAAGTTAGTGGCGCAGGTATTGGCATAAGCCCCCATGTTGGGAATGTCCAAGATGTCACCCGCGGCACTGTTGGCCGGCAATAAAAACGGCTGATCAAACATATCCAGCGAATCACAGGTGGGTCCGGCGATGGTCCAGGGAATCAGCTTTCCATCTCTTCTGCTTTTCAATTCATAACCAAAATCTTCTTTTAATTCCATTAGTCCGTTGTAATAACCGCAATCTAAAAACGCCCAATTCTTTTGTTGGCGAGTGGTGGTGCTGACTATCTGGCAGCTGAGAGTGCCAGCAGCGGCGATTAAAAAGCGGCCGGGTTCGGCCACCAACTTCACTTCACTGGGCAAGCTGGCCAACACCTCGTGTAAAGGCTGCATTAGGGTGGTAAGCGATGGGCCATTTTCAGCAATGGCACAGGGAAAACCGCCGCCCAGGTTTAACAGTTTTAGTGGTAAACCCGACTTAAGCATGTGCGCCAATACAATTTTACATTCATCGATGGCCTCTATCCAACTTTGTACTCGGGTGCATTGTGAGCCCACATGAAACGTTAATCCGGCCACCGGCATATTTTGGTGAGCGGCATAATTAATGAGGTGTTTGGCGGCGTTTACATCCATACCAAACTTGGTAGTTAATGGCCAAACGGCGCCCACACCACTGGTACTGAGGCGTAACTCATACTGGGCGTTGGGGGCTAGGGTAAATAATTTATCCAGCTCTTCCTGACAATCGAAGGCAAACCAGTTGATGCCATATTCAACGGCCGCTTTGATGCTGGCGGGGGTTTTAATAGGATTGCTGAAGATGATGTGTTCGGGGGGCACCTGCAAGACTTGCATAAGTTCAAGCTCCCCTTGAGAGGCGATCTCAAAACCCACTCCAAGTTGCTTAAGGTGTCTTAATAATTCAGGCAAGGGATTGGCCTTCACCGCAAAATGCGCTTTAACCTGAGGTAGGGCGCGTCTGAATTGGGCAACCTGTTGGTCAATGGCGCCCAGATTCATTGTCAATTCAGGCCCTTGATAGCTGTCATCTACCGCCACAGATTTTAGTTGTATTGGCGTATGCTTTACAGGGGTTGCGATAGGGCTGGCGAGGAAGTGGTAGGCTTTTTTCATTGGGTAACCTGCAATCACCTTAGTGTCTATTAGGTTATGCCTTTCGCAATATAAAATGCACATCTACAATGCATAATATGCAAAGAGTTATTTAGCTAACTTAATAGGCAGTGTTGCAAAATGCATAACATTGGCGAACTGGATAAAAAATTGCTGGAGCTGCTATTAGAAAACGCTCGCACCAGCGTCTCGCAATTGGCCAAGCAGTTGGGGGTGAGTCGGCTCACGGTGCAAAGCCACATGTCGCAGCTGGAGCGCAGTAAGGTCATTCAGGGTTATACCCTACGTTGGCATGAAAGCTTCTTGGGGCAGCAGATTAGCGCCCATATCCTAATCGCCACCGATCAAAAGCTTATCGGGAAAATAGTGCGAGCATTAGAAAAAATCAGCGTAATTAAATCGCTCAGTTCCATCAGTGGCGAGTTTGATTTAGTGGCGCAGTTGAAGGCGGCCTCCACTCAAGAACTGGATGAGGCCATGGATGCCATGACCCAAATAGCTGGGGTCACACGCACCCAAACGTCCGTTTTATTATCAAAAAAATTTGAACGTTGACTGGGCCACTACTAGTTAGTGGAAATGGGCAGGGCCTCCAGTTGTAACCCAAGCAGCTGCGCGCCGGCATACATATTCTCAATTAATTTAATGAGTTTGTGTTGTATGGGGGTGATGATTTTTTTACGTTTTGGCAACGATTGCTGAGCCACATTCACCGGCATTTTTTTCATGTCGCGCATGAGGCGCTTAAATTGCGCGGTAATTTTGTCGGCGATTTCGGCATTGTGAATTTTTAATTCCTGCATGAAACCATTTTCAATATAAAACAGATTTTCGATACCCTGCAATATGGCCAGCATATTGGCACCATCCTGATGGGCAAACGGACTGCGTAAATCGTCCAGTTGTGGCTGGCTTAATAATGGGTGCATGTGGTGATTTAATAACTGAACCTGCAAGGTATCCATGCTTACCTGATACACCCGCTGCAAATTCTCTAGCTTCTGGGGTTGGCGCCACTGCTTGGCGTAATAGCCATGGGCCGGCTCCCAACGGTCGGCCAATTTTTGTAAATTTTTCACCATTAGGGCGCTTAGTATGCGTAAAAATTCGCGGCGACGATTATGGTTTTGTGGGCCAAAATGAGCATCTTCATTTGACAGCTGTGTCTGGGTGGCGGCAGGAGCGTTATTTTCTGATTCAGGGTCTTCTCCTTCTTGCGCTTGATCATGCAGGTGTATGTCGGTATCGACTATTTCTATGCTGTTTTCTTGCGGTACAAAATCTTTGGCGGAACGTTTTCCATTCAGACCAAACAGTAAAAATTCCATGGGGTGAAACCCCACACTGGCAAACCGTTCATCGCTAAAGCCGTGTTGTTGTAAAATATCCTGCTCGGAAATCTTCAGGGTCATGTCATTGATGATGCCGCTTAACGGGTATTGTGGCAGGTAATCGATGTAACCGGCTTCTATGGGCCAGCTGTCCAGTTGTTCGTGAATAATGTCGTAGGTATCGGCATCTTCATGGTGCTGAGGCTTCTCAAAGCGAGGAATTTCATGAAAGAAGCTCACCTGCAAATAAGCCTGGTAGGCTTTTAGCCAGGTATTTTGCGCCTCTTCCAATGATAACGGGTTGGGGTGATGCAATAACGAGGTAATCAAGCCATCCAGTATCTGCGCCTGGTTTAACGCCTCCGACATCTGGGTATATGCGTAAATGTTAGTGGCCGACAGCAATCGCTGGCTGTTAATTTTGATTTTTTCTTGAGCCGGTGCACTTTCTTTGGGCTGCTCGAATAACTGGTCGCAGGCACTTATTGTTAGGCACAGCATGGCGAGCAGCAAGCCGCGCCCCAGCTTAGGGAGTAAAGCAATGGTGGAAAAAGTGACGTTCAAGATCAACCCCTTAGGCGGCTGCAAAATGGCGGCTGTATAATTAGGAGAATAAAGCTTAATCTCGCAAACTGATGATGGGCCAATCGTGCTGTTTGGCATGGGCCAGCAAGGTATCGTCGGCGTCCACCACCACAGGGTGGTCCACCAATTCTAAAAGCGGCAAGTCATTGCGTGAATCGCTGTAAAAATAGCTGCCTTGCAATGATAACCCGGTTTTCTCTAGCCAGGTTGTTAAGCGTTTCACCTTTCCGTCTTGAAAGCTGGGGAT
>MAAD01000187.1 GCA_002162985.1 Bermanella sp. 47_1433_sub80_T6 | reverse complement strand
CCACTGCACTTCATTTTGAGTGTATTGCGTGCCGTATAACTTATCGTATATATGCAGGCTCAACATGCCAATCACATTACACTCCACAAACCAGGCATTGGGTTCACAGGTATTACCCTCGTAAAACCCCTGGTGATGCAAATTCATTTCTTCGACAATATTCTTGGTGAGCCAGGTAAATTCACGGGCGTATCGTTGATCACCTGTGCTTAGTTGGTACAGGGCGTACATGAGATTAAGATGCCCCTTGTACATGATATTTTGCACGGTAATGGGGTCGGGGCCAAAACCGCGATCGGTGAAATCTTGCCACACCTTTTTGGATTTCATCTTCCAGATCATGTTATCCATGGCCACCCGATATTGGTCTTTATTGTCAGGGTCTATGATCATAGCCGACGGCAAACCATAGGCAGCAAAGGAAATGGCGTATTTCCAAAAAGCCTGATGCTCTGTGTTCCAGCCGTTAAATTCATCGCCACTGTGGCTGAGTTTCATGAACTCCTCCAGGGTGGCCACTAACTGTCCGGCTTCGTCTTTTTGTAATTCACGCTCACCTATGGGATCAAAATAACGCTGAGCATCCGGCATGCCCCAGGGCAGCAATACCAAGATGGCCACTAATGCCGCCAGCACCAACAACGTGATGAGTTTGGTCCAACTGAATTTTAAAATGGGTGAATTGATTACACTCATGGCACACCTTTTTATTTTAGTTTGGTGTCACGCTAAACGATTTAAATGGCGAATTATAGATGGGAACCCAAGAGTGGCGAGTTGCGACGCAGGTTTAATACAAGCTGACTAAATATGTGAATAGCAAAGAGTTAAAGGGAAAATAGACCAGTCTGATAGGGGAAATTTATTTTCCATATTGGCTAAAGAAAGCTGGTAGGTATAACCATGCAGGTCCAGCCTGCATAATTATATTTGATGATTTATTCGCCTGTTTCCGAGAATTCCAGTTCGGCGGTTTCCAATACCTGCTTGGGCATATCTTTTTTCATCCGCACACCCAGGTCTTTAAACTTATGAGCTTGGCTAATCAAGTTACCTCGGCCTTCTTTAAGCTGACTCCAGGCCTTGTCATAGGTGCCCTGCACGGTGGTTAATTGTGCACCCACTTTTTCCATACTCTCTACAAAACCCACTAGCTTGTCGTGGACCTTGGCGGCCTGCTCGGCCAGTTGCTTGGCGTTTTTATTTTGGCGCTCTATGCTCCACAAACTGGATACGGTTCTTAAGCTGGCTAACAATGTGGTGGGGGTCACCACTACTATGCGTTGCTCAAAGGCATCGTTGAAGAGCTTGTCGTCGTGTTCGAATGCCACCATGAAGGCGGGTTCGATGGGCATGAATAAAAATACAAAATCAGGGCTATTGATGCCGGGCAGCTTTGAGTAAGACTTATCGGCCAGAGTCTTAATATGCATACGTACTGCATCGATATGATTTTTTAAGAAGGTAACTCGGTCAGCATCATTTTCGGCATTTACATAATCGGTGTAAGCATTTAACGAAACTTTAGCGTCTACCACTATGTGTTTATCTTCTGGCAGGTTAATAATCACATCAGGGCGCAGCCGTTCACCGTCTTCATTGGTGATACTTTTTTCGCGAACAAACTCTTCACCTTCGCGCAGCCCTGACTTTTCCAGTACGGTTTCCAGTACCAGTTCACCCCAGTTGCCCTGGGTTTTCTTTTCACCTCTTAGGGCGCGGGCCAGGGAGGCTGCTTCTTCGGTAATTTGTTTATTGAGGTTGTGCAGCTCACCAATTTGCGCCTTGAGGGCCGCACGGTCTTTGCTTTCACTCACATAGACGTCGTCTACTTTTTTGCGTAAACCTTCCAGCTGCTCTTTAAATGGGTTTAATAAACCACTTAAACCTTCTTTACTGGTTTGGTTAAACTGCTTGTGTTTGTCTTCAAATATTTTATTGGAGAGGTTTTCAAACTCCTGCTTTAGCTGAACTTTGTTTTCTGCCAATAGCTGTAGCTTTTCTTCAAGGTTTTGCTGGTCTTTTTTACGACCCAGTTGCTCCTGCTTTAACAAGCTTTCTTGCTCACTAAGCTGGCGATTTAATTGGACAATGTGTTTTTCCTGGTTTTCCAGTTTGGGTCTATCATCTTTCCTCTCATCCAGTTTGGCCTGAGATTGCTTTAAGTCCCCTTCTAACTGACGCAACTGATTTTGTTGTAGCTCTTGGTTTTGCTGTGCTTTTACCAACAAGTTTTGTTTTTCTTGCAATTGGTTTTGGCTATTTTGCTGGGAAGCCACCGCCACGGCCTGCGCCGTTTTGACCTGATTTAATTCTTCAGCCATTAGCTGCTGTTTATTTTGTTGAGCCTGGCTAGTGGATACTAGTTGCTCTTTCTCAAGGGCCCAGTTTTGCGCGGCTTTTTGATGTTGACGCTGCATAATGAAAAGGCTGGCACCAGAGGCACTGGCCAGTAATATCAACAGGGAGATTTCGATTGGGCTCATATTCGATCACGATGACGATAAAAAGAGACAGTTTAACCAGTTTGTAGGGGAAAAGCAGTATTGGTGTCATCGAGAGTAAAAGACTGAGGATTTGAAGACGGCCAACTTAGGCGTGGGGTTATTACTGTTGAGGCCGCCGTGGATACATCCCTGTAGGCTTGATTCGGCGTCCAGGCCTCAAACACCTCAAGAGCAATAACCTCACGCCTAAGTTATTGTTTAGTAGCTGCCAAATCACAAATACACTATAGGGTTAGCGGTTTAAAAAGACTTGGCTTAGAGCTACTGAAACTCTGAGCTGGCCAGTAAGATTAGGTTATTGCGGCGCCCCCATATCCAGCCATTCAGCAATCAACTTACGCTCGGCGGCATTTAACATGGGGCTGTGCATATCATGAACCTGCTGCTTATAGCCGTCGTTTACATCCGGGGTAAACAACCAGTGTTCGTCATCACTGTCTACATCAAACACATCAAAGAAGTTGGCACTGGAGATGGCCCCCAGCGGGTTCATTAATGCTTGGCCATAACAGCTAAAACAATCGTTTTCAGGCTCAATTAGGAAAGGTGGCTGCACCATGCGACGACAATGCTCTTCATCGACCGTGCTATAGGTGGCCGCCAGGAACATGAAGGTGCGGTTGTTGTTAAACAGGGCGTCGTACGACGCCAGCGTGCCCTCTTGCTGAGTGTAATCGCTTAGGTCTAACTTAGTGAAACCACGATTATCGTGACAATCTACGCAGCTGTTGCCGTCTTCATTACGATTACTCACGTTCCAAATGGGCTGTATGTGGTCGCCATAATTAATGCTGGCCACACAATCATCCGTCATCTCTTGCTGACAGGCCACGCTCACGGGTTGTTCGCTGTGCAATTGCTCGTAGGCAATATTAATACTGGGGTTTTGACGGAACGGCAGTATGGTCCAGTTGTCCTGGTATTGAATATTGGGCGTAATCACACTTATGTCTTCAATTGAACGGTACAGGGCTTGTGCCATGGTATCGCCCCACTCCACCGATAAGATAAACGGATTGGCACTGGGCCAGGGAATGGATAACCCCAACGCGCCCTTGTTGGCCGGGTCGCCCGCTTCGTTGGCGTGATCGTAGTCACTGCCCTCGATGTGGCAACCATGGCACTGTTGGGTTTCGCCTTCATTTGCCTGCAGGTAACCCGGGTGACGTTGCAGGTAGTCGTAACGGAAGTCGCTGCCGATCATGGCATCTTTATTCAAAGCCTTGCCGTGTTTGTTCACCACTTCGAAGGTGTAATCGCTATTGGCGGGCACTTCAAACATCACCGAGCCATCGGGCTGAATGTCGCTGTAACCTTCAATTTGTAATTCACCATCCTGGTTTTTAGTGTAAACCCGCACGAAGCGTTCGCTGCGTTTCTCCATTGGGTAGAGTGCTGGAATGGCCATGAACGGAATTAGCAACCTGCTGCGGTCCATGCCATCCACATCGTAAATTGAACGGATGTGAACCAGGGTTTTAGGGGCCGGCTCTTGTGGGTCAACCGGGTCCACTACATCTGGAGTTTCGCCACAATTTTCATCGTTATTGTAAGTTTCAAGTGTGCCTTTCAGTGAAAGTGCAAAATCACGATCGGCCTCTAACACCTGGCACTGAGCCAGCTGAGCTTGCGCCATGAATAAAGCATCGGCCACGGAGCCCGGCACAAAACCGTCATTAGCCACATTTAATTGAGCGGTGACATAGTGCTTGCCCAAAATCACCCAGGCATCGCCGCGGCTTGGCTGCTTAATTAATTGATGCCAAGTGGTGCCACACAGCTGAGTGTCTTCATCTACTGGCCAGGCGATGTGTTGATCTAGGTTGGCTGCATAGCGATTGTGATTTTTCCAGTAGCC
>MAAD01000045.1 GCA_002162985.1 Bermanella sp. 47_1433_sub80_T6 | reverse complement strand
GTAAATTGCGTAACGGCATCAAAGAAAAACAGGGTGAATTCCAGTTCTTCGCCGGTAAATTACAAAAAGCCGAGCAGCAGTGGCGTCAGCAGTTTTTCCGTGCAAACTTACCGCGTTTACAAGAGATCCTTAAGGGTCTAATCGAATCTGAAAAAGTAGATATCGTATTAAACGGCCAAGCGGTTATCCATGTATCTCCAGATCTTGATTTAACCAAAAAATTGCTAAACAAGCTTAACCAGGCGAGTGCGGCGAAGAAGTAAATGGCAATAACCCTCGGCGAAATCGCAACATATTTACAGGCCAAGCTAATTGGTGACGAGAGTATCGTCATCCATGGTTTGGCAACGCTTACCCATGCGCAGACAGGGGAATTAAGTTTCCTTGCCAACATGGCCTATCGAGACCAGCTGCAAAGCACGCTTGCCAGTGCCATCATCGTCCACCCGAATCAGGCCGATGAATGCAGTAGTGCTGCCCTGGTATTGGATAACCCGTATTTAGGTTATGCAAAAGTCAGTAGCTTGTTTGAGACTCTGCCTAAAGCCAGCCACATCATTCATCCCTCTGCCGTTATCAGTGAGTCTGCCAGCATCGGCAAAGATGTGAGCATCGCCGCTAACGCGGTGATTGAAGATCACGCCGTGTTAGCCGATGGGGTAATCATTGGTGCCGGTACCGTGGTGGGGCACAATAGTCGTATTGGCCGAGATACTCGTTTGCATCAGAATGTCAGCATCTATCACGATGTATCCATAGGTGAAAGTTGCATCGTTCACAGTGGCACTGTGATTGGCTCGGATGGTTTTGGCTTTGCCAATGAACAAGGTAAGTGGGTTAAAATTCGCCAAATAGGCGGTGTTTCTATCGGTAATAATGTAGAAGTGGGTGCCAACTGCACCATCGACCGTGGTGCCATGAGTGATACTCGTATCAGCGATGGCGTGATACTGGATAACCTCATACAAATCGCCCATAACGTAGAAATTGGTGAAAATACCGCCATGGCCGCCAGCTGTAAAATTGCAGGTAGCACAAAAATTGGTGCTAATTGCACCATTTCTGGTGGTGTTGGCGTAACCGGTCACCTAACCTTAGTGGATGGCACCCATGTGACCGCCATGAGCCTAGTGACCAAAAGCATTGCCGAACCCGGTGGTTATTCATCGGGTACCGCCATGTCCAAGACCAGCGATTGGCGTAAGAGTGCCGCCCGCTTTAGGCAATTAGATGACATGGCCAAACGGCTTAAGGCCATTGAGAAAAGCATAAATAATTAAGGCAAGCGCATATGAATTACAGTGAAATCACTGATCTGTTACCTCATCGCTACCCCTTCTTATTGGTTGATAGAGTTACAAAAATAGAAACAAAGCAGCGCATTGTTGGTTATAAAAATGTCAGCTGTAACGAGCCTTTTTTTCAAGGACACTTTCCTAAACACCCCATTATGCCCGGCGTGCTTTTATTAGAAGCGTTGGCACAATTGGCGGGTTTATTAGGATTGGAGTCCATGGGCAAAGAAGAGGCTGCTAAATCGGTTTATTATTTTGCGGGTGTGAACAAGGCCCGATTTAAGAAGCCAGTAATACCCGGAGATCGCCTCGATATGGAAGTGCACTACGTAAGTGATAAACGTGGTATTTGGCGATTTGAGTGTTCTGCTTGGGTGGATGGACAATTGGCCTGCCAGGCAGAAATTTTATGTGCACAAAGGAATTTAGAGCTTTGATTGATCCTCGCGCAATAATTGATCCCAGCGCCGTACTGGCTGATGATGTTGAAGTAGGGCCCTGGACAGTAATTGGTCCTGATGTTGAAATCGGTGAAGGTACCGTGATCGCCAGCCACGTAGTGGTGAAGGGGCCAACAAAAATTGGTAAAAATAATCGAATTTTTCAGTTTTGCACCGTAGGTGAAGACTGCCAGGATAAAAAATTCCTGGGGGAAGCCACTCGTTTAGAGATTGGCGATAACAATATTTTTCGTGAAGCCTGTACCGTTCATCGTGGCACCACTCAGGATAAAAGCCTTACTAAAATCGGTAACGGCAATCTCTTCATGGTGAATGTACATATCGCCCATGATGTGGTGATTGCCAATAATTGTATTTTGGCCAACGATACCAACATTGCTGGCCACGTTCATATTGGTGAAAACGCCATTTTGGGCGGTGCCTCTCAAGTGCATCAATTTGTACAAATTGGTTGTCACAGTATGTGTGGTACCGGCTCCATCGTACTTAAAGACGTGCCTGCCTATATAATGGCAAATGGTAACTCGGCTAAACCTCACGGCATTAACAGCGAAGGTTTAAAACGTCGTGGTTTTACCCCGGATGATATTCGGGCATTACGTAATGCCTATAAGCTGGTATACCGTAAGAGTCTCACTCTTGAAGAAGCTTTGCTGGAATTAAAACCTCTGGTTAGCCAGTCCTCTTCTGTTACTGCCTTCATCGATAGCCTGCAACTTTCTACCCGCGGAATCATTCGTTAATGTCACAATGTTTTGCCCTAGTGGCCGGAGAGGCCTCAGGAGATATTCTGGGCGCGGGTCTGATTAAAGCCTTAAAAAAACAATATCCAAATGCCCGCTTCGTGGGCATAGGTGGTCCGAAAATGATCGCCGAGGGTTTTGAAACCCTTTATCCCATGGAGCGATTATCTGTCATGGGGTTGTTTGAGGTGTTGGGGCGTTTACGAGAACTGTTAAAGATTCGTA
The DNA here is from genome assembly GCA_002162985.1 of Bermanella sp. 47_1433_sub80_T6. Taxonomy (GTDB): domain Bacteria; phylum Pseudomonadota; class Gammaproteobacteria; order Pseudomonadales; family Oceanobacteraceae; genus Bermanella. The sequence goes on along the minus strand of MAAD01000045.1, from coordinate 1,730 downwards.
AAAACCTGTTTAAAACCCTGTTGGATATGAAGCCGGATGTGTTTATTGGCATCGACGCTCCGGATTTTACCCTGGCCCTAGAGCGAAAATTTAAAGACGAAGGCATTAAGGCGGTACATTACGTTAGCCCCAGTGTGTGGGCATGGCGTGAAAAGCGGGTCTTTAATATTAAAAAATCTGTGCATATGGTGCTGTGCCTATTTCCATTTGAAGTGGCTTTTTACCATAAACATGGCGTCCCTGCGGTGTGTGTGGGCCATACCCTGGCAGACGCCATTGATTTAGAAACGGACACTCACGGTGCTCGTCAGCAATTAGGCCTTGCCCAAGACCGACCTATCATGGCCATGTTACCAGGCTCTCGAGAAGGCGAAGTTGCACGCCTTGGAGACGTATTCATAGATGCGGCCAACCTGATACGCCAAAAAATTCCCAATATTCAGTTTGTAATTCCCGCCGCCAACGAAGAGCGCAAAAGTCAGCTGTTGGCGTTGTTAGAGCAAAAGGAATTATCTGGTGTCACTCTTCTGGATGGTCAGAGTCGTGAAGCCATGGCCGCGGCAGACACAGTTTTGTTAGCTTCGGGAACCGCAACACTGGAAGCCATGTTATTGAAAAAATCCATGGTGGTGTCATACAAACTTTCTTCGTTAACTGCATTTTTTGTTTTTAGAATGCTTAAACAGCCGTTTGTATCCTTGCCGAATTTATTGGCAGGAAAAGAATTGGTACCTGAATTATTACAAGATAACGCGACCCCTGAAAAGCTCGCCAGTGCTTGCCTTAAACTATTGCAAAGTGAGGATGGGTTAAAGAGCATGCAGGCTGAGTTTTTAGCTTTGCATAAAGGCATTCGCTTAAATGCAGATCAGGCCGCCGCCGAAGCCATCAGAGAATTAATAACCGCCTCATGAATGAAATAATCCCTCAAGAACTCGTCTTAATTCAGCAGGCTATTTTGTATTGTGGTGTTGATGAAGCGGGGGCAGGCCCCTTGTGCGGTGATGTAGTGGCCGCCGCGGTGATTCTGGATCCAGAGAACCCCATAGCAGGTTTGAACGACTCTAAAAAGCTAACCGAAAAAAAGCGTGAAGCGCTCTTTCCTGAAATAAAGGAAAAGGCCCTGGCATTCTGTATTGCCCGAGCCAGTGTTGAAGAAATAGATGAAATTAATATTCTGCATGCCCGTATGCTAGCCATGACCCGTGCCGTTAATGGCTTAACCATGGCACCTCAACATGCGCTTATAGATGGCAATCGTTTACCGTTAAATTTGTGTTGTGATGCGACCCCCATTGTAAAAGGGGATGCGTTGGTGGCTGCCATTGCTGCGGCCTCGGTGTTGGCTAAGGTTCAACGTGATCATGAGATGGTGAAGCTGGACGCACTATACCCTCAATATGGCCTCGCCCAACATAAGGGATACCCCACTAAAGCACACATTGCGGCCCTTAATGAACATGGTCCAGTGGATATTTATCGTAAGACTTTTGGCCCGGTTAAAGCGCTTCTTTAATGTATGTTTACCCTGCTGAATCTGGGCAGATGGCTTTCATCTGAACCCTGTTAGGGTAAATATTCCAGGCAGCACCGCTCATAAAATCCACCGGTAATGAAACTAACCCCAGGTCCAATACAAATCCCAGTAGGCTCATTTTATTAAATCTGGCCTGAGTGGTGATGGAGTGTGAGCAATTGCCTTGCTCTACTCTTAACACATGGGGTTCATC
>MAAD01000147.1 GCA_002162985.1 Bermanella sp. 47_1433_sub80_T6 | reverse complement strand
TACCGCACCCTTTCACCCTTACCTGTGAACATCCGAAGATGAACCATCGGCGGTATACTCTCTGCTGCACTGGCCGTTAGCTCGCACTACCCAGACGTTATCTGGCACCCTGCCCTATGGAGCCCGGACTTTCCTCCCCCCGTTGACAGTAAACTGCAACAGGCGGCGATCGCATGGCTATCTCCGCGCGCAAGGATACCTTCGCCAGCAAGAAGGTCAACCGATTTTTACTCCCTGGCTTCTAGCGCCAACTGATAAAGCTGGTTCTTTTTGTAACCTGTGTGTTTGGCCGCCAAGGCCGCCGCTTTTTTAAGGGGTAATTCTTCACTTAGTAGCAGAGTTAAATCCAGCGCCTCTTGCGACACCTCTAACTTCTTTTTAGAGGCTGCGCCGCGAATCATCATCACAAATTCCCCTTTCAGCTGATTACTGTCGGCCAACATTCTATTTTGAATATCGGTTACCGTGCCACGCAAAAAGGTCTCAAAGGTCTTGGTTAATTCACGGCCCAGCACCACCTCTTTATCTTCACCCAGCACAGCTGCCAAATCCTTTAAGCTAGCCAATATGCGGTGAGGGCTTTCATATACCACCACAGTACGCTCTTCATTTTTAATGCCATTAAAATACTGTTGGCGACCACTGGTTTTAGGCGGTAAAAAACCATCAAATATAAAACGGTCGGTGGGCAGCGCGGCGGCACATAAACCGGTAATAATGGCACAAGGGCCCGGAATCGGCACGATATCAAAGCCGGCTTCGGCCACAGCTCGCGTCACATGGAAACCAGGGTCGGCAATGAGCGGCGTACCGGCATCACTAACCAAGGCCACATTTTGCCCTGCCTGCAGCTTTTCCAATATGGAGGTAGCAGCATGAGCTTCATTATGGTCATGCACCGCCATCAAGGGTTTACTGAAACCCAAGTGATTTAACAGGCGCTTGGTGTGGCGAGTATCTTCAGCAGCAATAATGTCGACCATTTCAAGCACTTGATGTGCTCGAGTAGTGATATCAGCTAAATTTCCTATGGGAGTAGCCACCACATAGAGCTGATTTTCGTGCATAATACCTGCCTTCATCCGATGTTTTAAATAAGTAGACTATGTTGAATGTTCGCGTCGTTGCCGGGTTACTATTTACATTAATTTTGACTGCCTGTTCCAGCCAACCAGGCAAACCCAGCACCATCAAAATCGCCTCACCCAATATGGAGGCATTATCCGCCATAGAAGTGTTAATCGCCAACCATAGATTAAAAGAGGCCGAAGATAATTTACTCGTCATTGACCTTTTAAACTTAAGCGCTTTAAAGCAAATTCACTTTCACTGGTTAGACGCTAGCTTATCGGTAGCCCTTGGGCGAGGCGACGCCGCCATGATGGCACTTAACTCGGTAGCGCCAGGCGCCTTCACCCAGCTCACCCACCTAAACACTCATGCCCCGGGATTCCTGCGGGCCAAGGCCCTGCACTTAAAAGCGCAATATATTGCCAGTGCTCGTGAGCGTATGTTTCTAGCCGGCGCCCTCACCGATGAAAACACCTACCTTGAAAACCACGAGGCCATCTGGGCAAGCCTACTGCAAGCCGATGAACTGCAAGTTGAAACCCTGGCCCGTAAAAGCAGCACACCAACCTTTAAAGGCTGGCTAGAATTAACCCTGATCGTAAAACGCACACAAATAGATCTAGATCGCCAATTAAGCGCCCTTCGAAAGTGGCAAGTTAAATACCAGCAGCACCCGGCGGCCAAGCAATTACCCGGAGACCTGGGCCAAATTGAAGACTATGTAGAAAGTCGCGCAAACTACATTGCATTAATGCTGCCACTGAGTGGCAAGCTGGCCACCACCGGCAAGGCTTTACGGGATGGAGTAATGGCCGCCTACTATCAGGCGCTGCAAGCAGGGGCCGAAGTGCCCGAAATAAAAATCTACGACACCGCTAAAAGCAAAGATTTTTGGAGCCTTTACCAACAAGCCATTTTGGATGGCAATGAATTAATCATCGGCCCCCTTGAGAAAAAATCGGTCATACGCCTGCAACAAGAAGAATACCTGCCCGTCCCTACCTTGGCCCTTAATTACGGCAACCGCGACCAGAGCGAAAACCCGGAACTGTTATTTCAGTTTGGCTTAGCAGTAGAAGATGAAGCCGAGCTGGCCAGCCACTACGCTCGCCAACAAGGCTATCAAAGAGCCTTAGTGCTGGCACCCAAGGGCAGCTGGGGAGAGCGAGTATTTAATCGCTTCAGCCGCAGTTGGCAGGCTCAGGGTGGCGAGCTGATTGAGGCACAGTTCTTTAGCGGCAAAGCCGATTACAACAAGGTGATCGCCCGCTTAATGTCGGTGGATGACAGCGAGCGCCGCGCCCGCAACTTACGCAGGCAACTGGGCGTTCGCCTGGAATTTCAGGCCCGTCGCCGCCAAGATGTAGATTTCATTTTTGTAGCGGCCTTGCCTCACCAGGCGCGCCAAATAAAACCCACCCTGGCCTTTAATTTTGCTAAAAATATTCCTGTGATTGCCACCTCGCAAATTTACAGCGGTAAAAAATCCCGCAAAAAAGACCGAGACCTGGAGAATGTGGTGTTTTGCGATATTCCCTGGGTGTTAAATAACAACCCCATGCGCAAAAAAATTCAATCCCTATGGCCCAACACCCGCTCTAGCCTGGACCGCCTATACGCACTGGGACTGGATGCCTTTCAGCTATACCCAAGGTTAGGACAGATAAAAGTACTGACCCAGAGCAACGTGCAAGGTCAAACCGGCCAACTCACCATGGATCAACATGGTCAAATTGTGCGCAACCTGCCATTTGCACAATTCAAAAAAGGCCTGGCCAAAAAGGTTCAAGCACCACTACTCATCCACCAGAGTGTCCATGCGCAATCCCTTCAAGAGCTTTAGCAAACGAGCTATTGGCCAACAATTTGAGCGACAAGCCTGTAGCTACTTACAACAGCAAGGCTTGAAGCTCAAAGAAAAAAATGTGCTGTTTCGCAGCGGTGAAATCGACCTAATCATGCTGGATGGTGAACAGCTGGTATTCGTGGAGGTACGCTACCGCAAACACCAGAGTTTTGGTGGCGCCGCTGCCAGCGTAAATTACCACAAACAGCAAAAACTCATTAAGGCCGCGCAACTTTATTTACTCAAACACTTTGGCAACCAGCCCCCTGCTTGTCGGTTTGACGTGATTGCCATGCAAGACAGCCCACAAGGGTTGGAAATTGAATGGATTAAAAACGCTTTCCTGGCTGCCTGATACACACTCTTGGCGCTGAGCTCTGGCCTTTAATGTCTTAGCTGGGTAAGATGAATAAAAATTTTGGACGCTCGGGATTCAATTATCACCATGCAATTTCAAGAACGCATTCAACAACATTTTCAAGACAGTATTGATACCAAGCAAATGGCTTTGGAAATCTTGTCCCCCGTGATCGAATTGGCCAGCGACAGCATGGTGAACTCCTTGCTAGGCGGCGGAAAGGTTTTAAGCTGTGGCAATGGTGGCAGCGCAGGAGATGCTCAGCATTTTTCATCTGAAATGCTTAACCGCTTCGAGCGTGAGCGGCCCAGTTTGCCGGCCATCGCACTCACCACCGACAGCTCTACAGTCACCTCTATTGCCAACGACTACAGCTACAACGAAATTTTTTCCAAGCAGATTCGCGCCCTGGGCAACAGCGGTGACATTCTACTGGCCATTTCCACCAGCGGCATGAGCGCCAACGTTATCCAGGCCATACAGGCAGCCCATGACAGAGAGATGCGGGTAGTGGCGCTAACCGGTAAGGATGGGGGTGACATGAGCGCCATCCTGCAGCCAGATGACATAGAGATTCGGGTGCCTTCAGACACCACCGCGCGCATTCAGGAAGTTCACTTGCTGGCCATACACTGCCTGTGTGACCTGATTGATTGGCAGCTGTTTGGTCCACTGGAGTAACCTTCACTCACCAACAGTCACCCATAAAAAAAGCAGGCTAGGCCTGCTTTTTTTATGCTGCGGTTAAAAACTACTTAACCACTGATAAGGAAGGGCGACCACTGGGGCGCTCTTCTTTTTTCGGCGGTGGCGGCGTATCGCTTGGATCCGGCGCACCCGCTTCACTCCCAAATACCATGCCTTCGCCGTTTTCTTTGGCATAAATAGCCAAGATAGCCACGATAGGTACATAGATATTTTGAGTTACACCAGAAAAGCGTGCACTGAAACTCATGGCTTGATTATCAATCAACAAGTCACGCACCGCACTGGCGTTAATATTAAGCACTATTTGCCCGTCATTGACGTGCTCCTGGGGAACCTGTACTTCCAAAATATTGGCATCCACCAACACGTATGGCGTGGAATCATTATCCTGAATCCACTCATACAGTGCGCGCATCAAATAGGGGCGACTAGGGGTCATTCGCGCATTTCCTGCTCAGCTTCAGACAAGCTAACCTGGAAGGATTCACGCTCGAATAAACGCTCCATGTATTC
>MAAD01000308.1:896-20858 GCA_002162985.1 Bermanella sp. 47_1433_sub80_T6 | reverse complement strand
TGTTGCTTCAGTGGCATGGCCTCGCGGCATTTTTTTAAACTGGAAAAGTCTAACTGAGCCATAGCGATACCGGGCTCAGTGCCCATAATCTGAGAAAGTATCTCACCGTTGGGGGCCACTATCATACTGTGCCCCCAGGTTCGCCTGCCATCTTCATGCTGCCCCACCTGATTAGCTGCTAAAATATAACTCTGGGTCTCGATGGCTCTGGCCCTGAGCAGAATCTCCCAATGAGCCTGGCCGGTCTTATAGGTAAAAGCCGATGGTACACTGATAATGTCGCAGCCTTGCAACATGTAATGCTGAAATAACTCAGGGAAACGCAGGTCATAACAAATGCTTAATCCCAAGCTCGCTTCTGCCACCTGCACTTGCTGTGGTTCAGTGCCCGCTAAAAAGGTATTAGACTCTTTATAGGCGCCTTTTTCGTCCTCCACCATTACATCAAACAGGTGAATTTTATTATAGATCGCCAGCTGCTTTCCTTGCGGAGAGAAAACCAAACAGCTTGCATGTACCCGCTTGTCGTCTCGGTCAGAAACCATAGGTACAGAACCCGCCACTAAATATACTTGGTACTTTTTACTCCAACTTGCCAGCGTGGCCAACACATCCTGAGAGGTAAACCTGCTGGCCGCCAGGTCATACTGCTTTGCCATACCAAGACAGGCAAACATTTCGGGTAATACCAGTAATTGGCAGCCCTGTTGCGATGCTTTTTTTATCAACTGCTCCGCAGCCAATAAATTAGCATCAACATCTTTTTGACTGTTCATTTGAATGACACCGCACCACATCAGTCCGCCCCTCCCAATCCAAACACGTCTTTCATGCGCAGCCAAAAAGATTTATCTTTTTTGCCCTCGATTTCATTATCAAAACGCTTCATTAATTTTAGTTCAGGCTCTTCCCAGGTGCCACTAAGCTTGTAAGTAGCACTGGAAAACTTTTCAATCTCACCTCCGACCAGTTTCTCTCCCACAAAAATTGAGGCCGCGATGGGAGGGGCAAACCCCGCTAAAATGGCCACAAAGGGCAAGGTACTGAATACGGGAAAAGTGACCGCCAATTCTTGATTCAGCTCTTTAGTAAGGGTATTTACCGAACCGCTTGCAGAGAAATTAGCCGAAGGCCCAACAAAATCAAGCGTATCTACAATTTCAATCAAACCATTGGTTATTTTTGTTTTTCCTTTTATATCATCAAAATGTAAACCTGTTTGATATACATCAGAAAAGTCCAAGCGCAGCCGGCGACCAATGGCGCCGAAATTCAACAATCCAAATGCACTCAATGCCCCTGTATCCCCGGCATCAACAAAACGACCGTCCTGTAATTGAAAATTGAGATTGCCGGATAAACTTTCCAGTTCAAAAAGAGCTGGGCTTGCCAACCAATGTACATCTAAATCCGTCCGCAAAAAATCAGCTTCCAACACCGGCTTTTGATGCCAGGCTTTTTGTATTCCCCCCACATCGTCGCTGCTTAACTGTAAATTAACGGATGTTTTTTGTTTGCTTAGCTCTTCGACTGGCTTTAGCCAACTCATGTTACCTTTAACATTAAGCTTCTTAATTTGTCCGTCAATATCGCTAATCACGACCCCTTCCGCTTCCGGCACAACCTTTAGTTTCCAGCGCCCATAATTAGTAGGGCCCAGAAAAACTTCTTCAATGCTTAAATTTAACGCAGGGAACGTTGCAGGATCAACATCCAATAAGGGATCAGCTTCTGAGCCCTGTTTGTCCGAGTTTAATGCCGGCCAATGCAAATATTGTAAATTTACTACGGTGGCTTGATCTGACTCATAGGTGAGGTCACCCTTGGCAAGCGGAGAATCCACTTTTATATTCCATTTTTTGCCAGATACATCAATTTCGGTTTTTACATATTCAAATATAAAGTCGTTATAAACTATTTCATCGCTGCTCAAGGATATGCTTTTCAATGGGCTCGTCGAGGGTGTATCAGACGGGCCATAATGTTCATCCAGCTGCTGAATACCTTGCCAGGCGCCTAACCAGTCATCCACGTTCAGCTTTTCAATGTGCCCTTGCACCACCAATCCCGGTGAGCTTGGCACATACGCTTCAATGGCCCCTAAATAAACCTGACCAGCGGAAAAGGCTCCGTCATTAAACTGCATAGCCAGATTTACCTTGTCATCGTAGGAAAGTTTAAATGTTAAACCATCCTTTATTTGAACACTGGTTTTAAATGAGGCCGCCTGCAGGCTGGGTTTATACATGGGTTCGGGTAAGTCCAATTGAATGCCCTGCAACTGGGATTCAATTTGCAAGCCGGTAAAGCCGCCGTCTGTGCCATCAATAATAAAATGACCTGCTACAGGGGTTTTACCCGATACACCATTTAACAGCCCCAGCTTTAACCAGTCTTTAAGACCTTCAGTATCCAGAAGCCCTTTAAAGGCGATATCCGTGACCAAATCCCCCCCCTTAAACTGACTATTAATGCTGGCATCAATATCCTCACCCCAAAGGCGAGTTGTTAAGGCTGGACTGGTTAATCCCTTGCTACTGCTGAATTGAAGCGACCCGGCAAGTTCCGGAAAGCTTAAACCTACACCGGGCATCGTAAGCTTGGCCTCATTGAGGTTGGTTTTCACCTCCACCGCCATTTCCTCAATGGGGGTGTCTAACGGAATTTTAAAAGCCAAAGAAGTTTCATGGGTACCCGTTAACTGCCAGTCATCCAGTTGATTATTCACGATTGTTTGCAGTGGCGTTTTCTGAAAGTATGAAAACATCTCAGGTGCAGAGCCCACTGCCAGAGAGTTAATCCATAAAAAACCCGACCCGCGCTCATCCTGCTGAAAAGCAATTTGGCTTTCGTGTAATGAGCCACCCAATGTTTGCGCAGTATTAAGTTTGCCCCAAACCCGGCTATTATCGATAAACAGCTTCCCCTTAGCCTGTTGAACATCTGGCCACTGTGAAAGATAGGATAGGTCTACATTATCTAGGTTAAAATAAAGTTCTAATTGCGCCAGAGGCTGCTCCTCTGACAAGGAACTATATAAATATAGATTGCCATCTTCCACATGGCCGCTTTTTAGAGCTGAATTAAGCCAGTCCTTTAAACCACTACTGACGGCTTTGGGAACCAGTTTTCTCTGAGCGCTAAGTTGCGCCCCATCAAGCGATAAATTCAAGGCCAGCGCACCCTCTAAAGCTTCATCGTTTGGCATCCATAGCTGAAAGCCGCCCTTAATAGCATTCACATCCGTGAACGATAAATGTAATCCATCACCTATAATTCGCGTCTGATGCTCGTCTATAAACCAATCGACCTGCCCAAGACCCTCAGTAATTTTAAATGCATCGTCATATATTTTGGGAAAATCAAGTTCCATCTTTTCTGAAGAAAACTGAATGCGCCCGTTATTTTTATTGGCAGCCAACACACCACTAAGACTTTTCACACCGGGTATTGCGCCATGAGCGTCTATGGTTATTTCTTGAAGCTCCCCTGCAACCGTAAAATCAAGCTCTTCATCTTTGCTGTGCTGCAAGATCAGGCTAAAGTTATCTACTTGGCCACGGGGCTTTAATCCATCGAGTAAAGTAGCAAGCGATTGGGGAATCAAGCTGAATTCAGATAGTAAGTTTTGTATGTATTGTAAATTTACCTTTTTAGCAAAACTGTGCCAGCGGTTTCCCTGGGAGGTTTTAGATAGTTTTAAGCCCAGGTCTTGCAGCTGCCACTTTTTATCCTTAAAAGTAAATTGGCCATCATCAAGCCACAGAGTCCAGGTATCTATGTTATTTTGCTTAAGCCACAGCTGGGTATTTATATTCTTAAAGTCTTCTTGATCCGGAACCGATAACTTAGGCGTGGCCATGTTGAGCTTGGCATAATTTAATAGACTGTCTTTAAACTCAAAACCTAATTGTGCCGACGCTTGAAACTCATTAAAAATGGCCACCCCGGATAGTTGCTCTAACCAATAATTAACATCCAAATTGGGTAAATCAATCACTCCTCTGGCATAAAATTCTTCCAAGTCATAAGGGCTGCCTTGACTAAAGATTCGCATGCCCGCTTTTATTTTGTGTTCATCACCATAGCTGATACTGCCCGTCATGAGGCGGTTAAAGCCATCACCGGTCATGACCAGATGATCTATTTGCAGTGTTTGCTGCTCATCGTTCAGCCAGGTCTCAACACTGAAGTTATTAATTTCCAGGTGCTGCTGCAATAGCAGGGTTTCTACAAAGCGCTGTACGGAAGATATCGCTTGCTGCTTAGCCGTCGGTCGCTTCTGAGTTAATGAATCTTTTTCAAGAATGATAGACACTCCGGAAAGACGCACAGACTTAAAAACCGGGGTTAGGTTAAGTAAAGACAAACCAGGATCAAGCACAAAGTCCACCGCTGCAATGGTCAACATGGGTCGATTTTTTTTGTTTAACTGAGGAGTTTTTCCAGGGCTGACACCAAGTTGAGTACTTTGCGGGTACAGGGTTATGCCCTCGATATGTACCGAAGGAGTGAGCACCCGCATATCCCCTGATAACTTGCGAATTTGCACCTGACTATTCAGTTGTTGGCTAATATAGCGCTCAACATCCAGTCGGTACTTACCAATATAGGGGATAATTTGCTGACCAATAGCGCTATACAGAGCTAACACAATAAATGTTGCCACCAGCATCAAATTTAAAGTGTTCAGCCCTTGCTTCAGACCTTTATGCTTCATTGCCATTGGTGTTATTGTAAAATCACATCATACTGCTCTTGGTGATACATGGGCTCAACTTGCAGCTTAATCGTTTTGCCCATAAAGTTTTCTAAATCAGCCAAACTTTGACTTTCTTCATCGAGTAATAAATCAACCACGCTCTGGGTGGCCAGGATCATATAAGCATTGGCTTCATAGGTTCTGGCCTCGCGCAGTAATTCGCGAAAGATTTCATAACATATAGTTTCAGGGGTTTTAATGTTGCCGCGACCCTGGCATTGGGAGCAGGGCTCACACAACATTTGCCCTAAGCTTTCGCGGGTACGTTTTCGGGTCATTTCAACCAAACCCAGCTCGGATACCTGGCTAATTTTAGTCTTGGCGTGATCCTTCTCCAGCGCTTTTTCCAGCATTCTTAATACCTGGCGCTGATGCTCGGTGTCTTCCATATCGATAAAATCCAGGATGATAATACCACCCAAATTTCTCAGCCTTAACTGGCGACCAATGACGGTGGCAGCCTCCAGGTTAGTCTTGAAGATCGTTTCTTCCAAGTTTCTGTGACCCACAAAACCACCTGTGTTCACATCCACTGTGGTCATGGCTTCGGTTTGATCGATGATCAAATACCCACCGGACTTCAGCTGAACCTTTTTTTCCAAGGCTTTTTGAATTTCATCTTCCACCGCATACAAATCAAATATGGGGCGCTCCCCTGTATAATATTCCAGCTTATCGGTCACTTCAGGAACAAATGTTTGGGAAAATTCTTGGGCATTTTGAAAGTTTTCACGGGAATCGATTAAAACTTTATCCACATCGGGGCGAATAAAATCCCTAAAAGTACGTAAATGTAACGGCAACTCCTCATAGATTTTACCCGGAGCCTGCACGGTTTTTATACGCTCTTTGACCTTACCCCAGACTCGCTGTAAATATCGGGTATCGCTGAGAATTTCATCCTCGCCCGCCCCTTCGGCTGCCGTGCGTAAAATAAAACCGCTTTCTTCGCTTAAGCCCTCTGCACTCATACAGTTTTGCACCAGTGTGCGCAAACGCTCTCGTTCTGTTTCATCTTCGATGCGCTGGCTAATGCCCACGTGTTGGGTATTGGGCATGAATACCAGATAACGGGAAGGTATGGACATATGTGTGGTTAGGCGTGCGCCCTTGCTACCAATGGGGTCTTTGGTCACCTGAACCACTAAGCTCTGGCCTTCATGCAACAGGCTACTGATAGAGTCCGGTTGCCTGCGAGCCGTTTCACTGTTTTTTACCGGCCCTTGAATATCGGCGGCATGAATAAACGCAGCACGCTCCAGCCCCACCTCAACAAATGCAGCCTGCATGCCAGGCAATACCCTGACCACCTTACCTTTATAAATATTGCCCACAATACCGCGCCGATTGGTGCGTTCAATGTACACTTCTTGCAAGACGCCATTTTCCACTAACCCCATACGGGTTTCTGTGGGGGTCACATTTAATAGGATTTCCGTATTCATGATTTCGCTATTTAAATATGTCTGTGAACAGACGGGTTAATTTTAATTCTGTGCTAGCCAGCAAACTAAATTATCAGTTAGCTCGCTTTTATTCTTGCCATATAGGCACGTTAAATTGCTCTAATAAGCGTGATGTCTCTAGCAGAGGCAAACCCACCACATTACTGTAGCTGCCCTCAATGCTTTCGATAAACACCGCCGCCTTGCCCTGAATACCATAGGCTCCGGCTTTATCCATGCTCTCGCCGGTTTTTACATAGGTCCATATCTGTGCGCTGCTAAGCTCTGCAAAATGAACTTCAGTGGTGACCACATCATTAAGCACCTTCAACTCACCATTAAGCTTGCGACACAGACTGATGCCCGTTACCACTTTATGGCTTTGCCCGGATAAAGCCTCGAGCATGACCTTGGCAGCTTTTTCATCTTGTGGTTTACCCAGGAGCTCACCATGCAATAACACTATCGTGTCCGATCCTAATACTGGCAGGCCGTTGGCCTTTGGAATGGCCGCCAGCGCCTTTGCTTGAGCCAATCGCTGCACATAGGCTACCGCACCCTCCCCAGGTAAACGACTTTCATCTACATCCATGGGGGAACAAGTAAATTTGACCGCAATTTGTTCCAACAGTTCTTTGCGTCTGGGTGACGCTGACGCCAAAATTAAATCACTCATGCTCAAATTTCACTCGAGATCCGTTCCAACAGTTCTTTGCGTCTGGGTGACGCTGACGCCAAAATTAAATCACTCATGCTCAAGGATTGCTCAACACCATTTCTAGGCTCTAAAATATCGTCGCACACTAAACAACAGGCTATACCAAAGAGGCCAAATAATGGCGCTACCCAGCGAAGGCCATAACAACGCGCTTTTACCCTGACCCATAACAATGGACTCGACCCAGAAGCGCACCAGCAAGTACAAACCAATTAACACAAAAATTAAAAAACTCTGCTGCACGGTATTGTAAAGGCGCATGCGTGAATGCAATAACATACATAAATACGCCAATATACTCAGGGCCAGGGCGTTGAGGCCCAATATCTCCCCATGCAAGACATCCAATAGTAGCCCCATGGAGAAACCTAAAAATATGCCCGCCTTGCCTGGTGACACCAATACCCAGAAAATAAGTGTCATGGCTACCCATTCAGGTCGAATGTAATCCAGCAGATTGGCCATGGGAAAAACCGCCAGCACCAGCGCCACAAAGAACGTCGGCAAGATCACCACATAAGCTCGTATCATTGCGGCGCCTCCTGAATTGCCATGACACTGGGCAATTCACTTTCCATAGAGAAAACCAGCAATACATAACGACTGCGGTCCAGATATGCCGAGGGTTTTGCCAAAACCTGCGCAAACGGTTGCCCGGGATCATGCTCCACCTGAATGATCTCCCCCAATGGATAACCCTTAGGGTAGCGACTTCCTAATCCTGAGCTCACCAATTGGTCACCCACTTGAATATCGGCAGTATCCGGTACGTATATCAAATTTAACTCGTCCAACCGGCCAGAACCCACCGCGATGGCGCGCACCCCGTTGCGATTAACTTGCACCGGAATAGCATGGTTACTATCGGCCACCAGTAAAACCCGACTGGTATAGGGCAATACCTCAATCACCTGCCCCATTAACCCCTGAGCATCCAAAATGGGTTGACCCACAAAGACCCCATGACTGGAACCCTTGTTGATAATAATGTGATGGGTATAAGGGTCAGGGTCCACACCGATGAGCTCAGCCACCAGGATTTCATCGTCCAGTTGCTCTGAGGTATTGAGCAGCTCACGCAGGCGATTGTTTTCAGCTCGCAACGCGATCATTTGCTGAACTTTTTGTTTAAGCACCAAGGATTCAAGGCGCAGGCGGTTATTGTCTTCCAGCAAGCTGGAATGGCTCATGGCAGATTCTTCCGCCCATAGACCTAGTCGGCCAGGAATAGACGAAGCCCACTGCACAGGGACAATTAGGTAACCAAGTGTGCTGCGTACCGCGGAAGTAGGTGCCAAATAGCGATCGGCCAGCATGAGAGAGACAGATAATAATATCGCCAGGAACAGACGATAACCCAGAGTGGGACCGGAAGAGAAAATACCTTTAATGCTTGGCTCCTAGGAATCAAGGCCTGCCGCCAAATGACCCCGCAGGATCACTTAGCGCCGGGAATAAACTAATATTCAGATGCCAAAAGCTCTAATTGCTGGTCTGTCATGGTTTCCATGGCACGACCGCCGCCACGCGCTACGCACGTTAGTGGCTCATCGGCTAGATAAACCGGCAAACCGGTTTCTTCTGCTAATAATTTATCAATATCACGCAACATGGCGCCACCACCGGTTAACACCAAACCACGTTCGGCAATGTCGGATGCCAATTCAGGCGGGCATTGCTCAAGCGCACTTTTCACCGACTGTACGATGGCCGCCAAGGATTCCTGTAAGGCTTCCAGAATTTCATTGGAGTTAAGCGTGAACGAACGGGGAATACCTTCCGCCAGGTTACGACCACGAATATCAATTTCACGCACTTCGGCGCCCGGGTAAGCGGTTCCAATCTCATGTTTCACGCGCTCTGCAGTGGCCTCACCGATTAATGAACCATAGTTACGGCGCACATAAGTGACGATGGCTTCATCAAATTTATCCCCGCCCACCTTAACCGAATCACTATATACCACGCCGTTTAGGGAGATAATGGCGATTTCTGTGGTGCCACCACCTATGTCCACCACCATGGAACCGCTGGCGTCTTCCACCGGTAAACCGGCACCTATGGCTGCCGCCATGGGCTCTTCAATTAAATATACCTTGCGAGCACCGGCGCCAAGGCAGGACTCACGAATGGCTTTACGTTCTACTTGGGTAGATTGGCAAGGCACACACACTAAGACTCGCGGGCTTGGGGTAAAGTAGCTGTCTTGATGCACTTGCTTGATGAAGTGCTGCAACATTTTTTCGGTTACCTGGAAATCCGCGATCACGCCGTCTTTTAACGGACGAATGGCCTGGATATTACCCGGAGTACGACCCAGCATACGCTTGGCATCCACACCTACCGCAGCAACCGTTTTTTGGTTGCCCTGAATACGTACCGCCACAACCGAAGGCTCGTTTAAAGTAATGCCTTTTTCACGCTCATAAATCAGGGTATTGGCTGTTCCTAGATCAATGGAAAGATCGCTTGAGAACATGCCTCGTAATTTTTTAAACATTGGTGGGGTTCCGAATAAGCAAAAGCTTTTATTTTGTGGCCTAGACTATCAACGGCGGGCTTTTTGAGCAAGGCACAAATGTGTTAACTTATAGGCCTTTCAAACACTTATACTTGCACGCACTCAAAGGCAGAGAAAATACCATGGCGCTCGACCGCGAAGACGTTAAAAATATCGCTCAATTGGCTCGTTTGGAGCTAAGCGATGAGGACATTGGCCAATACCAAACCGACCTCAGTAATATCCTGGAATTAGTAGAGCAAATGAATGCGGTAAATACCGACGATGTTCAGCCCATGGCGCACCCCACAGACGCTGTTCAGCGCCTGCGAAGCGATGTGGTGACCGAAACCAACCAACGTGAAAAATACATGAGCAACGCCCCAGCTCAAGAAAACGGCCTGTTCCTTGTCCCTAAGGTGATTGATTAATAGCCATGCATAACTTAACCCTAACTCAAATATCCCAAGGTCTGGAAGCCGGTGATTTCACCAGCGTTGAAATTACCCAGCATTTTTTGGATCGTATAGAAGCTTTAGACAAAAAAGACGGCGGCTTTAACAGCTTCATTACCGTCACCCCGGAACTTGCCCTGAGGGATGCCAAGGCCGCCGATGAACGACGCGCCAATGGCAACGCCACTAAGTGGACCGGTGTACCCTTTGCCCACAAGGACATTTTTTGTACAGATGGCACTTTAACCACCTGTGGCTCCAAGATGCTGGGCAACTTTATCCCACCATATGATGCTACTGTGGTGGATAACTTTAAGAAACAAGGCGCCGTTTGTCTGGGTAAAACCAACATGGATGAATTCGCCATGGGCTCCTCCAACGAAACCTCTTATTTTGGTGGCGTTAAAAACCCATGGGATAAAAATCGCATTCCGGGCGGCTCTTCCGGTGGTTCCGCTGCAGCCGTTGCTGCACGCCTGGTACCTGCCGCCACCGCTACCGATACCGGCGGCTCCATTCGCCAGCCTGCCGCCCTGTGTGGTTTAACCGGACTTAAGCCTACTTATGGTCGCTGCTCACGCTTCGGCATGATCGCCTTTGCTTCTTCTTTAGATCAGGCCGGCCCCATGACCCGCACCGCAGAAGATGCCGCCATGATGCTGAATGTTATGTCCAGCTTCGATGAAAAAGACAGCACCAGCATCGACCAGGCAGTACCCGACTACACAGCTACTTTAAGTGATAACATCAAGGGCAAGATTATTGGCCTGCCTAAAGAGTACTTCCCTGAAAACCTCGACCCTGAAATGGCAGCCACTGTACGCACCGCCATTAGCGAATTTGAAAAACTGGGGTGCACTATCAAGGAAGTGAGCCTGCCTAATACTCACCTTTCCATTCCGGCTTATTACGTGGTGGCCCCGGCCGAATGTTCGGCCAACTTGTCACGTATGGACGGCGTGCGTTTTGGTCACAGATGTGAAGACCCTAAAGACCTTTCTGACCTTTACTGTCGCAGCCGTGGTGAAGGTTTTGGCGAAGAAGTGAAGCGTCGTATCATGATAGGTACTTATGCCTTATCCACCGGTTTTTATGACGCGTACTATGTGAAGGCGCAAAAAATTCGCCGCCTTATTAAAGATGATTTCATGGCCGCCTTTGCAGAAGTGGATTTCATCATGGGGCCCACTTCCCCAACACCCGCTTTTAAAGCCGGTGAAAAAACCGATGATCCTGTGGCCATGTATCTTGAAGATGCCTTCACCATTGCCACTAACCTGGCGGGCTTGCCTGGCATGTCGATTCCGGCGGGCAAGGTCAATGATTTACCGGTGGGCTTGCAAATTATTGGTAACTACTGGCAGGAAGCAGGCATGTTAAATATTGCCCACCAGTTCCAGCAAGTAACTGATCACCATCAACAAGCCCCTCAAGGCATCGAATAAGGAGTCCATCATGGAATGGGAAGTTGTTATAGGCCTTGAGATTCACGCTCAACTGGCCACCAAGTCAAAAATATTTTCAGGCTCCAGCACCGCATTTGGTAGCGAAGCCAATACCCAAGCCTCATTGGTAGATTTGGGTTTGCCGGGTGTATTACCCGTATTTAATGCCGAAGCCTTGGCCATGGCGGTTAAATTTGGTTGCGCCATCGGCGCCGACGTAAATAAGGTATCGGTATTCGATCGTAAAAACTATTTTTACCCGGATTCTCCTAAGGGTTATCAAACCACTCAGTTGCATCACCCCATCGTGGGCATGGGTGCGATTGACATAACACTTGATGATGGCAGCACACGTACCATTAATGTTACCCGTGCACACTTGGAAGAAGATGCCGGTAAATCTTTGCACGAAGATTTTCAAGGCATGACCGGCATAGATTTAAACCGCGCCGGCACCCCGTTAATTGAAATTGTATCCGAACCTGAAATGCGCAACGCCAAAGAGGCGGTGGCGTATTTTAAGAAGATGCACAGCATAGTGACCTATTTAGGTATCTGTGACGGCGATTTATCACAAGGCAGCATGCGTTGTGACTGTAATGTATCTTTGCGCCCTAAAGGCCAGGAAGAATTTGGTACCCGTACCGAAATTAAAAACGTTAACAGCTTCCGCTTCGTAGAGCAGGCCATCAACGTAGAGATTGAACGTCAACGTGACATCTTGGAAGACGGAGGCGTCATCACTCAGGAAACTCGTTTGTTTGATGCCAACAAGATGGAAACTCGTTCTATGCGCTCAAAGGAAGTAGCCAACGATTACCGCTACTTCCCTTGTCCTGATTTGCTGCCTATTGTAATTGACGATGACTATATCGCCGCTATTACCGATACATTGCCTGAACTACCAGACGCGAAAAAACAGCGCTTCATGGATGAACAAGGTTTGTCGGAATACGATGCTCGCGTATTAACTGCCACTCGTGAATTGGCTACCTACTTTGAAGAAACTGCCGAAAAATGTGGTGACTTTAAATTGGCCGCCAACTGGGTAATGGGTGAACTTTCTGCCGCATTAAACAAAAATGAAGTGGATATTCAAGGCTGCCCCATATCATCCTCTAATCTGGGCGCCATGATTGCTCGCATTAAAGACGACACCATTTCTGGTAAGGGTGCCAAGTCGGTATTCGCTGCCCTATGGAATTTAGAAGAGGGGGATAAAAAAGGTGACGATGTTGATGCCTTGATCGACTCCCTTGGTTTGAAGCAGGTGAGCGATTCAGGTGCCATCGAAGGCATAGTGGATGACGTACTGGCCAATAATGCTTCACAGGTAGAAAATTACATATCCGCCGAGCCAGACAAGCGCGGCAAGATGGTGGGCTTCTTTGTGGGCCAAGTAATGAAGGCCAGTAAAGGCTCTGCCAACCCTGGCATGGTAAACAAAGTGCTTAAGCAAAAACTGGATGAAAAGTGCTAGTTATCTAGCTTTTTTTCTAACCCCTTAAACCCAGCCTGGCTGGGTTTTTTTATGTCTATGAATTTCCTTGCAACATTTCACCTGCCCTGGACATACATTTGGCCACTGATTTTAGAGCATCTCACCAATTCAACTAACACTACGAACAGGTACATTCAATTAACGCTGAAAATTGAGAAACCACCATGCCCACTTACCAAGCCCCACTTCAAGATTACAAATTCATCATCGAAGATGTGCTCAACACCTATCAAGACTACGCCACCATCCCACAATTCAGTGATGTAAACAGTGAGCTAATGGACAGTATTCTGAGTGAAGCCGGCCGTTTTGCCGAGCAAGAAATTCAGCCGCTAAATCAGCCCGGGGATATAGAGGGGTGCCGGGTGGAAAATGGCGAAGTATTCACGCCCAAGGGATACAAAGAAGTGTCACAAAAATACCTTGAAGGAGGCTGGACACAATTAAGTGAATCCACTCAATACGGCGGCCAAGGGCTGCCCTACTTGTTGAATGGCGCCATAGGGGAGATGAACCTTTCGGCCTGTGCCGCCTTCGCTATTTACTCCACCCGTGATGGCTCTATCGCCGCCATTGAAAAAAATGCGTCACAAGATATTAAGGATAAATACCTGCCTAAATTGGTTGAAGGCATCTGGGGCGGCCCCATGTGCATGAGCGAACCCCACTGCGGGTCTGACTTAGGATTGCTGCGCACTAAGGCCGACCCACAAAGCGATGGTAGTTTCAGCATTAGCGGCACCAAGATGTTCATCACCGGAGGGGACGCTGATTTAGGTGAAAACAGCATCATGCTGGTACTGGCTCGAATCCAGGACGCACCACAAGGCATAAAAGGTATTAGCTTATTTATAGTTCCTAAATTTTTAGTAAATGAAGATGGCAGCCTGGGTGAAAGAAATAATACCAGTGTCGGTTCCATCGAGCACAAGATGGGCCTTCATGGCTCCGCCACCTGCGTGATGAATTACGACAACGCAAAAGGCTTCTTAATCGGCACAGAAAATAAAGGCATGTCAGCCATGTTTGCCATGTTTGCCATGGTGAACCGTTCACGATTTTTGATCGGTCAGCAAGGTACTGCTCTCGCGGCAGTGGCTTATCAAAACGCAGCGCAATACGCATTGGAACGGGTACAAATGCGTTCTTTAACCGGCCCTAAAAACCCGGATAAAGCCGCTGACAGCATTATTGTTCACCCGGATGTGCGCCGCATGTTATTAACCCAGCGCTCTTTTGTGGAAGGCTCGCGAGCGCTTAATTTATACGTGGCAAAATTATTTGATGAACTGGATCACCACCCGGATGTTGAACGAAAAAAGCATTGCCAATCACTGTTAGATTTATTAACCCCAATATGCAAAGGATTTAATACCGAAATGGGTTGGGAGTGTGTCAATCATGGCCTACAAGTGTTTGGTGGCCATGGCTATATTCGTGAAAACGGCATGGAGCAATTTGTGCGAGACGCTCGCGCCGCCGCCATATATGAAGGCACCACAGGTATTCAGGCGCTGGATTTATTAGCCAGAAAAGTATTGGCCAACAAAGGCGAGACCCTGCAAATATTTACCGGCGAAATTAATCAATTCTGCCAAGAAAATAAAGATCATGAAATGGTCGGAAAACTGGCCACAGAATTAAAAGCGGCCACTGCACAATGGTTAGCCATTACCATGAACGTAGGTATGGCTGCCATGAAAAACCCTAACGACCTGGGTGCCGCTTCGGTGGATTATCTTATGTATTCCGGTTATGTGACGCTTGCCTATTTCTGGGTGCGCATGGCCAAGGCTGCGGCCGACAAAAAACAATCTACGCCATTCACACAAGCTAAGTTGCAGACTGCACAGTTTTATTTTGATCGTATTTTACCACGCACCGCCACGTTAGAAAAAACCATACAGGCAGGAAGCGATAGCCTTATGGAAATGAATGAGGAAGCATTTGTACTCTAAAGTTATGGTACTCTGACTGCCGCAGACATAAAAAAGCCGAATCAATTGATTCGGCTTTTTTATTTCATGCTTATATTTTTTACTCTGAAAATTGCATCCATGCATTTTCAGGGTATAAGACATCAGTCATTAGAACTGATCGGCTTCCAATTCAAACAAGCAATCAGCGCCACCTTTAACGGCTTCGCTTAAAGAGATGTATCTTGGCAATAATCGTTTGGTATAAAAACGGGCGGTAGCCAATTTGTTCTTATAGAAAGGCTCGCTGCCTTCTTTCTCAAGTGCTACCACGGAACTCATGGCAAACATGTAAGAGAAAGAGGTGTAACCAAACACCTGCAAGAATTCAACAGAAGACGCACCAATTTCATTGGCGTTGCCCTGAGCTTTTTCCATTACCCATTCAGTTAGGTCAACCAGGTTGGCAACCGCCGCTTTTAATGGATTAATGAACTCAGCCATTTTTTCGTTGCTTTCTTGTGTCGCAATGAAGGCATTGATTTCTTCGATGTATAGCTTGAAGAACGCGCCGCCGTTGGCTGCAATCTTACGACCAATCAAATCTAAAGACTGAATACCGTTGGTGCCTTCGTAAATTTGCGTAATACGCACATCACGAACCAACTGTTCTTGGCCCCATTCACGAATAAAACCGTGACCACCAAATACTTGCTGGCCAGCAATGGTGCTCTCCAACGCGGTATCGGTTAAGAAAGACTTAACCACTGGGGTTAGTAACGAAATCATGGAGTCAGCGTGTTTTTTCTGATTTTCGTCATCGGTGAATTTCGAAGTATCCAACCATTTAGCAGCATAGGCAGAAAACGCACGGCCACCTTCGGTTAGGGCACGCATGGTTAACAACATACGACGCACATCTGGGTGAACCATGATGGGGTCGGCGGCTTTTTCTGGCTGCTGTTTACCAGTTGGAGAACGGCTCTGCAAACGATCGTTAGCGTAAGTCACTGCATTTTGGTAAGAGTTTTCAGCAGCACCTATACCCTGGATGCCCACACCCACACGCTCGTAGTTCATCATAGTGAACATGCAGTTAAGACCCTTGTTCTCACCACCCAACAACCAACCCTTGGCGTTATCGAAGTTCATGACACAAGTAGCAGAGGCTTTAATACCCATTTTGTGCTCTAAAGAACCTACAGACGTGTTGTTGGCTTCGCCTAATGAGCCGTCTTCGTTCACTAAAATTTTAGGCACAAGGAACAATGAAATTCCCTTAGGTCCAGAAGGGGCGTCCGGAAGTTTGGCCAATACCAGGTGAATGACGTTTTCCGCCATGTCGTGATCACCCCAGGTAATAAAGATTTTAGTACCTGTGATATTGTAAGAACCATCTGCATTTGGCTCGGCTTTGGTACGGATAATACCCAGGTCAGTACCGGCATGAGGCTCGGTTAGATCCATAGCACCAGACCAAGGGCCTGCGTACATGTTAGGTAAATACTTATCTTTTAATTCCTGGCTACCGTGCACGTTCATGGACAAACACGCACCTGCGGTTAACATTGGCATTAGACCAAAGGACATGTTGGCCCCTTGCATCATTTCTTCAACCTGACCTACCAACATTTTTGGCATACCCATGCCACCAAATTCTGGATTACCACCCAGGGCAAACCAACCACCGTCGCTAAAGGTTTTGTATGCTTCTTTAAAACCTTTAGGGGTAATCACTTCTCCGTCAACTAATTTAGTGCCGACTTCATCACCATCACGGTTAAGGGGCGCTAATACATCCCCTGCAATTTTGGCGGCTTCTTCCAATATGGCATCAGCGGTTTCGGTATCCACCACTTCAGCTAAACGTGGCATTTCAGCCCACATTTTATCGGCTTCAAATACTTCGTTTAATAAAAAACGCATGTCGCGCAAAGGCGCTGTATATTCAGGCATGAGTAATCCTCTTTGTACATGTGGGCGTCAATTTGTAATATCGGCCGGACCTTGTTTTTCGCGGACGTATTTTATACGAAAAAGGACAAACTATCCTCTTTTAGAACCATTTTTTGATCTCTAACGTCATTATAATCGGTTGGATTTCGTGCTAATCCCATGCGCTGTCACCAGCTGACAATAATCCGGCATAAGATGAACATGCGCACCAAAACAGGGATGACATTAACTGCCAGATCCTTGGCATAAACAACCTACGATTTAGTACCTCCGTAATAAATTATAGACATAAAAAAAGGCCGTAACTCTAAGAGTTACGGCCTTTTTTTATTTAACTTTTCGTTACTTAGAACTGGAAGTGTTCTTCAGCAAGATCCATCAAGGTATCTGCACCGGCTACCATGCTTTCAGCGTGGAAGTTAGTACGTGGCAAGATGCGCGCGAAGTAGAAGCGAGCTGTGGTTAGCTTAGCTTTGTAGAAGTCTTCTTCGCTAGTGCCGTTAGACAAAGCAGTTTGTGCCACTTTAGCCATCTTGGCCCAGATGTAAGCCAAAGTTACGTAACCAGAGTACATCAGGTAATCAACAGACGCTGAACCTACTTCGTTACGATCCTTCATGGCGGTCATGCCCACTTTCATGGTCAAGTCGCCCCACTCTTTGTTCATTTCAGTTAGCTTAGTTACAAACGGTGCCAACTCTTCGTTGTCTGCTTCTTCTTTACAGAAGGTGTGCATCAACTTGGTGAAGTTCTTAAGCGCGCCGCCCTGAGTCATCAATACTTTACGACCCAATAGATCAAGGGCCTGGATACCAGTAGTTCCCTCATAAAGAGTAGAGATACGAGTATCACGAACGATTTGCTCCATGCCCCACTCGGCGATGAATCCGTGGCCACCGTAAACCTGAACACCGTGGTTAGCAGACTCTAGGCCTACTTCAGTTAGGAAGGCTTTAGCGATTGGCGTTAGGAAACCCAACATGTCGTCGGCTGCTTTACGCTCTTCTTCAGTTTCACCGTGATGTACGATGTCGTTTTGCTTGGAAGTAAGATAAACCAGCGCACGACCACCTTCGGCAAATGCTTTCTGAGTAAGTAGCATTTTACGAACGTCAGGGTGAACGATGATTGGGTCAGCGGCTTTCTCTGGGAATTTAGCACCGGTCAAAGAACGCATGGCTAAACGGTCACGTGCATAAGTAAGTGCACCCTGGAAAGAACCTTCGGCAGCGGCAACACCTTGTAGTGCAGTACCGATACGCGCTGTGTTCATGAAGGTGAACATGCAGTTCAGGCCTTTGTTTTCTTCACCGATCAACCAACCTTTAGCGCCGTCGAAGTTCATTACACAAGTAGAGTTACCGTGGATACCCATTTTGTGTTCGATAGAACCACAAATTAGATCGTTACGCTCACCTTGTAGAGAACCGTCTTCGTTTACAACGTACTTAGGTACGATGAACAAAGAGATACCTTTAGTACCTTCTGGGGCACCTGGTAGACGGGCTAGAACGATGTGAATGATGTTGCCACTCATATCATGCTCACCGGCAGAGATGAAAATCTTAGTACCAGAGATGGCATAAGAACCGTCAGCGTTTGGCTCGGCTTTAGTCTTAAGAATACCCAGATCAGAACCACAAGCAGGCTCGGTTAGGCACATAGTACCGGTCCACTCACCTGAAACCAGGTTGTGAAGGTAAGTTTCTTTTTGCTCTTCAGAACCCCAACGAGTGATGGTGTTCATGGCGCCGTGAGACAGACCCGGGTACATGCCCCAAGACCAGTTAGCAGTACCAACCATTTCAGACATTACAATGCCCAAAGATTCTGGAAGGCCTTGGCCGCCGAATTTCTCGTTGTGAGTCATGGAAGGCCAACCGGCTTCTACAAACTGCTGGTAAGCAGCTTTAAAGCCTGTAGGAGTGGTTACAGTACCGTCTTCATGACGAGTACAACCTTCTTGGTCACCCACTTTATTAAGAGGGGCAATCACGTTCTCACAGAATTTTGCACCTTCAGTTACGATGGCATCAACCATGTCTGGAGTGGCAACATCGGCGAAAGCTGGCAGGCTGGCGTAGTGCGCAGGCATGTCCAATACTTCGTCGGTTACGAATTTAATTTCACGTAGGGGGGCTTTATATTCTGGCATGGTAACCTCTTTTAGGTCCGGGCTCTCGCATCAACAATGACGAAGATAGAGCCTTTTAATTGTTCAACATAAAACCCTGAATACGGGTTTCTCTCTTTATTTGCCGGAACTCGCAACTGCTAATCTCGCAGTGCTCCGACACAAACTTCAAACAAGTGTTTGAAACATACGTTTAGATTCAGTCATTGTCAAGTTTATCACCTACAATTCTGGTTAAATTTAGATCAAGTATAGGCCAGATTCTGGCTCTGGGTAGTGTGTACCAAAAGCTTAGGCTGCTGGTTAAAGCAGCCTAAGATTGGCATATCTGGAGGGAGGGGAAAGCAGGGCCTACTTAAACGAGGTACGGTCCTGAAAGGGCTGAGGGGCTTTGCCTTTCGATAGGCCATTTTTCATGGCAATGCGTTGATTCTTACGGCCCAACAGGCGTAATTGGGTAATTCGCTCCCATAACAGCGCACCACGGGTGTCTTTCTTCCAGGTTTTCTTGAATAAGTACTTAGTGGCGGCGATGGCATCCGGGCTTTTCTGGACAATGTCCTGGGCCAGTGCCTGAGCATCCGCCATGGGGTCATTGCTGACCTTGCTGATTAAGCCGTATTCCGCTCCTTCAAGGCCACTGAAAAAGCGCCCTGTCATGGTGAGCTCCTGGGCGATGTCTACTCGAGTTAAGCGGGAAAGGGTTGCCATGGCGCTCATATCTGGAATCAGGCCCCATTTCATTTCCAGGATAGACAGGTTGGCGTCGGGTGTGGCGATTCGATAGTCACAAGCCAGGATAATCTGCATGCCGCCCCCAAAACAATTACCGTGTACCGCGGCAATTACGGGTACAGGAAGGTCACGCCAAATATGCGCCACGCGCTGAAAGGTATTGTCTTTGCCCCAAGGCAGTTTGATAAAAAACTTGGGGATCATAGTGGGGGTCTTGCTCACTGCCTCAAAATCAAGGCCGGCACAAAATGAAGGCCCTTGGCCGTCAATAATCACCGCGCGAATGCTTTTGTCTTTACGAATGGTTTTGGCGGTGGCGATGAGCTCCTGGAACATTTGCATGTCGAGGCCGTTGTGCTTTTCCGGGCGGTTTAAGCTCACATAAGCGATTTTAT
>MAAD01000308.1:0-886 GCA_002162985.1 Bermanella sp. 47_1433_sub80_T6 | reverse complement strand
AAGCGATTTTATCTTTAACGCTTAATATCACGCGGTTACTGGAAGGAGCGGGGGATTGGGTCATGGTGTTTACTGTTATTAGAGGATGAGTGGGGGCATAGTTTCATATTTTTACTGGAATTACAGGTGATTAAATTTTCAATGCTGCTAACTGTAAGCAAAGAACGGGCTTAGAAGGTTGGGCTAGGACATGGGTTGTTTGGGTTGAGATGTTTTTGGCATGGATGCCAAAGCCAAGCCCTCATGGATGAGTTCACGGCGATCTCAAAACAAACAAACCACGCCCTAGGTTGGCAGAATGGCTTAGATTTGGTGACAGTCTGAGCAACGCCGTTCTTCGCCATTTATGACACCGCGTCATATCGTAGATCCTGTACACATCCTTCGAATTACACCTTCCATTCTCAAGATACCGACTAATTATGGCCATAAAAAAAGGCAATACACATTGCTGTATTGCCTTTTCATTCCGCACGTTGTCTGGCTAATTCGGTAAAGTTATGCCGACACATCAACTAAATTAAGAATGGCACCCACCGTATTGTCTAATTGACTGATCTCCTGCAACTGTGCCTGAACGCGAGTTAAATTCTCGCTCAGTTCCTGCGTGCTAGCAGCTACATTGTCTGATACCAATTGTTTCTGCTGCTCTTCCTGGTGCGCCTCTTGTGTCGCTTCTAGACGCTCTTCACTACTTGCTTCTTTCGCTTGTTGTTGCTCTTGGTTCTCTGATTTCTCTGCTTCGTCTTGCATTACCTCTTCACGAGTTAGTTTTTCTAAATCTGCCCTTGCTTCCACGGCCATTTGATTGGCTAAAGCTGCGACTCTTCGATCTTGGCTGGATGGGTCAGCCGGCGCCAACGCCGCTCGGCGAATGGTCTGTGCT
>MAAD01000158.1 GCA_002162985.1 Bermanella sp. 47_1433_sub80_T6 | reverse complement strand
AGGCCAGCAAGCTGACCTTTTTTTATGTGGGATCAAGTCCCAAAACGCTGCGATTAACCTTTAAGGTTTTTAACCGCAGTGTTCAAACGGCTCTTAATACGAGCAGCTTTATTCTTGTTGATGATACCTTTAGTAACCATCTTATCAACGTACGGTGCAGCAACTACAAGAGCGGCTTGAGCATCGTCATAGCTTTTAGTTTCAATGGCAGCATGTACTTTCTTGATGTAAGTACGAACCATAGAACGTAGGCTTGCATTGTGAGCACGACGGCCAACTGCCTGACGTGCGCGTTTACGAGAACCAGCAGAATTAGCCAAAATCAGGCTCCTTCAATAATGAGATTTACTTAAATTCAGGGTGCGGGATTATCCAGATACCGGGATATATTGTCAAATCATTTATACAAGCTTTGCATAGTATTGGGCCATTATACCTCACTGGTTGGTGCCTGATGGCTTTGAGGCGGGTTTTACTCGTTTATAAACGTTTGCTTGATTACAATGCGCCCTATAAAGGCGAATCCTAATATAAAAACAAGGCTAAACAGTTCCGCATGGCTGCATCTGAACAACAAACAAGCAAAGCCCCTCAGCCCCAGGGTGATAAGTCCCCAAGTTTACTGAAGTCTTCTTCCATAGTGAGCGCCATGACACTGTTGTCGCGCATATTGGGTTTAGTACGAGATGTGTTGGTGGCCTCTTATTTTGGTGCCCGCGCCGATGCCTTTTTTGTGGCCTTTAAAATCCCTAATTTCTTCAGGCGCCTGTTTGCCGAAGGCGCCTTCAGTGTGGCCTTTGTGCCGGTGCTCAGCGAATACAAGGTACAAGAGAAGGACATAAAGGGCCTAGTGAAGGCGGTGTCGGGCAGTTTGCTGGCCATTATTGGCCCCTTTACCATAGTCGCGGTGGCGGCGGCCCCCATACTGACCTGGGTATTTGCTCCCGGTTTCGCCAGCGACCCTGAGAAATTTGCCCTTACCAGCGATTTACTGCGCATTACCTTTCCCTATTTATTGCTCATCAGCCTCACCGCCTTTTATGGCAGTGTGCTTAATACCTACGGGCAGTTCGCCATTCCCGCGGTGACCCCTGTATTGCTGAACCTGTGCCTCATTGTAGCCACCTTGTATTTCACTCCCTGGTTTGACGAGCCGCTTATGGCATTGGCCTGGGGTGTATTGCTGGCAGGTGTAACCCAGCTGGCGTTCCAGTTACCGTTTGTCATGAAGCTGGGGTTACTGGCGTTGCCCAAGCCCGCCTTTGCCGACGTGGGGGTGCGTCGTATCCTCAAACTCATGGTGCCCGCCCTGTTTGGGGTGTCGGTGAGCCAGATCAATATGCTGCTGGATATCTTGTTGGCCTCATTTCTAGAAACCGGCAGCGTGAGCTGGCTGTATTATTCCGATCGCCTCACTCAATTGCCTTTGGGCATATTTGCCATCGCCCTGGCGGTAGTGATCTTGCCCAGTCTGTCGCAAAAGCACGCGGCGCAAAACAAACAGCAATTTGTAGTGACTCTGGATTGGGGAGTGCGCATCGTCTTGTTAATAGGTTTACCTGCGTCCCTGGCGTTAATCGTATTGGCCGAGCCCTTGATGATGACTATCTTTTATCGCGGCGAAATCACCGCTTACGATATTCAAAAAATGGCCATGAGTCTGCGCGCCTACAGTGCAGGTTTGCTGGCCTTCATGCTTATTAAGGTATTGGCTCCCGGCTTTTATGCCCGCCAGGATACCAAGACCCCGGTTAAGATTGGCATCAAGGCCATGGTGACCAACATGGCCCTGAATATCCCTCTGGTGCTCACCCTGGCCCATGTGGGGCTGGCACTGGCCACAACCCTGTCGGCGTACCTCAATGCGGTCTTGTTATACATGGGCTTGCGTAAATTGGGGTATTACCAGACCCAGCCCGGCTGGGGCTTGTGGATAGCGCGCATCGTGTTTTCCTGTGGGGTGTTGGTGGCGGCTATTTATGCCATAAACCCATCAAGTGAGGCCTGGCACACCTTTAGCGAGTGGCAGCGTATGGGCTGGACGTCGGTGTTGGTGGCTGTGGGTGTGCTCAGCTATGGCACCAGCTTGCTGATATTAGGGGTGCGCCCCAGGCACCTGGTGATGGCTAAGGCTTGATCTGTGAATAGCTGTGCCGGAAGGCGCTGCGCTTTTCCGGCCTACGTGATATTTGGTAGGGTGGAAAAGCGCAGCACCTTCCACCAATTGTAATGCCTGTTTTTCGCTTGCCACCTCCCTTACCGTCTATTATCTAACCCCATAGTGCTTTATAATGCGCCCTTTTATTTTCACATTGAATGTATGCAGTTTTTTCGCGGAATCCACAACATATTGCCCTTCGATCAGGGGTGCGTTTTAACCATTGGTAACTTTGATGGTGTGCACCTGGGTCATAAAAGGGTACTGCAAAAGCTCAAAGAGCAAGGGCAGCAACAAAACCTGCCCACGGTGGTTATGGTTTTTGAACCCCAGCCCAAAGAGCTGTTTGATGCGGACGGGGCACCGGCGCGTCTGAGCAATATTGCCGAAAAAACAGAGTTATTGGCTCGCGAAAATATTGATGCGTTGGCCTGCATGGGCTTCAATACTCGTTTTCGTGGGCTTAGAGCCCAGCAGTTTGTTAAACAGGTCTTGGTAGATGGCCTCAACGTGAAGACCCTCATCGTGGGAGACGACTTCCGCTTTGGCTGCGATCGCAGTGGGGATTTTGCTTATCTGCAAGAGGCGGGTAAACAGTACGGTTTCTCGGTGCTGGCCACTCACACGGTAGAGCAGCAAGGTGAACGTGTCAGTAGTACCCTGATTCGCCGATTTTTACAAAGCGGTGACCTGGAGCAGGCTAGCAGTTTGTTAGGGCGCCCGTTTAGCATCAGTGGCCGCGTGGCCCATGGCCAAAAGCTGGGTCGCACATTAGGCGTGCCCACTGCCAATGTGATGTTAAAACGTAACAAGACCCCTTTAGTGGGGGTATATGCCGTGACCGTGACCACCACGGCGGGTGAATATAACGGGGTGGCCAACATAGGCATGCGCCCCACAGTGGGGACTTTGCAGCCAATATTGGAACCCCACCTGTTCGATTTTGCTGGCGACCTATACGGCCAGCGCATTGCAGTAACGTTTATAAAGAAAATACGGGATGAAAAGCGCTTTAATGGTTTAGATGAGCTTAAAGCGGCCATTCACCAGGATATTCAATCGGCGAAAGCCTATTTCGAAGATAGCAACAAAACATGACTGACTATAAGCACACTCTAAACCTGCCCGAAACCGACTTCCCCATGCGTGGCAACCTGGCCAAGCGTGAGCCTGAGACCCTGGCTAAATGGGAAAAAATGGATATTTACAAAGCCATTCGTGAAGCGCGTGCGGGCGCAGAGAAATATATTTTGCACGATGGCCCTCCGTACGCCAACGGTGACATTCACATCGGTCACAGTGTGAATAAAATTCTAAAAGACATCATCATCAAGTCCCGCACCCTAAGCGGAATGGATGCCCCCTACGTGCCAGGTTGGGATTGTCATGGTTTGCCCATCGAGCTAAATGTTGAGAAGCAAATCGGTAAGGCCGGCGACAAAGTTACCCCTAAAGAGTTTCGTCAGAAGTGTCGTGAATACGCGCAAACTCAGGTGGACGGCCAGCGTGAAGACTTTAAACGTTTAATGGTATTGGGTGACTGGGACAAACCTTACCTCACCATGAATTTTAAGTTTGAAGCCAACATCATTCGCACCTTAGGTCGCATTGCCGGTAACGGTCACATGCACAAGGGCGCCAAGCCGGTTAACTGGTGTATGGATTGTGGTTCTGCATTGGCCGAAGCCGAAGTGGAATACCAGGACAAAAAGTCGGTAGCCATCGACGTTAAATTTGAGTTCCAAAATACAGCTGACTTGCTTGCAAAATTTAATCTTGAAAAAGATGCGGCAGAATACAGCGCCAAAACAGCCAGCATTGTTATCTGGACCACCACCCCTTGGACCTTGCCAGCTAACGAAGCGGTTTCGGTGCACCCGGGCATTGAATACGCACTGGTTCACCTTAAAGAGCGTGACGAATTATTAGTATTGGCCACCGAGTTGGTTGCTGGTGCCATGGAACGTTACGGAATCGAAGCCGATGGTTTTGATGTAATTGGTTACGCCAAGGGCGCGGCCTTTGGTTGGGTCCGAGAAGAAACGGATAGCGCTCCTTTCAGCGTTAAACATCCCTTCATGCCTAACGATGACGATGCCACTAAAGATAAATTTGTACCCGTGATCACCGGCCTGCATGTAACCGCAGATTCCGGTACCGGTGCAGTACACACAGCCCCCATGCACGGCGCCGACGATTACACGGTTTCCAATAAATACGGCATTAGCTCCAAGTTAATGCTGGTCAACGATGAAGGTTTGTTCATCGATTGCCCTGCCACACAAATGTATGAGTTAGTGGGGCTAAGCGTTGCTGACAAGGGTAACTTTAAGATTCTGA
>MAAD01000250.1 GCA_002162985.1 Bermanella sp. 47_1433_sub80_T6 | reverse complement strand
TCATGGGCTGGCAGACCACGCTCTAGCCCCTGTTTAATTTCGTCGCTTAACACATAGGCATCCATCAAACCCAAGTTCACACCCTGACCGGCCAATGGGTGAATGGTATGGGCTGCATCTCCCACCAGTACGATGCCTTCCTTCACATATTTTTTAGCGTGACGCTGGCGTAACGGAATGGCGGCGCGCGGGCCGCTGGCGACAATTTTTCCCAACTTGCCTTCGAAGGCTTTTTCCAGAGCCAGGTTAAAATCTGCTTCATCCAAGCTTAATAATGTTTGTGCCTGGGATTCGGGACAGGACCACACGATGCTGCACAACTTTTTGTTCGATAGAGGCAAGAAAGCCAATACGCCGCTTTCGGTGAAACGCTGCCAGCAGCAGTCCTCATGCTCGGCTTCAGTTTGCACGGTGCATACCAGGCCGTGGTGCTGGTAATCCCACTCACGCATGTCAAACTCTGCCCACTGGCGCACAAATGAGCGTGCGCCATCGGCGGCAATTAATAATGGGGTGGCCAGTGTTTGGCCGTTATCCAAGTGCAAGGCGTAGCGGTTATCTGAATATTCCAGATGCTCTATTTTTGCAACGGAAACAGGGGCAAATAATTGCACGTTGTTGGCTTGTTGCAGCTTGTGCATAAGCGCTTGAGCGGTAACACGGTTTTCAACAATATGACCCAGGTATTCTTCGGCCAATTCTTCAGCATCAAATTGAATATGACCTGTTCCTACACCATCCCAAATACGCATCTTTTCGTAGGCACTTTTACGTGCCAGCGGTATGTCTTGCCAGACTCCCACCTGTTTTAAAAAGTTTTCACTGGCTCGGTTCAGTGCACTCACCCGCATATCCACATCACTTACGGTGGTGGGGGCATCAAATGGGGCGGTTGGTAATTGGGTTTCCACTAACGCAATTTTCAATGACGAATTGGCAAGGGCACAGGCCAGAGACGTGCCCACCATACCGCCGCCTATGATCACCATGTCAAATTGTTGATTCATGTTTTTCCTTCAATATTCGTAAGATGCTTATTTTGCTTTAGCAGTCTGCCAACTCACATGTCCCTTTGAACTTCTTTGTGCCGCCATTAATACATCCGTGTAGGCTTGCTTCGGCATCCATCGGCAATTGCTCCATGCATTGCCCTAATAAGCTACGTCCGTATAGCGATGCCTCAAACACACCAAGAAGCTCAAAGGAACATATGAGTTTATCTATTATATCTACTCAGTAAGCGTTACTACTTTCAAACATTTAGCTTAGAGCGTTGATGGATGGGTCCACGGCGACCTCAAGCTTATCCATCAATGCTCTGAGCAGGCAGCCAGATTAAGGTTGCCAAGTATCCGCGCTTCCCACCAACCCCATGGCCTGCCGGGTAAATAATTTTTTCGCCACTGGCGTCACATCCATCACACTCATGCCCAGCGCTCTTAATATCGACCAACCTGTGCCCGACTGAGTAAATGCCTTGGGCAAACCATCACTTAAAGCAATAGTAATTTTTTGGTCTTTAATCTGGCTGGATAAATAACGATTTAATACGTCCAAGCTACCGATAGAGTGATCAGACCAATGCTCACTAATTTGCTTGGCCAGGGCCTGAGTATCTCGTAATGCTAAATTAAAACCCTGTCCGGCCACCGGATGCATGGCATGAGCAGCATTGCCCAGTACCACCACATGACGCCGTATTTGCTCCTGTGCCACCACCAAACTCAATGGGTAACTGAAGCGTTCACCAGTGCGACTAACTCGTCCCAGTTTGTGTCCCACAGCCTGTTGCAGTGCCTGCTGAAAAGCATCGTCGTTCATATCCAAATATTGCTGGGACTGCTCTTTGCCCATGCACCACACCAATGCAAACCTATTGGCAGTCATGGGCAACAATGCCATGGGCCCTTGCATGGTGAAGCGCTCAAACGCCCAATTATCATGAGGCTGATCAAAACTTACATTACATACCACCGCATTTTGTTCATAGTCGTGACGCCTTTGGTTAATGCCCAGTTGACGACAGCCTTCACTGTTAGCGCCATCCGCCAGCACCACCAAATTCCCTTGCAGCTCTATGGTTTCATCTTGCTGTAAAATTGTCAGTTGCGCCCCATGGGCATCCACCTCATAAGAGGTTACTTGAGCGGGAGTAAATAAGGTGAGCTGCGGTATTTTTAACATGGCGCTCATGAGCTGCTGACCCATGATGCGATTTTCAAGCACATAACCCATGGCTTCTACCTGGCTATCCTCGGCATGCAGACGAATCCGCCCCAGTTGTTTTTGCTGACTTACCTGAATGTGTTTGATGGCACAAGCTTGTCCTGCCATGTTTGGCCACACACCAATTTTAGAAAAAATTCGCTGGGTACTTAGGGATAAAGCTGTTGTGCGATCGTCGAAACTGGGCTGACTAACCTGCTGTGCCGAGGCAGCATGAGCCTCCACCAAAGCCACTTTTAAACCTTGCTCAATAGCCGGTTTTAGCAACAGAGCCAGGCTGGCACCCGTCATGCCGCCCCCCACTATGATTACATCAAATATTTGTTTCATATTTTTATTGGTTACGCGCTCATGAGCGCTTCAATGGCGTCAATGGATTTTGGCACATCCTTGGAGAGCACTTCATGACCTGTGTTTGTCACCAGTACATCGTCTTCAATACGAATACCTATGCCACGCCACTTTTTATCTACACTCTCTTCGTCCACCGCCACATATATCCCGGGCTCTGCGGTGAGTACCATGCCGGCCTCAAACACTCGCCACTCACCTTTTATTTTATAAGCGCCCACATCGTGTACATCCAGCCCCAACCAGTGCCCGGTCTTGTGCATGTAAAAAGGTTTATAAGCTTCTTTTTCAATGAGTTCATCCACTTCACCCGTCAATAAACCCAGCTCCACCAAACCCTGAGTGATGACCTTTAATGCCGCCTCATGGGGGTCATTAAAGTGATTGCCCGGTTTAATTTGTTCGATGGCGGCATACTGGGCATCCAGTACGATTTGATACAGGGCCTTTTGCTGTGGGCTAAATTTGCCGTTGGCCGGAAAGGTGCGAGTAATGTCACTGGCGTAATGATTCACCTCACAGCCGGCATCGATAAGAATTAAGTCCCCGTCTTTAATCTGCGCGTCGTTGTGGGTGTAATGCAAAATACAGGCGTTTTCGCCGCTGCCCACGATGCTGGAATAGGCATCAAACCGAAAACCTTGCATGGCACAATGATGACGAATTTCACCCTCTAACATGTATTCGAACATGCCGGGTTTAACCAGTTCCATAGCCTTGATATGCGCCTGAGCACTTGTTTTTGCCGCCTGCGACATGAGGGATATTTCTGCGGAGGATTTTATTAATCGTTGTTCGTGCAGCAGTGGCTCCAACGCCAGCATGGAAGTGGGCGCGGTAATGCCGGTGCGCACCTTTAGTTTTATCCGCTCGATAGCCTGGATAAATTTTTGATCCCATTCCTTGTCGTTACCCCACAGGGCATACACACACTGAATGTCGGCCAGTAATGTTGGTAACTTTTGGTCAATTTCCTGAATGGAAAAAGCCCCTTGTATTTGCAGGGCATCCACCGCCGCATCCGGGCCCAAGCGAAAGCCGGTCCAGATTTCCATTTCCTTGTCTTTGCTCTGGCAAAATAACAGGGTTTCACTTTTTTCGGCGGTCTTGCGCAGCACCAGCACCGCTCCGTCTTCGGTAAAACCACTTAGATAAAAGAAGTCGCTGTCTTGGCGAAACGGAAACTCGGCATCGCGATTACGCACCTTTAAGCTGGCGGCCGGAATGATGGCGACACTGTCCATCACCATGTTTTGCAAAAGTGTGTGTCGGTTTTGACTAAAATCTATGGTCGCCACTGCCATCTTCCTTATGAAATTTTACGGCCAAGCAATTAAAAACATTGCGCCTAATGTAACTTGGGCTCTTGTTGCTTTTGGTTAAAGTGATAAAACAGGAACAAAGCCGTCACTCGGGCGTGCTCCACCAACTCGGTAAAAAGCAGCTCACCATCATCGTCTATTTCGTCGTCTTCTATGCCGTAACTAAAGGCATCGTAGTGGCGCAATACTTCAACCACTTCTTCGTCCATGTGGGCCTCGTTCACGCGACCCGAGGCACCAAAGCCATCTAGGAAACCCTTGGCCCAGTCGGCAAAGGCTTGCATACGCACCGTAAAATCTTCTTCATCGTCGGGCAACAAGAGGGCAAAATCCATGTCTTCGGACTGTAAAGATTTAAGCTCATCCTGATAAAATGCCAACATGGGTAACTTGTTATTGTCGGGCCAGGCTTCCCTTAGATCCAGGTACTTGGCACTTTCGGTGAGCCATTGCTCTTTATTTAACCTGGCGCCGGTGGCGGCATAACCAATTAACCAACCCTGCAGAGCAGACGGGGAATTTAAAGCACCCTGGGCAAGCGCAAGGTTACTGTACAAATCGAAGCGGGACGATTTTGCATTGGCTTTGGTAGGCATGTGTGTGCTCGAATATAACGAAATTGGGAATTGCCGCAATTCTAACACGGCCGGCTTGCAACATGGCTATATTATGGGCGATAACCCCCTCACAAGCTGGCTTGTGGGCTTCTATTAATTGACCCATCAAGGCTGCACGCTTATATTTAGGGTTACGCTGATATGTGGATGTTCAATGGACGCCGTCAACTTAAAAGATATTAACAAAAAACTGGATAAGCTCATCGGGGCGTATCAGGAATGCAAGACACAAAACCGTCAATTAAAGGCGGATGCCGATTCCTGGCAGCACGAACGCCAGCGTTTATTGCAGCAAAATGAACTTGCCCGTAATAAAATTGCCGAAATGATTGCTCGACTAAAACACCTGGAACAAACACCCCAGGC
>MAAD01000027.1 GCA_002162985.1 Bermanella sp. 47_1433_sub80_T6 | reverse complement strand
ATTATTAGAGCTATTACTCTAAAGGTCAATGGCTTTTTTTTGTACAATCCCTCTGTGTTTAGTTGCTAACACCCAGAACATCGTTATTTAAAGGTGCTTAATAGACATGAAAACCCGCGATCGCATCATTCAGGCTAGCCTAGAATTGTTCAATGAACAGGGCGAGCGCAATGTCACCACTAACCATATAGCCTCTCACTTGGGCATAAGTCCAGGTAACTTGTATTACCACTTTAAAAACAAACAACAGATTATTTTTGATATTTACCTGGTATACGAGAAGCAGGTGGATATTCACCTAACAGTGCCCACCGACCGGCCTTTGGTCATTAACGACAAGCTCATTTATTTACAGCAGATTTTTCAGGGGCTGTGGGATTACCGTTTTCTTCATCGCGATTTGCAGCACCTGTTACAAAATGATGATGAACTGCGTAAGCGCTACAATACATTTTTTAAGCGTTGCCTAAATGCCACCCAAAATATTTACTTTGGTTTGCGTGACAGCGGCATGTTGAAAGCCAGCGATGAAGAACTGCGGGCTTTGGCATTAAATACCTGGATTTTAGTGACGTCCTGGTTTGGTTTTATTCATAGCAACTTGCTGGTGGAAGATGGGCAGGAAGAGAGTCGGGAGTTGTTGAATGCCGGCATCTATCAAATATTTGCCATGGAACGCCCTTACCTTACAGAAGAGTTTCGGGAGCCTGTGGCGCACTTGGCGGCGCAATTGGGGCAGTCCTTGGAGCAGATGGCCGTTTTACCTTCCTAGTTTTAACACTGCCTTCCTAGGTAATTAACCTAGGAAGGCAGTTCTAACAATCGCAGGGACAGCCGGGAGTTAACCTTGTTTCTGGTACAGACAAAGCCTCACTTGCCCTGCTTTTTTCTCGCGATGCAATCCCCAGCTAGATGGTAAATTCAGGCTGGCCAAATCCTGTTCGCTCTCGATATATATCCAGCCGTTATCCGCCAATAAGTGATTGCTCTCTATTAAGGCAATACATTCAGGCAACAACCCCTTGCTAAAAGGCGGGTCTAAAAAGATCAAATCAAAGGGCGTTTGTTGCTGTGCTAAATAGTGCAGGGCATCTGCCTGTTTGACCTGGGCATCCGAGGTGTTAAGGGTTTGGATGTTTTCCATGAGCTGTTTGGCGGCTTGGGGGTTTTTCTCAATTAAGGTCAGGCTACCAGCACCACGAGATAAAGCTTCAAAGCCCAGGGCGCCAGAGCCGGCAAATACGTCCAGTACGGCCGCGCCATGCACCACAGGTTGCAACCAGTTGAACAGGGTTTCACGTACTCGGTCGGTGGTGGGGCGCAGGCCTTCCACATCCGGAAAAGGCAAAAAACGGCTGCGCCATTGGCCACCGATAATTCTTAAGCGGTTGCCTGATTTTTTAGCCATATTAGAACCTTAATGAAATGTGTGCAGGCGCTGAAACTTTAAAAGGTAAGTTCCGTTAATTGTGTTTGGTAAAACTGTTGCCAGCTGTCCATGGTGATGGATTGCAAGTGATTGAGATTTAGCTGCATGTGATTCACAGGTAAGTCGTAGGCATTTAAGTGAACCAGGTAACGACTTAAGGCCTTGGCCCCTTCTGCTTGCTGCAACCAGTGGCTAGCAAGCCGGCGTTTTGCGCGCAGTATCATATCCCAATCCGCGTTATCCCGCATGTTTTGTCTAAATTGCGCCAGCTGTTGCAGGTAAATGGTGTTGTTGCTTTGCCCTGTTACCCACTTAATTTGGCTGGGTAGCAAATCCTGTAGCACTTGCATGAGCAAATAATCTTTTACCAGGCGAACTTGCTGGGATTGCTTACCAAGGTTGTTAAGGCCGGGTTTCACCAAAATCGCCATATTGTCGCGGCTGGCATAGCTGACAGTTTGCGGTATCAAGGGTGGGTCGCTGGCAGGGTGGCGGCGGGAGTTGGGTAATAGGGTTTCCATAATAATGCCGGCACTGCGCTCGTTTACATCCCCCACTATGCTGGCAAACAGGCGCTTGGGGTGTATGTACTCATGATGGAATTTTTGTAAATCGGCCCGGCTAATTTGGCTTAGAGATTCCTGGGTACCCCGTTGTGGGCCGGCATAGGCATGCTGACCGTAGGCTTGCTGGCGTAAATCCTGGCTAAGGCTGGAGCTGGGCTGGCGTAATTTATTAAGCAGAGAGTTGTTCAGTTTAGGGTGATATAGCAGGGCTACAGTTTGCTCTATTTGCTTTTTTAGACTGATGGGTGAGCTGCTCAAATGCAGGACGACTTTAATAAAGTCCTGATCTAAAGATATTTCCATGGGCAACTTGCGCTGCACGCTTTCATATTTTAGTAATTGCGCCAACAGGTGCGCTTGCCCTTTGTGTTGTCCGTCGTAGCGGAAACCCGCTTTGTACCAGAACTGTATTTCTATGGTATCGGCCAGGGCGGGGTGAAACCAAATTTTACTACCACTATCGCTTAGCCAAATACTGGCGTTGAGTGTGGGAGCGGCGGGCAAGGGTTGCTCGGCCTGCTTGGCCGCGGGCTCGTACAAAATGACAATCAGCACGATAGAGACCAGCATCAGCAGGTTAAGGCTCATGCGACTGAACTGGGGTTTGGCTGAAGAACTCATGCAGATCCTTGTGCGTGGGGCCGACTTTTTATATTGCCATACAGTTTTTAAAGGCCACTAATGTTAGGATAGCTGTTTTATTTTATTAGGTGGAAATGGGCCCATGTTCGGTTGGGGTAAATCCAAAAAAAAGGCGGCAGAAAAAGCATCTCAGGCGGATACTGTCAGCGAAGATTCATCTCCGGCGCCATCTGAGCCAGAGCAACTAGAGCCTGAGCAAGTAGCGCCTGAAGTTGAAGAAGTGTCAGCGCCAGCTGTGGTAGTGCAAGCGCCAGTTGAGCAGGACGAGCCTGCCAGTCAGGGGTTTTTCTCCCGTATTAAATCCGGTTTGTCTCGCACTCGCGGTAACCTGGCCGGTGGTTTGGGCACCTTGCTACTGGGTAAAAAAGAGATCGATGATGACCTACTGGAAGAAATTGAAACCCAGCTATTAATGGCCGACGTGGGTGTGGCCGCTACCCAGGAAATCATTAACGATTTAACCGAGCGCTCCAGCCGTAAAGAATTGAAAGACAGCGATGCCTTGTATGAAGCACTTAAGGTTAGCCTGAGTGAGATGCTGGCCCCCTGTCATGCGCCTCTCGTAATCGACACCACACAAAAGCCCTACGTGATATTAATGGTGGGCGTGAACGGTGTGGGTAAAACCACCACCATCGGCAAGATGGCCAAGCGTTTTCAAGGTGAAGGGCATTCCGTTATGTTGGCTGCCGGTGATACTTTCCGTGCCGCCGCGGTTGAACAGCTACAGACCTGGGGCGAACGTAACGACGTGCCTGTGGTGGCTCAGCACACAGGTGCTGACAGTGCCTCGGTGATATTTGATGCGGTGCAATCTGCGCAAGCTAAGGGCATAGACATCGTCATCGCCGACACCGCCGGACGTTTGCAAAACAAAGCCCACCTCATGCAAGAGCTTGAAAAAGTAGTGCGTGTCATGAAGAAGCTCGACCACAGCGCACCTCACGAGGTGATGTTAGTACTGGATGCGGCCACCGGCCAAAACGCGTTAAGCCAGGCTAAGACATTCCAACAGGCGGTGGGCGTCACCAGTTTAAGCGTGAGTAAATTGGACGGTACTGCCAAGGGCGGAGTGTTGTTTGCCATCGCCAAAGAGCTGGCCATGCCGGTGCGCTTCATCGGCGTGGGCGAACAGATAGATGATTTAAGACCTTTCGACCGTGACCAGTTTATTCAGGCGCTGTTCTCAGCAGAATAAGAACCCGATAACCCTAAACACCCATAAAAATAACAACAACCTGGGGAATTAAGCCTTGGCCCATGTTCGCTTCGACAACGTCAGCAAAAGCTACCCAGGTGGTCATCAGGCTCTGAGTGAATTGAGCTTCGAGATCAACCAGGGCGAGATTGCCTTTCTTACCGGTCACTCGGGGGCCGGCAAAAGTACCCTGCTTAAGTTAATCATGCTCATGGAGAAAGCCAGTCACGGCCAAGTGCTGGTGGATGGGGTGAATTTGGCGCGTTTATCCAATGGTCAAATCCCCTACCATCGCCGCCGTGTGGGCGTGGTATTTCAGAATCACCAATTGTTATTTGACCGCAGCGTGTTTGAAAACGTGGCCTTGCCCCTACGCATCAGTGGTTATACCAGCCGTGACCTGGAGCGCCGCGTAAGAGCCGCCCTCGATAAGGTGGGCCTGCTACGTTACGAAAAGAAATCCCCCATCGAACTCAGCGGCGGTGAACAACAACGTGTAGGCATTGCTCGCGCGGTGGTGAACAAACCCAGCCTCATTCTGGCCGATGAACCCACAGGTAACCTAGACCCAAAACTCAGTCGTGAGATCATGAATCTGTTTGAGCAATTTAATGACGTGGGAGTGTCGGTATTAATCGCCAGTCACGACCTGAATCTAATTGGTCGCTTGGACCACAGAGTGATCGCGCTGAAGGATGGTCGTCTGCTGGGGGAAAGAGCAGCGGGTGAGCGCACCGCTGGCGGCTCGACAAGTGGGGTGACACGTGGCTAAAAACAACCTCTATTCAAAGGTCACCGCCAGCGGCGGGGCTCGACAAAGCAGAATAACCCTGCAAAGCCGTTGGGCTGCCTATGTGCAGCACCATAAATTAACCGCCGTGGAAAGTTTACTGCGCTTGCTTAAATCCCCCGGTGGCAGTGCCATGACCTGGGTGGTGCTGGCCATCGCCCTGGCTTTGCCCATGACCCTGTATGTGTCCCTGGAAAACGTCAAGCAACTCAGTCGTGCCTGGGATCAGAGCAGTCAAATCTCTGTTTACCTTAAAGCCAATACCTTGCCCAGGTTTGCGCAAGCCCTGACCCAGGACATTCAAGATATGCCCACCGTAGCCCAGGCGGTTTACATTAGCCCTGAGCAAGCCCTGTCTGAATTTAGCGCCTCTACCGGCCTCAGTGACGTGGTTCAAGGTCTTGAGAATAACCCGTTACCGGGTGTCATCAGTGTCATACCTAAGTTGGATGGCAAGGGTAGCGGTGCTGTGGAAGACTTGGAACTGGCCCTCTCCCAATTGCGTCACGTGGAGTCTGTGCAACTGGACTTACTTTGGGTGAAGCGCCTGTTTCAGTTCATGGAACTGGGGCAGCGATTAGTGTGGGCCCTGGCGGCGTTATTGGGCTTGGCGGTATTGCTGATCATTGGTAATACCATACGCCTGTCTATCGAGAGTCGCCGCGATGAGATCCTGGTAGTAAAACTGGTGGGGGGCACAGATGCTTTTGTACGCCGGCCGTTTTTATACACAGGCATCTGGTTTGGTTTAGGTGGCGGGCTTATTGCTTATATGCTGCTCAGTATTGGGCTTTATTGGCTTTCTGGCCCCATTGAAAACCTCATTAGCCTGTATGGCAGCGATTTTGTGCTGCAGGGGCTGAGTCTGGGCGACAGCCTGTTACTGATTTTTGACGGTGTGCTGCTGGGCTGGTTTGGGGCCTGGCTGGCGGTTTCGCGGCATTTGGCCAAGATTAAGCCTTAAATATTAACGCTTAATAGGCAAGTAAATTGAGCTGCATCAATTTAGGTGGCCGAACTTTACATGTTCAATATGCTCTAACTTGATAATGTTTCCTTAGGGGAACAAAGAATTGCGAAAAAGTGCCGATTACGGCCTTGGCGCTTAAAAAAGGCGGTGCTACACTGCCAAACAGTTAATTAGCTAATGCTTGAATAATCAGGCGTTACAAGGAGAAAAAGAACAAATGAACACCAGCCTTATGGCCCAAAACATCGCTAGTTTAACGCCAGGTCGCGAC
Organism: Bermanella sp. 47_1433_sub80_T6; assembly: GCA_002162985.1. GTDB lineage: Bacteria > Pseudomonadota > Gammaproteobacteria > Pseudomonadales > Oceanobacteraceae > Bermanella. The sequence continues at coordinate 1,316 of MAAD01000027.1, read as the reverse complement.
ATCGATGGCTATTTAAATGCGATCGGCGGCATTGCTGTGTTAACTGCGGATGAAGAAAAAGAGATCGCAGAACGTTTATATTTTGATGGTGATTTAGAAGCTGCCCGTCATTTAGTGGTATCTCATTTACGTTTTGTTGTGCACATAGCGCGCTCGTATAGCGGTTATGGCCTAAACCAGTCCGACCTAATTCAAGAAGGCAACGTGGGTCTAATGAAGGCCGTAAAACGCTTTAACCCTGAAGTGGGTGTGCGTTTGGTGAGCTTTGCAGTTCATTGGATCAAGGCCGAAATTCACGAATACATTTTGAAAAACTGGCGCATCGTTAAGGTGGCCACCACCAAAGCCCAGCGTAAATTGTTCTTTAACTTACGTGGGGCCAAGAAGAAGCTGGGTTGGTTAAACCAAAACGAAGCGCAAAACATCGCCGATGATTTGGGTGTAAAGCTCAAAGATGTGCATGAGATGGAAAGTCGATTGACCGCCTATGATGCTACCTTCGATAGCCCGGTGGCCGATGACGATGATTCTGCCTTCAAGGCACCGGTTAACTATTTGGAAGATCATCGCTTCGAGCCTGCTGCCACGGTAGAGCAAGAGGATTACGAACAGGATTCCACCACGCGCCTTAAAGAAGCTATGTTGGAACTGGATGATCGCAGCCAGGATATCTTGATGCGTCGTTGGTTACAGGATGATAAAGCCACTTTGCATGAATTGGCCGCCGAATACGGTGTATCGGCTGAGCGTATTCGCCAGCTGGAAAAAAACGCCATGAACAAGGTGAAAGGCATGTTAAGCGAAATGGCTTAACGTCTCCAATAGCCTGTCAAAAGCCGACCTAGTGTCGGCTTTTGTGTATTTGCTGGCTTGCTTTATTCCTCTATCCCAGTATCTTTGCCCACCTTATGAAATCAAATAAATTCCTGCTCATTATGGCCGCCGTATTAGGGGCCAGTAGCGTGTTAATCGGGGCATTTGCTGCCCATGCCCTCAAGGCACACCTATCAGTCCAGGCATTGGGCTGGATAGAGACGGGTGTGCAATATCAGCAGTTTCATAGCTTGGCTATATTAATACTGGCCTTTGCCATTAAACTTTGGCCCACATGGCCGGGATTGGATAAAGCGGCCTACAGTTTTATAATGGGCATATTATTGTTCAGCGGCAGCCTCTATTTCATGGCATTGACCGACATTAGAAGCCTGGCATTGCTTACCCCATTAGGGGGGCTGGTCTTTTTGATTGGCTGGGGAATACTGATATGGTCTGCCACGGGTGCAGATACAGATTTTGGAAAACAAGATGACAGATAA
>MAAD01000124.1 GCA_002162985.1 Bermanella sp. 47_1433_sub80_T6 | reverse complement strand
ATAATCCGCTGCTCTGTCAATTATGACCATTCATTCGCGCTTTTTGGCCATGGCCAACTTGCGCGTTATGCGCCATAGTGTTGGCCATTCAACGCCCTAGTAAAAAATATCAAAGGCTCAAATAGAGTTAACAAGAGCCAAATAATAAGAGTAATAACATGATTAACATGCTTGATTTAGGTTGGGGTATCACTCAACTGGATACCGCATTTCAACGCCCTAACATGGCTGCCTGTTACATAATGCAAGACGGCGCCGACGTGGCCATCATTGAAACCGGCACTAAAGATACCGTGCCGCTAATCTTTGAATGTTTAAAACAGCTGGGCCTTAAACCCGAACAGGTAAAATACATTATTCCCACCCACGTGCACCTGGATCACGCCGGCGGTGTGGGCCTGCTGATGCAGCAGTTACCCAACGCCACCCTAGTGGTTCATGAAAAAGGCGCGCGCCATATGATCGACCCCAGTAAGTTACAGGCCGGTGCCACCGCTGTGTATGGCGAGGCCGAATTTAATAAAACCTATGGTGACTTGTTGCCGGTGGCCAAAGAGCGGGTTATTAGCCCCAAGGATAATGAACAACTTACTCTGGGCCAGCGCACGTTAACCTTCCTGGATTCTCCCGGTCATGCCCGTCATCACTTTTGTATTTATGATGAGGTAAGTGAAGGGTTTTTCAGTGGCGATACCTTTGGCCTGGCCTATCAAGAATTAACCAATGAAAACGGCGCCTTTTTGTTTGTCACCACCACCCCGGTGCAATTTGATCCCGAGGCCTTAAAAAACTCCATTAACAAGCTAATGGCGGTTAAACCCCAGCGTATGTTTTTAACCCACTACGGTATGCTGGAAAACCCCCAGTCATTTGCCCCGGATTTAACCAATCAGGTGGATACTCTGGTTCAGATGGCCCAGCAATTGGCCAAGGACATTCCGGCAAGTGACCCGGCTTACACGGTTACACTCACCGACAACTTGCTGCAGTTCTTTTTACAAAAGCTAAAAGCCCACGGCAGCCAACTGACCCTAGATCAGCAAACAACTGTGATCAAAACCGACGTGTTATTAAACGCCCAAGGCTTGAGTGTTTGGATGAACCAGCAAGCAGGGTAAACGCTTGTTTACTTAAGGCAAAAAAGGCCTTAATTCACCTTTCTTTAACGGCAAAATCATGAGTCACAGGGTCAACCTCATGGCTCATTCGGTTTTGCCAACCTAAACCCTCACTCCTATAGTGGCTTCTTTTTTTAGATTGAAAATACCACTATGACCGACACTCCAGCTCTTGATGAATTTGCCCAGCTAGAAAACGTACCTGTGGTGGATCTGTTGGCGCAATTGGCCGTACAAGGCATTAAGATTCAACTGCCTGAAGATCAGTTATCCTTGCTAAAAACCGTGCAAAAGCTGGATGTGACCGGTGGTCCGGATGGCAAGGGTGAAATTGTCATCGAAATGCCGGTGGATGTGGATGCTTGGTTCTTTAAGTGTCACTTTCCGGGTGACCCAATTATGCCAGGTTGTTTGGGCATTGAAGGCATGTGGCAAAGCACGGGTGTATTGTTGGCGGCCATGGGGTATCACGGTAGCTTGCGTGCATTGGGCATAGACGGCATGAAGCTTATGGGTGAAGTGCGTCCTCACCACAAAATGGTGACTTTCCACATGACCATGGAAAAATGCAAGGCTAATAAGAAGATGGTCATGGCCGTGGCCAAGGGTGTTGTAAAAGTAGATGGTGAAGATATTTACCGCGCCGACAAAATGAAAGTAGGCATTATCTACAAGTAACACTCGCTCGATTCCAGTAAAGCGTTCATCCCAAGGATGGACGCCCTTTCATAAACGCATTCCAGTCAACTCCCTCCCGCTCGTTAGCGCAATGGTGCAATCCCTCTTAAAAACGGTAATATACCGGCAAAAGAATCAAGGACTCACTCCGTGGTCTCAGACAGCCCAAAAAAGCTTTCCACCACCGCCCTGGCTAAATTGCTGCAAATGGATTCCAAGCAATTATTTGAGCTATTGGTGGAGCGTAAATGGATGGTGCGCGAAAAGCAGGCCGACGGCAGCAACGTCAACAAACTCACCACCAAAGGGGAGTTTGAAGGGGGCGAATACCTCGAATCCAAGAAATTTGGTACCTACATCGTCTGGCCCAGCAGTTTAAACGAGCATAGCCTGTTCAGGCAGGTTGAAGTTAAATTGCTCAGTGTGGCCAGTCTCGCCAAGAGCCATCAGCTAAGTACCCAACGTTTACACGGCATACTGCAAGAGATGGGCTGGTTGGACAAAGACGTGCAGGGCTGGCAGCTAACGTCACTTGGGCGCCAGGCAGGTGGCATTGAGAAGCAAGATGGCAAAACCGGTAAATCCTATGTGTTATGGCCCAGCCAGGTACAAGATCAAGCCCACTTTAAAAACACCCTCAATGCCTTATTAGGCAAAGACCTGTCAGATCAATCCGATCAATATCCCTGCGTAGATGGCCATGTGGCCAGCTCCAAGGCCCTTATGCTGGTGGATAACTGGCTATACAGTGCTGGCTTAGTACATGCCGTGGGGCGCGAGCTCGCTGTGGATAACGGCTTGAGGTGTGATTTCTATCTGCCCCAGGGCAGGGTATATCTTGAATACTGGGGCTTTGAGAAAACCCCGGCCTACCTCAAGCAAAAAATGGCCAAAAAAGAAGCCTATCAACAAAACAAACTGAATGTGATTGAGCTGCAAGCGCAGGATCTGGACAAGCTGGATGAAGTACTGCCCAAGCGCCTGTTGCAGTTTGGCATACAGGTTTACTAGCTAAAGGGTGCTAACTGGCCACCAATGGCTGGCGGCTTTGTGGTGATGGATGAGTTTGCTACAATTACCGGCTGGCAGTACACATATCTAGCAGGTCTTAGATGGCAAACCCTACTGAAAAACCGACACATCACAGCCTTCCATTAGTGCAGTGGCTAAAGAAAAAAGAGCCGCTTTCCCAGGCCGAAATTTTGCAATTTTTGCAAGATAACAAGGGGCGTTTGGACAAATCCCTCAAGGCCATCCACAACAGCGATGTTTTTTACCGCCTTAGTAATCGTTTGTTCTCCTTTATATCGTGGCTAGCCGAGTTGATGGATAAAGTAAAAACCCTGGCCCTTAACATCATGTTAAAAATTCCGGCCCCGGCATTCTTTAAAAACACGCTTACCACCTTAACCAATATCTTCGACTTTAAAGGGCTGGTAGAGTTTTTCCGTACCAAGATATATTCCCTAAAGCGTGCGCCCCATAACCGGAAAGTGGTGCAGCTCATGGAAGATGTAATGCAAAAAGCCAGTGTTCAAGGGCTGGATGTAAGAAAACATTTTCCGCACATAGTGGATAAACTTAAAACCAGAAAAAACCAGCTGTTACAGCATTCATTTTTTGGCGAGTTCAGTAAGAGTTTGCTGGAGCGCTTATTGGCCATTCCTTTCAAGTTTAATCGGTCATTGTCACCGGTATTGGCCGACAGCACCCTGTGGCATAAGTTTTTTGTATTTCTTGAAAACAAAAACATCAAAGATTTAATTTTAGTGGGGGATGATTCGCAGCAGGTTTCCTTCAAACATGACAGTAAAAATGCAGTGGCCTCCTCTCAGGTGGTTCGTACTTTGTATGAAGCGTCGGTATTAAAGGCGGCAGGTCATCGACTGTTTATTATTGGCCATCATGAGGGGTATTTAGGGCCCTATTTTGTGCGCAGTGTATTGCGTAAATTGGGGTTTGATAACCTAACCGCCAACTGCAATACCGTAGTTGGGCCACGCATGTTTTCAAACCTGGTATTAAAAAGTGGCGCCAGCAATGTGGGGAATTTGTTTTTAACCCTGCCCTCTAAAAAGACCTCACAGGTGAAAGACTTACCGCTGGAAGATGCCTTGCAAAAAAATGCACGGCGCACCCAGTTTTTAATCAAGATGCCAGATGCCGGTTTAAAATTAATAGAAGGTATGGACTACCAAAGCTTCATGGATAATGTGGTGAACTTTGAGGAAAGCCGCTTTAACATGGCCGCCGAAGCTTTATTGCAGGCAGAAAAAGAAAGTCTCATTTCCTATTTGCAAGCTAAGGACGTGACAAATACCCTGGCCGAGCTGGATGAAACGGACTACAACCTATTTAAAAAAGTCATGCACGAACCGTTTTTATTATTCCCCGAAGGTTCACGTTCCTACACCGACAAACAAGGGCATGTGACCATGAAATACGTGAACCCTAGATTCATGGAAGCTTACCTGCGCCCGGGGGATGTTATTTTACCGGTGAACCTAGTAGGTGGCTCCGACATTACCAATGGCTGGCGCTTAAGTCCGGCTAACTTGGGTTTGTCGGTGGGCAAACCCTACGAGGTGAGCGCCAGCATGATCGAAAACTACCCGGTAGAAGGGCTTAACGTTATGCGCACCATTGCCAAGTTGCCCAATATTAAAAATGTGACGTTTAATGATGAGATACAGGCGGGCAATAAAGCGGGTTTAACTGGCCTGTCTTAGGTGCTCTTAGGCCCTTGG
>MAAD01000162.1 GCA_002162985.1 Bermanella sp. 47_1433_sub80_T6 | reverse complement strand
AAAAACCCTTTGTGCAGGGCATCTTAAAACACATTGACCTATCGAAGGTGGAAGGGCCTAACCAGGCGTTTGCTCAGGCCAGGAGTGTGATTAGTCAGCGGGAAATGGCGGTGCTTAAATTAATTGCCCAGGGTATGAGTAATCAGGAGATTGCCGAAAATCTTTTCATCAGCTTGCACACAGTGAAAACCCATGCGCGTCGCATCAATGCCAAGCTGGCAGTGAAGAGTCGTACCCAGGCTATTATCAAGGCCCGAGAAGTGGGCCTTATATAGGAATAATTGCAGGCTTAAAAGGAATCGTACGAGGGCAGCCTTCTCGGCAATTGCTCCATGCATTGCCCTAATACCCACATCCATGTGGGCATGCCCGATTTTTTAGGCAGCCCTGCCCTAATTTTAGCTATTAACTTATCGGCCACGGGGTGGCCTCGTACAAGAGGCAGCCCCTATTTAGAATTCAAAGCATCACAATTGTGCATGTCGTCAAACTCAACATTCCACGGTTGGTCATGTCTAAGCTCATCCACGATGTAATCCACAAACGAACGCACCTTAACGCTAAGGTGGCGGTTACTGGGGTAAAGGGCGTGAATGGGTGAACTGCGATAGCTCCAGTCACATAACATGGGCTGCAACTGTCCCGCTTTAATATCATCTGCACATAAAAAAGCCGGCAAACGAGCAATGCCCAAACTATTAATGGCCAGCTTTCTAAGGCTAAAGGCATCGTTTACTTTCACACGAGCTTTTAAATCTACACTCACCTGCTCGGGTGAATCAAAATCCCAGCTGTTTAAATTTTGTCCCCAACCCAGAATATGATGCTGTTTAAGCTCTTCCGGATGAGAAGGTTTGCCGTGTTCCTCTATATAAGCGGGGCTGGCACAGGTGATCATATTAACCGCGCCTAATGGGCGAGCGATAAGGGAGGAATCGGCCAACACGCCCACACGAAAGGCCACATCTATGCCTTCCTGAATTAAATCCAGCGACTGATCGGTTAACACCATATCAATCTGAATGCCCGGGTTGCGCTGTAAGAAGTCCGCAATAATGTCACTTAACACTAAAGAGCCAAACAGCACTGGGGCGGTGATGCGTAATGTGCCCACAGGTTTAGACTGCATCTCGGTGACGGCAATGTTGGCCTCTTGAACATCGCTGATGATGCGTGAGCACTGCTGGTAATAGGCGCTGCCTGTGTCTGTAAGGCTTAAGGTGCGGGTAGTTCGCTGCAGAAGACGTACTGCCAGGCGCTCTTCCAATTGAGTGATTTTGCGGCTCACCGTGGACTTGGGCAGCCCCAGAGATTTGGCGGCACCGGTAAAACTGCCTGCATCTACCACCTTAACAAAGATGGCTATTTCGTTGAGATCAAACTGTTCCATGGGGAATACCCGCTAAATATAGAAAACTGTTGCTATTGTGGAACAATAACCCAAACCTCGCCAGCTCTAATTTTGGTACATTCGTACTTATTTCGTTCATTTCTTATACGCATAATGAATAAAACCTGCCTGTTTGGACAAAAAAGACACATATAGCCATGGTGGCGCATTATGGCTAATGGCATACTCCGCCGCGCTAATTCCCGCCAAATAACAACAAGATTGCGGAGTCGTAGGCTGTCCAGCTAGATGTGACGGCCAAGATATTAAAGTGACTGAGGTAAAATCGTGATTAACAAAAAAACTCTATTAAGCACTGCGCTAATTGGTGCTGCACTTACTCCGGCCCTGACCATGGCGTCTGGTTACAAATTAAATGAACAAAGTGCCGCCGGTATGGGCACAGCACACGCAGGCCGTGCGGCCATGGCGGAAGATGCCTCGGTGATTTTCTATAACCCTGCGGCTATGACTGAATTGGCCCGTGCGCAGATTACGGCTGGTTTTACTTATATTAAAGGTAATGGCGAATTTACCGGTAATGCGGTTAATGCTGCACAAGGCGGCATGACAGGTGCTGACGATACTGACCCTTATTCAGATGGCGGTAACTATTTAGGGGAAGCCTTCATCCCATTCGTATATTACGTGCGCCCTATCAATGAAAAATTGTCTTTGGGTCTGGGTATCTTTGCACCGTTTGGTACCAACACTGATTATTCAAGTGATTTTGTGGGTGGTGGCTATGCCGATGAAACATCCCTTACTAGTCTAGAAATTCAGCCAAGCTTTGCCTATAAGATTAACGACCAGTTAAGCATAGGTGGCGGTATCGATATCGTTTATATGGAAGGTTTATTGTCTAAATCTACAGACCTGGTTCCATACAATGCACAGGCTGACGCTGGATATGATTTGGCTTTCGCAGGGGCTAAGCAAAATCAGCTAAGCGATGCTGATGCACAGACATTTGCTGAAGCACAAATTGGTGGTATCTCTAAGGACTCACCTTTAATCGACCCTAATAATGCAGGTTACGAAAATCACTATGAAGTAGAGGGTGATGACTGGGGTTACGGATTTAATTTAGGTGCTTTTTACAAGTTAAGCGATGCCACCACAATAGGTTTTACCTACCGTTCCGAAATCGAAATTACACTAGAGGGTGATTCTGTATTTGATGGTGAAGGCCCGGTAATGGTTTATTCTAGTGTTGCTGATGCGGTTGTACCGGTTGGCGCACTGGTGGGTGATATGACTCAAACCACACTTGCTCCGCAGGCTTCCGAAGTACCATTGACAACACCTCAGTCTGCAACCTTGGCTGTTACTCACCAGGTTAGCGAGGCGCTCCTTCTACAGGCCGGTACCACCTGGACCGGTTGGTCTTCATTTCAGTCGTTTGACATTATTGCTAAAGAAGAAACTGCCGCTGCTGATATCTCTGACGTGACAGCTTTAGGGGATGGTTATATTGGCCACATTGACGAAAGCTGGACAGACGTTTGGGCCGTTTCTGTGGGTGGTACTTACCAGTTAAATGATCGTATCGCATTACGTGCCGGTTATGCCTTTGACCAGTCACCAGTTGATGATGAGCACCGTACTGCTCGTGTGCCATCTTCTGACCGTCAGTGGCTAACGGCCGGTGTTCAATACGTGGTTAACAACGATCTGTCGATTGATGTGGCGGCCGGTTACTTGTATATGGAAACCATGAGCTTAAATGAAGTGAACAAGAAGCTGGATAACTCAGCTAAAGACGATGCTGGCGTTGGTGTAACAGGCGAATACGAAATTGACGTATTTGGCTTGTCTGCCCAGGTTAACTACCAGTTCTAAAGACAGTTTTACATGTGTGACCTTTACGCACCTTCGGGTGCGTTTTTTATGTTCAGGACGAACGGCTGATTTTTGCTCCATGCAAAATCCGCATTTCCCACATCCATGTGGGTCGTATAGCGATTGCCTCTATCCTAAGAATGCAGGGAGTAATTCGAAGGGTATGATCGCTTATAATCCCTCAAACACTAAGTGCAAAGTCATTTACAAAACTACACATTTATAACCCCTTTTTATTCCCGCCTCGTTTTAGTGCCTGCTCTGTGTGCCTCAATGCCCAATAGTCGTGCGCTTTCTTCAGATATTCTCTTCACAAACGCTCTAATCCATTGAAAGCATTGGTTTTTTGCTCTTGGTATGGCACTTGCTACACAAGAGACAGAAGACAGCACAATTATGGATGATTGCGAAAGAGTGAAGCAAACATGTTAGTAGCCGCCCAGACAGATATATCGCCTATGGCCGCATTGCATCAAAATCAGCAGCTTAGACTCAAGGCCCTGGACCTTGTAAAAGCCTTGTTTGAACAGGTGCGTGTGGTGCAACAGCACCGTGCCGCCACTAATGGTGCCCTGGCGGGTAACCCATTTTTTGAAAGCAAAACCCGCTTGCTGGCCCGTGAAGTGAATGCGCGCTTTCGCGAATTGGAGCGTGAGCTCAACCTTACCCATGAATTATTTGATGTACAGCAATGGAGCGACATCTGCAGTGCCTGGCAAACCGTACACTTACAGTGGCGCCAGGACGAGGTGATTGAAAATTTTGAGCTGCACAGTCACCTGGTTAAGCAAATGCTCAGGTACATTGCTGGCATTGGTCGCCAGGCTGAAGATTTAATCCAAACCAATTTTCAACACAAGGCCTTAAGCCTGTATGTATTTGAAGTGCTGCCGTGTTTTATTGAACTGGTGGGGCAAATTCGTGCATTGGGCACTTCGGCGTGTGCCATGGGAAAAATGGATGCGGGCAGCGAGATGCGTTTAAAGTATTTAATGGCGCAGTTACAAAAACAAAAAGGCAAGGTTAACGAACAGGCCAAGGGCTTGTCGCAAGAGGCGCTAGAGATTACCAGCTCGCTTATCGATGCCTTATTGTGTGAGCCTAAGCTGGAGCGTTTAAACCAAATGGTTGAGCAAGACTTGTTAACCGGTGGCGACATTAAAACCAGCGCCGATGAAATATTTACCCTTAGTACCTCGGTCATTGACGCACATTTTAATGTCATGAACGAAGGCTTAAGGTTGCTGCGTTTAAACATGGATAAACGTATGCAGGCCTGGGTGAGTCGCTAAAAGTTTTTCGGATCATAATCCGAAATTGATAATACCCTGTACGAGGCTGCTTGCAGGCGACCAGCGTCGAAAGACATTATCAAAGTCTGGAACACTGATCGCCTGCAAGCAGCCTCCTACATTTAGTCTAAATCCATCTCACACCTTAATAAACCAACTTCATGCCCACCGAAATAATGGTGGGTAAAGATTCTACCTTTTCACGTTCGCTGAAATCTTCACTGTATTTATATTCGGTCACATTTAACTGGTTATACACGTTAATGATTTCCAGGTAATAACTGGCATCCGCTTTGGGTTCATAATCGATTCTGAAATCCAGCCTGTGTGAGGCGGGCAGGCGTTCCGAGTTTTTGCCTGCATAAGTGGGCACCCATAAATAAACCGAATCAGCATCTAGTGGATCGCCGCTCCCGTTTAATGGCACCGCTACTCCGTCGCTGTCCACTGCTTCGGCACTGTTAACCGGAGTAAACAAGTTGCCACTTTGATAACGCCACTTCCAACCATAGGTGGTGGTATTAGATTTTTTATAGCTGGCCACCAAATTCATAATCCACGGACGGTCATAGCTATAATTAAAATTAATATCCCTTAGGGTATCGGTGCGTTTGGTCTTACTGTACGCCAGTGAGAGCCAGCCATACCATTTTTCGGTCAGGTTTTTATTGATCAATAACTCCAGCCCATACGCCTCGCCCTTAGCGGCATTCAAGTAGGTTTTTTCATTCACTGGATCAGTGAGGTAATCCGGGTTGGACACCATCAGATCGTGAATATCTTTGTAATACACCTCAACCTTGGCACTGACGCTGTCGCCATGAGTATATTCAAAACCCGCCACATAATGATCGCTGTTGGGCATTTTTAAATCCGGGTTACCAAAGTCCTCGGCAATGAATCGAAACTCTCTTGGGCGCGGGAATTGATGGTGTTTGCCAGCGGCGCCAGTGAGTATCCAGCGCTCATTTAATTCCAAGCGAGCATCTATTCTTGGATGTTGAGTCTGGTCTTTTAAATAATCGTTATTAGCCAAGCCAAAGCCGATGGCAATGTCTAAATAGGGGGTGGCCATCCAGTTGTATTTGGCAAAGGCGTATCCTGCGTTTATTTCCAGTTTTTCATTGCTAATAAAGGCTTCACCCAATGAGAAGGGTGGGCAATTTTCAAACTCTTCGTTGCACGGACTAAATTTCCCCGAAGAAAAATACTCTACATTATTGTTACTAATGTCTATCCCGTAGGTGAGGCTGTCGCCATTGCTTAATGGGGTTTGATAGTAGTTTTTAAATCTTTTTTCCAGGTCTTTTGCATCCAGGTCATAAAGGGAGCCAAAACCCAGGTCGGTATTTTCTTCCTTGTGGCTAATGGCAAAGATAGCCGAGGTGCCGCCGGGCAAGATGGTATCAAACAAGATGGCTTGGTTATCGTAAGAGCCTTCTATGCCCACGCCGCCTGCCAGGTCTGGTTCGTGTTGTAAAAAATCGGACTCTTCACCCAGTTTAATTTCCACACTGTCTTCGGCACCGCTGGCAATCACCCTAAAGTTACTGCGCCCGCTTACCCGCCAGTGGTATTTAAACTGGTAGTCGGAGTTTTTGGGTACTTCGGTGAAGGTGAGTTCGTCTTCATCGATGAAGTTCTCCACATAAAATTCCAGC
>MAAD01000178.1 GCA_002162985.1 Bermanella sp. 47_1433_sub80_T6 | reverse complement strand
AGGCGGGTAAAGATTTCCAGTTCTCAGCCACTTTCGAAATTTACCCTGAAGTAAAGATTGAAGGTCTGGATGCCATCGAAGTTGAACAGTTAAAAGCTGAAGTAAACGATGCTGACATGGACACCATGGTAGATGTATTGCGTAAGCAACAAGCTACCTTCACCGAAACTGCCGATGCGGCTAAAGACGGTGACCGTGTAAAACTTGATTTTGACGGTTATGTTGATGGCGAAGCTTTCGACGGCGGTAAAGCCGAAGGTCATAGCCTGACGCTAGGCTCTAAGGCCATGATTCCTGGTTTTGAAGACCAGGTTGTTGGCATGAAAGCGGGCGATGAGAGCACTATTAAGGTGACTTTCCCAGCTGACTACCAATCTGAAGAACTTAAAGGCAAAGATGCCGAGTTCAAAATTAAGGTAGAGACAGTTGAAGTATCTGAATTACCTGAGCTAAACGAAGAGTTTTTCAAGAAGTTTGGCGTTGAGGCCGACTCTGAAGACACTTTCCGTTCTGAAGTTCGTAAAAACATGGAGCGCGAGCTTAAGCAAGCAATCCAGCGTCAAAACAAAAACCAGGTATTGGACGGTTTGGTTAAGACCAACGAAATCGATGTGCCTACTGCCTTGGTTGACCAAGAGATTCAGCGCCTACAAGAACAGGCTTTCCAGCAGTTTGGTGGCGGTCAAGAATTTAAGCCGGGCATGTTGCCTCGTGAGCTTTTCCTAGAGCAAGCAGAGCGTCGTGTTAAGTTAGGCTTGTTGATTAATGCTTCTATCGAGCAATTCGAAATTAAGGCTGACGACGCTAAAGTTGAAACTTTAATTGAAGAAATGGCCTCTACTTACCAGGATCCTGAGCAAGTTAAGGAATTCTACCGAGGTAATAAAGAGCAACGTGCACAATTAGAAGCACTTGCCCTTGAAGAACAGGTAGTTGACCTTATATTGGATAAGGCAAAAGTAAACGAAAAAGAAAGTAGTTATGAAGAAGTGATTAAGACGGCAAATAGCGCCCAATAATCAAATTAGGTGCCAAATAGGCACGATTCAGACTACACTTCAAAACAGCTGTCACCATTAGGGGCGGCTGTTTTTTATGAAGTCGTTGATGGAGATAACGCATGAATAATCTACTGGCCAATCAAGATTCGGCACTGCAAATGTCCGGCCTTGTACCCATGGTGGTAGAGCAGACCGCTCGCGGTGAGCGCTCTTATGATATCTACTCTCGCCTATTAAAAGAACGTGTTATCTTTTTGGTGGGGCAGGTAGAGGATCACATGGCCAACTTAATTGTGGCCCAGCTATTGTTTCTGGAAGCTGAAAATCCAGAAAAAGATATTCAGTTGTATATTAATTCCCCGGGTGGCTCTGTCACAGCGGGCATGTCTATATACGATACCATGCAGTTTATTAAGCCCAAGGTTAATACAATATGCATTGGCCAGGCCTGCAGTATGGGTGCTTTTTTACTAGCAGCCGGCGAGCCGGGTAAACGCTACTGCCTACCGAACAGCCAGGTGATGATTCATCAGCCTAGCGGCGGTGCTCAAGGCCAGGCAACGGATATTCTAATCCATGCCGAGAACATTAAAGGCACTAAAGATCGCTTAAACCGTATTTTAGCCAAGCATTGTGAGAAGCCGGTAGAGGTTGTTGCGGCCGATACTGAGCGTGATAATTTCATGAGCTCTGAAATGGCTTTGGAATACGGTTTGATAGATGAAGTGCTTGAGAAGCGTCCAGTTTAAATCTGAACTAGTGTTTCTCTAAGGCTGCCGGTTAATGTCTTTACCGGTAGCATCAAAATAATTTGCAGTGAATTCATGAGGAAGTCGAATGAGCGACGAATCAAATGGTAAAGGCGACGATAAGGGCAAACTTCTTTATTGCTCTTTCTGTGGTAAAAGCCAGCATGAGGTAAAAAAGCTCATTGCCGGCCCTAGTGTCTTTATTTGCGATGAGTGTGTCGATCTGTGTAACGACATTATTCGCGAAGAAGTACAAGAGGCTCAGGGTGAAACGCCATCAGATCAATTGCCTACGCCTAAAGAAATTAAAGAGACCCTTGGTGAATACGTAATTGGCCAGGATCGTGCCAAAGTTGTCTTGTCTGTGGCGGTTTATAATCATTATAAGCGTTTACGTCACGGTGAAAGTAATAAGGCAGCCACCGAATTAACCAAGAGTAACATCCTGTTGATTGGCCCTACCGGTAGCGGTAAAACGCTGTTGGCAGAGACCTTGGCGCGCCTGCTGAATGTTCCTTTCACCATTGCCGATGCTACCACGCTTACCGAAGCTGGTTACGTGGGTGAGGATGTTGAAAATATCATTCAAAAGCTGCTCCAAAAATGTGATTACGATGTAGACAAGGCCCAGCGCGGCATCGTCTATATAGATGAGATTGATAAGATCTCTCGTAAGTCAGACAACCCGTCTATCACGCGTGATGTGAGTGGAGAGGGTGTGCAGCAGGCTTTGCTTAAGCTTATTGAAGGCACGGTGGCGTCGGTTCCTCCACAAGGCGGTCGCAAACACCCGCAGCAAGAATTTTTGCAAGTGGATACCAGTAACATCCTATTTATCTGTGGCGGTGCTTTTGCCGGTCTTGATCAGGTGATTCGAGATCGTACCGAGAAAAGCAGCATTGGCTTTAATGCCATTGTTAAAGCAAAAGACGACAATAAGGATATAGGCTCTCTGCTTAAAGTGGTTGAACCTAGTGACTTGGTTAAATACGGGTTGATCCCTGAGTTTATTGGTCGCCTACCCGTTATTGCTACCCTGGAAGAGCTAGACGAAGAAGCGCTTATTCAAATTTTGGTAGAACCAAAAAATGCATTAGTGAAGCAATATCAAGCACTGTTTGAAATGGAAGATGTAGAACTTGAGTTTAGAGATTCAGCCTTATCTGCCGTGGCCCAAAAAGCCATGGAGCGTAAGACAGGTGCTCGAGGCTTAAGGTCCATTATGGAAGGTGTGCTACTGGATAGTATGTACAAGATTCCTTCTGAAGAGCATGTTAGTAAGGTAGTGGTAGATGATTCCGTTATTAGCGGTGACTCGGAACCATTGTTGATCTATGAGACAGTTGAGGGTGCCAAGGTGGCGCCGGATGATGCTTAAAAGCTAATATAAAGGGCCCTTAAGGGCCCTTTTTTCTATTTAGAACTTGTATTCATGCAGGTTTGTCCCCATCTTAGTGTTATGTTTTTGTGCGCTGCTACAGCACTAGGTAACTTTTTATGACGATTGAAAAACTCCCTCTATTACCCTTACGAGATGTTGTGGTTTACCCACACATGGTTATCCCTTTATTTGTGGGGCGTGATAAGTCCATCAAAGCGCTCGAAGCGGCCATGGACGGAGGTAAAAAAATCCTCTTGGTGGCGCAAAAGAGTGCGGCCACCGATGAGCCTGCCGAGATCGATATTTATTCGGTTGGCACCGTGGCCACTGTTTTACAATTATTAAAGTTGCCGGACGGCACCGTTAAAGTTTTGGTTGAAGGTTTATTTCGTGCCGAAGTAACAGATTACGACCAGACCACGGAATATTACCAGGCCGATGCCTCACCACTGGAAATTGAGTCTTTAAATGATCGTGAGCAGTTGGTCATGATAAAGGCGGTATCGACTCAGTTTGATCAATTTGTTCAGATGAGCAAAAAGGTTCCCAGCGAAGTATTGGCTTCCATTGAGGAAATCGATGAAGCAGGGCGTCTGGCTGACACCATTTCCGCACACTTATCTTTAAAGCTTGATGAAAAGCAAGTAATACTGGAGATGGTGAGCGAGCGCGAACGCCTTGAGCATATTATGGCGCTCATCGAATCCGAAGTAGATTTACTGGATGTAGAAAAACGCATCCGTGGTCGCGTTAAAAAACAAATGGAAAAAAGCCAGCGCGAGTACTATTTGAATGAGCAAATGAAGGCCATTCAAAAAGAACTAGGTGACATGGATGATGTGCCTAACGAGTTAGAAGAAATACAGAATAAAATAAATGATTCTGGCATGCCTAAAGAAGCAAAAGAAAAGTCTGAGGCAGAATTAAACAAACTTAAGATGATGTCACCCATGTCTGCCGAGGCTTCTGTTGTGCGCGGTTATCTTGATTGGATGATAGGGGTGCCCTGGAAAAGTAAAAGCAAAGTACGCAGCAATATTCAGCTAGCGCAAGATATTCTCAATGAAGATCATTATGGTCTTGATGAAGTTAAAGAGCGTATCCTGGAATATTTAGCTGTACAAAAACGCGTTAAAAAATCCACGGGTAATATTCTTTGCTTGGTTGGCCCTCCAGGGGTGGGTAAGACATCCTTGGGACGTTCTATCGCCAAGGCTACCGGACGCAAATATATCCGTATGGCCTTGGGTGGCGTAAGGGATGAGGCTGAAATTAGGGGGCATAGGCGTACTTATATTGGCTCCATGCCGGGCAAATTAGTGCAAAAGATTTCTAAAGTGGGAGTTAAAAACCCACTGTTTTTGCTAGATGAAATCGACAAGATGGGGATGGATCATCGTGGAGACCCAGCCTCTGCCTTACTAGAAGTGTTGGATCCTGAGCAGAATACAACATTCAGCGATCATTACCTTGAAGTGGATTTTGACTTGTCAGAGGTGATGTTTATTTGTACGGCGAACAGTATGAATATTCCTGCGCCGCTGTTGGATCGTATGGAAATCATTCGTTTGCCTGGCTATACAGAGGACGAAAAATTAAATATTTGTGATCGATACCTTTTGCCAAAGCAAATGAAAAATAATGGTGTTAAAGAGACCGAGCTTGAGCTGCCTCAAGAGTCTATTCGACAGGTAGTTCGCCATTATACAAAAGAGGCAGGGGTTCGTGGTTTAGAGCGTGAAATGGGTAAGCTATGCCGTAAGGTGGTTAAACAGAATATAATGGATAAGTCGGCGAAGTTAAAAGCTGAAGTGCTACCCGATATGATCGAAGAATATCTAGGTGTTCAAAAATTCCACTACGGTTTGGCGGAGGAAGAGAACCAGGTGGGGCAGGTTACCGGCCTCGCCTGGACCTCAGTTGGTGGTGAAATATTAACCATCGAAGCCATTATTTTGCCTGGCAAGGGTCGCATTGTAAAAACCGGCTCCTTGGGTGATGTCATGCAGGAATCCATTCAGGCGGCCCTAACCGTCGTGAAGAGTCGCTCTTCGGGGTTTGGCTTGCCTACCGACTTCTTCGAGAAACATGATTTACACATCCATGTGCCGGAAGGCGCTACTCCGAAAGACGGCCCTAGCGCCGGTGTGGGTATGGTAACCGCGTTAATGTCGGTTATTACCAATACTGAGATCAGGTCGGACATCGCCATGACAGGCGAAATAACACTCAGGGGTAAAGTATTGCCCATAGGCGGCTTAAAAGAGAAGCTGTTGGCGGCACATCGTGGTGGCATCAAAACAGTCTTAATTCCCCACGAAAATGAACGCGACCTTAAGGAAATCCCGGATAATATTAAACAGGAATTGGAGATCATACCTGTGAAATGGGTGGACGAGGTTATAGAGGCAGCTTTAGTAGGTAATCTGCAAAAAAATGTTGCATCGGTTATTGAAAAAGAAGCCTTAACCCAGCAGAATCAGCAGACACAAATGAGAACGCATTAGCTTAAAAAGCCTCATGGGGCTTGACTCTAAGGCTTACGCTGGTATAACTTCCAGCACTTTTATTTTATTGTCAAAGCAGCACCGCTTGGCCGTAACTATTTACATCTACAATAACCAAATCTTGTTAAGGGGATTAGTGTGAACAAATCTGAATTAATTGATGCCATTGCAGCTTCAGCAGACATTCCAAAAGCAGCAGCGGGTCGTGCTTTAGATGCCACCATCGAAGCCATCACTGGCGCGCTAAAAAATGACGATCAAGTTGTATTGGTTGGATTTGGTACATTTTCTGTGAAAGATCGTGCAGCCCGTACCGGCCGTAATCCACAAACCGGCGAGCCTATTCAAATTAAAGCGGCTAAAGTTCCAGGCTTCAAGCCAGGTAAAGCCCTTAAAGACGCGGTAAACTAGTACTGTCCGGTTAATACTTTGACGCTTTCCTCATTGTAATAACCGGATCTTTAAAAGCGCATCTTGCTTGATGCGCTTTTTTTTTCTCTGGAAATAAGAATTCTAATAAAGGTTGTGGGTTCATGCTTCAAGCTATTCGTGATGGCTCTAAAGGAATTGTTGCCAAGTTAATTGTTGGTCTCATCATTTTAACATTTGCTTTATTTGGTATTGAAAGCATCGTGGCTTTAGGTGGCGGTGAGGCTGCTCCCGCCGAAGTAAACGGTGAAGAAATTAGTGAATTTAAAGTGTCGCAAATGGTTCAACTGCAAAAGCGTCGATTGCAGGCTCAATTTGGTCAAAATTTTGATCCATCAATCTTGAATGACAAAATGTTACGTCAATCAGCGGTTGAGAGTCTTATTGGTGAAACCGTTCTTAGGCAAGCCGCCAATGAAGGTGGTATTTATTTCTCGGATAAGGCAATTGATAAGCTGATTGTTCAATCTCCTGAATTTCAAGTGAATGGTCAGTTTGATCGTGACCAATATGACCTTATATTAAGAAGTGCAGGTTTTACTCGTGCCACTCATAGAGAGCTACTGCGTTCCAATTTATCTAGTCAGCAGGCTCAATCGGCTTGGCAGTTAACCTCATTTGCTACAGTGACCGAAGAGCAGCGTTCAGCGCAATTGGAGTCACAGACACGTGATTTCTCCTATATTGAGTATACATTGGCCGCTGCAAAAGAAAGTGTAACCGTCAGCCAGGAAGATAAAGAAAACTATTATGATGCTAACGCCAGTCGCTTCATGACACAGGAAACCGTGGTGGTTAATTATTTGGAACTAAAACGTTCCGATCTGCTTGCTTTGGCAGAAGTTGATGAGACTGAACTCCAGGAACGCTACGACATCATAACTGAAGAGTCAGCCGCAAAGCGTGAATACCGTGCTGCCCATATATTGTTATTGGATGATAACGACCAAGCGCGTAACACGCTAAATGAAGTTCAGGCGAAATTAAGTGCAGGGCAAGACTTCTCAACCTTGGCTGAACAATACTCTCAAGACGATACATCCAAGTTTTCAGGAGGAGACCTGGGGTTTTCAACAGCTGACGTATATGAAAGTGAATTTAGCGATGCCTTAATGGGGTTAAATAAAGACCAGGTTTCAAAAGTTGTACAGACTCGAGACGGCCTACACCTAATCAAGCTGCTTGGTACACGTCAACCTGAAGTGGCAGCATTTGATGATCTGAAAGATAGCCTAGTGCAAGAAATTAAGAGGGAAAAATCTCAGATTTTGTATGTTGAGCGTCTTGAATCCCTCAATGACGAGTCGTTTTCTGCCAGCAATCTGCAGGCTCCAGCGGCAGCATTAAACTTAAAGGTTCAAACCAGTGCTGAATTTACTCGTCAAGGTGAAAGCGGTATTGCACAAAATTCAAAAGTTACCACCGCTGCATTTTCAGAATCGGTATTGTTCGATGATTCCAACAGCGAAGTGATCGAGTTGGAAGACGGTCGAGCCGTTGTCTTACACCTTGCTTCGTTTAAGGAGTCTGTGGTGAAGTCATTTGATCGAGTTGCTACTCAGATTGAAGCTCAGCTTCGTACTGAAAAAGGAATGGAGTCGTTAGGTGTTCAGCTTGAAGGCGCTCTGGCTTCAGCCAAGCAAGGCGAACTGGGTACGGCCTGGAGCAGTCTCAAGGATAAATCTCGTAATGCCAAGGGGGTCGATGCGCCTATTATTGCTAAAGCCTTCACTATGGCCTTAGGAACCCAAGGCATAGCCAGCTTTGACTTGGTTGACTTGAGTGGGGGCAATCAAGCGCTAGTGAGGCTGGATGCTGTGAATCGATCCTTGTCTGCTAATACCGATGACAGCGATGAGCAAAAAGTCGAACGTGGTAAGTCCTATAATGAATATAAGGCTTACAATCAGCATTTCCTGGACAAGGCAAGTATTGATAGAAACTAAAAAAAGGGCCGTAAGGCCCTTTTTTTATGGCTAATTCTCAGTCTCGGTTTTAAATTGATCAAAAACCTCATTCACAATGGGGTATTTAATTTTGCTCTTCCGCGCAGATCGGGTATCAATTTTCTGCTGCTCATCTATCCAGAATAACCCCCCATTACCAAAAGGCTCAAAAAGGTCAGTAGTGCTTCTTGTGCCCACCCATGTGGGAAGCTTGATCCAGCGCCAATGAGCACCTCTTGCATAAGGCATGCTATGGCCTGGTATAAAAACAGCACTATCATGAATAGCGGTGGCTAGAGCGTGGGCCTTCGATACTCTCTCAACCTTAGACGTCGCATTACTATAGGCCTCAATCAATTTATCAATATCAAGGTTGTCGGTGTTGGTTATATTATTGCTGTTGACCGCGTGGGCATTGTCACTATGGAAGTGCTCCCAAAAAACCGGCCTAAAGCTCGCACTTAACTTCATATGGCTCATTTGATGGTGTTTTTGGCGTGTATATTGATAATGGTGGGAAGGGGTTTGTAAATCCAGTTTAATTTCTATACCGGATTTTAACGCATCTTGTTTAAAAATGCGCCAGCGCTGGCTGTGCTCTTTGTTGTGGTACATAAGATCAATACTTAAACGTGAGCCTTTCTTTATTCTTATGCCGTCGTGGTCCCGTGACATCCAGCCAGCTTCATCAAGGAGGTGGTTTGTTTTTTCCAGGTCATATGGGCGCGCTAAAATACCTGGATTGCTATAGCTTCCGTAATCTGTGTGAAAGGCATTTAGCCGAAAATAATCGCCGACTGGTGCGTGCTTGAAGCTCATTGAATGAGCCAGTGCCAGTCGAATGTTTTTATCTTGCAGTATTGGCATGTCCAAGTTTAAAAACAGACCGGAGCTTGTTCTAGGGGCGTCGTTGAAAAATAGAAATTTCTCCAGGTAACCATTGTTATAAAGGCTTCCCGTGGCTTTGTGGTGCCAAAAGTCAGGTGAGGGTAGGCTGAAATTATCCAGCTTGCCTTTTTCAAACTCTCCATAAGCAACGTTGGCATCAGGGATGACTTTAAAAATAATTTTATCAACGTTAAATCTGCCTAAGTTGTATTTTTGGTCCTTAGCCCACCAATTCTTTTTACGTGTAAATTCAATCTCTTGATTAGCTGTTAGCTTGCTAATTTGATAGGGGCCAGTGTTGGGCGTAATTTTCCAGTTATAATCTTTGACCCAGTCGACATATGCATATTGAAAGAAATGTTTGGGTAGTGGCGTCATTCCATAGAAGTAATGCAGCTCTTCACGGGGACGAGCCACGGCCCCAGTGATGGATATGGTGTGGTCGTCATATTTTTTTACCGACAGGATGCGCTTTTGATAATGATGGTTGTACCAGGGGTCCTTAATTCGTTTAGAGCCTAATAAGCTGTAGGTAAATAAAAAGTCATCGGCACTCAGTGTTATCCCGTCACTCCACTTGGCCGCAGGGTTTAATTTGTAATAAACCGTTCTTTCGTCTTTTCCATAGGCCCAATGGGTCGCTAGCTGAGGGAGAATTTCTTGGCTGTTGGGATGGAAGGCGGTAAGGCTTAACTGGTTCCCATCAATGTGTTCACGGAAAGAGTTGTTCGAGTCAGGGCCTATTGTTCTTAAGGTGCCTGGGTATGACGAAATGAAACTTGTGTAGGAGCCCCCCTTTGGGGCATTTAAATTCGCCCAGACTTCTGAATCGTTATTGGTTTCCCAGGTTAATTCGTCTGGCAGTGGTTGCGCGTATGCATTTAAAGCCAGAGCCAGTAGGCAAGGGAGGTAGATACAATTTATTCGAATATAGCTCATCCCAAAGACCTGCCATATTACCTGCTTAAGGAGAGAAGGGGTTAACTTAAAGTTAGCAGGTGCTGGCCATTTAACAAAGTAATCTAGCTGGCTCGAGTCACGTCCACATAGAGCACCAGCTTATCACCGGGTTGCAAGTATTTTTTCTTGCTGCTTGGGTTCCAGCGCTTTATATCGTGAACCTTAACGTTAAATTTGTCGGCAATACGGTGCAGGCTATCGCCATTACGAACTCTATAGTGAATCTTGCGTATGACTTCGCGTTCAGTCTTTACCAGTTGGGATTTGGACCAAATAATTAATTTTTGCCCAGGTCGCAGTGTATCTTTAGGAGCCATGCCATTCCAACGGGCGATGCTCATGGTGGATACTTGGTGTGCCTTGGCCAAGCTCCAAAATGAATCACCGGCTTTTACCCTATGGCTGATGCGTGTTGAACCTTTGGGGCCTCTGGTGTTTTTTTGCTTTTTGCTAAGGCGGTTATTAGCGCTATAGGTGTAGCTGCTTAATTTATTAAAGGCTGTGGGAATCAAGAGCATATCGTTAATTTTTATAACACTGCCTTGTAGCGGGTTAACCTGCTTAAGGGCCTGCGCCGTGGTGTGAAACTTATTTGATATGGATGAAAGTGAGTCACCTGCAACTACCTTATAGCGTTGCCACTTAATGCGTTGATTGGCGGGTAGGTTTTTTAGGTTTTTAAGGATAAGTGCCTGCTTTGATACGGGCACCAGTATTTCATGGGGCCCATTGGGGTTGGTGGACCATTGATTGTACTGAGGGTTTAATTTGTAAATTTCCTCCAGGTCAACGTCTGCCATCTGAGCGGCCTGACTTAAATCCATCTGACTGCCAGTTTTAATGACTGCAAAATAAGGTTTGTTATCAATTTTGGGAAGGGTGATGCCATATTTAGCGGGGTCGGCTACCAGCCTGGCCAGACCTAAGAGTTTGGGCACGTAGGCCTTGGTCTCTTTAGGCAGTGATAGTGACCAAAAATCCACGGGCAGCCCGCGTTTTTTGTTTTTACGAATGGCCTTGCGAACGGTACCTGCACCAGAATTATAGGCCGCCAGCGCCAGCATCCAGTCGCCCTTGAATTCTCGTGACAGTCCTTTCAAAAATTTAAGGGCTGCTATAGTGGATTGGCGAATATCGCGGCGCCCATCAAACCACCAGTCTTGCTGCAAGTTGTACGCCCTGCCAGTACTGGGAATGAATTGCCACACCCCGGATGCCCGCCCATGACTATAGGCGAACGGATCAAAGGCACTCTCAACTATGGGTAGCAGGGCAATCTCAGCAGGAATATGCCTTACTTCGATTTGCTCCATGATGAAGTACATATAACGTGAGGCTCGGCTTGACACTCTGTTAAGGTATTTCTGATGGGATTTATACCAGTTCAGTTGAGCATCAATGCGCTGGTTATTGATGTTATTATCCAGTTGATAGTTATCGCGCACCCTTTGCCATATATCATCATGGCTGTTTAAGAGCGCGCCACTGCGCATGCTGTGCTCGGTTGTGCTTGGGGTTGGTTCAATCAGCAAGGTAGGGGGTGCCGGGATAGGAATTGGTTCTATCTGGGGCTTGACCGGCATACAGCCGACCATTATTAATAGCAATACAACAGTTAAAAAGCTACGAAAAAACAATGTAATACACCGGCATGTCACTTTGGGCTTGGCAGTTTATGAAGCGTTGGCTTTGTGGTCAAGAAGTGTCTGCGTGACTTGAGAATTACTTGGCGTAAATAAGGGTGAATATGGATAACCAGTGGCGCAAAAGTAATCTGGCCAAAAAACTCATAGAATTTGAGGTGGAAAAACTGGCGGCTTGCCTGCCCGACTTAAATGGTCATTATTTGCTGCAATACAGTGCACTTAACGAGATGGTGGTGAAGAGCAGTACCCTTAAACATCACTTTCTGGCAAGTGAAGAGCCTGGCCAGAACGGCTCAAGTCAGCTGCAGATGAATTATCAGCAATTGCCTTTTCGCGAGAACTGCCTGGACTGCGTGGTGGCTCATCATGTGCTGGACTTTAACGCTAGCCCTCATCAATGTCTGCGGGAGGCTGCCCGCACTGTGGTGCCCAATGGTTATTTGGTTATTGTGGGTTTTAATCCCTGGAGTGCCTGGGGCTGGAGTCGATTAATGCCGCGTACCTTAATGCCCGCCGGCGGACGCCATCTAAGCCGCAGGCGGGTGATTGACTGGCTAACGCTACTGGGTTTTAGGGTAGAGCAATCGCAGTCCGCATTGTTTATGCCGCCCTTTGCTTTGCGTTATTTTCCTGATGCCTCGAAGAAGCTGGATGCCCTGCTTGGTGATATGGGTTCACCCTTTGGCGGTGTATATATATTAATTGCCCGTAAACTGGTTGCAGGAAGAACACCAGTTCGGCCACAATGGCGCGTTTTGGCCGGCCGCAGAATTCCAGTGGTGGCACCAACTACGAGAGGGGCTCGTGTCGCAAATCGTTAATATATATACAGATGGGGCCTGCAAGGGCAACCCCGGTCGCGGAGGCTGGGGTGCGCTATTGTGTTATGGTGATAAGAAAAAAGAGGTTTACGGAGGGGAGGCGCTCACCACCAACAATAGAATGGAGCTTATGGCGGCCATTCAGGGCTTGGAAGTGTTAACGCGACCCTGCGAAGTAAAAATAACCACAGACTCTCAATATGTCCGCAAAGGCGTGCTGGAGTGGATGGCCAATTGGAAAAAGCGTCATTGGCTAACGGCAGCCAAACAGCCGGTTAAAAACCAGGACCTTTGGCAGCGCCTCGATAAAGTATTGGTCGACCATACTGTGGCCTGGCATTGGGTGAAGGGTCATAGTGGCCACGCGGGCAATGAACGGGCCGATTATTTGGCCAACATGGGTTGTGAAAATACGAATTTTAAGGGGTAGCTCTTGCGTCAAGTTGTACTGGATACTGAAACCACAGGTATAGGAGAAGGGCACAAGATCATTGAGATCGGGTGCATTGAGCTAATTGATCGGAAATTCACCGGTCGCCAATACCATCAATATGTTAATCCGCAGCGCCTGGTAGACCCTGAAGCCATGGAAGTGCATGGCATTTCCGATGAGTTTTTACAGGATAAACCACTATTTGCCAATATCGCCAATGACTTCATAGACTTCATTAGCGGCGGCCAGCTAGTGATACATAACGCGCCCTTCGATGTGGGGTTTATGGATAGGGAGTTTGGCCAATTAAGTGGCTACCCTAAGACTGCAGATATTTGCACCATTCTCGACACCCTAGTGCTTGCCAGAAAGATGCACCCGGGGCAGCGTAACAGCCTGGATGCTTTATGCAGGCGCTACGGCATAGATAACAGTCATCGTGAATTGCATGGCGCGTTATTAGACTCCGAGATCCTGGCCGATGTTTATCTGCTCATGACGGGCGGGCAAACCAATTTAATTTTAGATTCTGCTGCAAGCTCACAAGGTAAGGAGGGTGTGGTTGCCTCAGCTGTTAAGATTGATGCGGCGATGGCCTCTCAATTGAAAGCATGGGGTGTGAGTGAGATTGAGCAAAAGGAACATGATTCGGTATTAGAGCTACTGACTAACAAATCAGAAGGTCCACTATGGTCAAAATGAGTTGTTGATTTCGTGAATTTAATCAATGATTTAGCTGTAATTTAACGATAGACTGAAAGGCTGGAATTGAACATGGTAGATCATTGATGATGAGTAGTCAGGCTAAATGAATCAAGCTTCAAACATAGG
>MAAD01000105.1:253-4608 GCA_002162985.1 Bermanella sp. 47_1433_sub80_T6 | reverse complement strand
GGGCCAATTTTATCCGTGAGGGATTGGCCGTTTAGTAGCACCACGTCAGTTAGCTCGTTAATCTTTAAAGAGCTGGATTTAATCACTTTTTCATTCACCCGCACGCGCCCCTGGCGAATGGCAGCCCCTGCTAATGAGCGGGTAAGTTCTGTGCACTGGGTTAAATATTTATCGAGTCGCATTGCTTACCTGAATTTTGTTTTTAAGCTTGTGTTGATCCAGCGCCCACACCACGTGTTCATGTACCAGTTCAGATTCAAAGTCTAACCTGCTGTTAAGTGCGTTTATGATGTTTTCATTGCTGGGGGCATTGCCTAGGCCCACGGCGATATTTCGTAACCAGCGTTCGTGGCCGGCGCGGCGAATAGGAGTGCCTTCGGTCTTGGATAAAAAAGTTTGTTCATCCCAGCTAAACAACTCAATTAAAGTGGCGCTGTCCAGGTGATGCCTGGGGGTGAAATCAGACTCGGCGGTGGGTTTGGAAAATTTGTTCCACGGGCAACACAGTTGGCAGTCGTCACAGCCAAATATGCGGTTGCCCATCTTGGGGCGCAAATCTTCAGGGATGCTGCCTTTCAACTCTATGGTGAGATAAGAAATGCACTTGCGGCCATCCACAATGTGGTTATCTACGATAGCTCCGGTGGGGCAAAAATCCAGACAGGCGCGGCAGCTGCCGCAGTGCATCTCTTCGAAGGGCTCGTCTATGGGTAGGGGTAGGTCGGTAAACAATTCCCCTAAAAAAAAGTAACTGCCGGCCTTGGGGTTAATAAGCATTGCATTTTTACCAATCCAACCCTGACCTGATTTTTGGGCCAGGCCACGCTCCAGTACAGGAGCGCTGTCCACAAATGCGCGGTATCCAAAGTGGCCCACGGCCGCCTCTATTTTTTTGCCCAGCTGGGTGATGCGTTTGCGCATAAGCTTGTGATAATCACGGCCCAGAGCATAGCGGCTAATGTAGGCCTGGTTGGGGCTGTTGAGAATTTTCAGGGTTTCTATTTCCGGCGGCATGTAGTCCATACGAACCGTGATGATGCGTAGGGTATCGGGCACCAGTTTTTCCGGGCGGTAACGCTTGTCACCATGATCTGCCATGTAGAACATTTCGCCGTGGTAATCTTTTTTAAGCCATTCTTGCAGACGCTCACCGTGTTCACCCAGGTCCACATTGGTGATGCCCACTTGCTGAAAACCCAGCTCTTGTCCCCAGGCTTTTATCTGCTGTGCGAGCTCATTAGCATTTATTGAAACGGAAGTTGTCATAGGTAGATAGGACGAGTGCAGTTCATATGGGTATAATTGCGTCAATTTTACGCACTTTTGTACATATTTACTCACTTTTTAGCCACTTATTAACAACAGGGGATGGCAGGGATGTCTTTAGTATCGATACACAACGCCCAAACACAGGGAGTGGCCCTGTTCACTGCCGAGCAAGTTCAAGAATTGGATCGGTTGGCCATCAAACAAACCGATAGCGAAGGCTACGAACTCATGGAGCAGGCAGGAGAAGCCGCCTTCATGGCCATTCTTAGTCAGTGGCCCAGTGTGCGCCAGCTGTTGGTATTGTGTGGTAAGGGCAATAACGGCGGCGATGGTTTTGTAGTGGCCCGTCTTGCCAAGCAGCATGAGATAGATGTGCAGCTGGTGCTCACTTGTGAAATAAATGAATTAAGCGGCTTTGCCAAGTTAGCCGCCAACGATACCTTCGCCGAAGGCATTAAAGTGGTTCCCCAGGCCGAGGTGTTTTGGCCCGATGTGATGGATGGCTGTGTGATCGTGGATGCGCTACTGGGCACGGGTCTTAACAGTGATGTGAGCGGGCCCATCCAGCAGCTCATCGAAAAGGTGAATGTTTCAAAATTACCTGTGCTGGCCATAGATGTGCCCTCGGGCATTAATGCCACCACCGGCGCCTTGCAGGGTGTGGCCATCAAGGCGCGCACCACCATCAGTATGATTGCCTTCAAACAGGGTTTGTTTAGCGGTGCCGGTCCTGCCTATGCAGGGCAAGTGCGTTTGGCGCCGTTAGCGGTAGACAAGCAAATTGTTCAAAGCCAAGCACCCAGTAGCCGCTTGGTAAATTGGCAACACCTGCAAAAGAGTACTCTGTTTGCCAAGCGTGACATGGACTGTCACAAGGGCCACTTTGGCCATGTGATGATAGTGGGTGGTGATTTAGGCTGTGGTGGTGCGGTGAGTCTAGCCGCCGGCGCCGCCTTAAGAAGTGGTGCCGGTCTGGTGTCGGTGGCCACGCGCCCTGAACATGTTAGCGCTATCTTGGCCAGTCACCCCGAGGCCATGGTGCATGGGGTGAGCAGCGGTCAGGATTTACAGCCCTTGTTAGAGCGTGCCGATGTGATTGTGATTGGTCCAGGTCTGGGGCAAAGCTATTGGGGCGAGCAACTGTTGCAGCAAGTTTTTGCGCTCACCACACCTGTGGTGCTGGATGCCGATGCCTTGAATATTTTGGCCAAGGGGCGCATTGGCCATAACCTGGTCGAGCGAGTTTCGGTGATGACCCCTCATCCGGGGGAAGCGGCGCGCCTTTTGTATGGTAAAGAAGTGAAGGATGGTGATAACGGTCAAATTCAGAACGACCGCTTTGCCAGTGTCAGTCAACTGGCAGAAAAATACGCCAGCTCGGTGGTATTAAAAGGGCTAGGCAGTCTTATTTGTACGGAGCAGCAAACCAGCATCTGCAGCGATGGCAACCCGGGCATGGCCAGTGCCGGCATGGGAGATGTATTAAGCGGTATCATGGGCAGTTTATTGGCCCAGCAGGTATCGATCTTGCCGCAAGCTCTTCATGAGGTGGCCAGCAGTGCGGTGTGTTTGCACAGCGCCGCCGCCGATGAAGCCGCTAAGGAAGGCCAGGCAGGTATGGTGGCCGGTGATGTTATCCAACAGCTGCGTGGATTATTGAAGTAGCTCTTAATTGAGCAATGAGTGTGGACATTTTATGAATAAAGAACAACCTGAGCCATTGGCAATCAACTTTGCCGACGAAGCCGCCATGTTAGAGTGGGCGACGGCTGCTGCCAGTCTGTTAAGCTCGGGTTTGGTGGTTCATTTAATCGGTGACCTGGGCATGGGCAAGACCACCCTGAGTCGCGGCTTCATTCAAGGCTTGGGTCATGAGGGCAAGGTTAAAAGCCCAACCTATACCCTGGTAGAGCCTTACGAGCTTGATCGCTTTACCGTGTATCATTTTGATTTATATCGTCTGTCCGATCCGGAAGAACTGGAATTTATGGGGGTCAGGGATTATTTCTCCCCTGCCACTGTCTGTTTTATAGAGTGGCCAGAAAAAGGTGTGGGGGTATTACCCCAGGCCGATATAAGCATTAACATCACACAATGGCAGTCGGGACGTTGTTTAACCTTAACGGCCAACAGCGACAACGGCCAGGCTCAGATAGAGCACTGGCGTTCATTGTGATGAACACATTAACCATAATAAGAAAGTGATGACGTGCGAATTGTATTAGCTGTATTCCTATTGATGTTGCAACTGGCAGGGCCTGCTCAGGTGTTTGCCGATGTAAAAGGCGTGCGCCTGTGGCATGCGCCGGAAAGCTCCCGTTTAGTATTCGATCTAGACCGCGCCAGCGACCATAAAATATTTACCCTCAGCTCCCCAAACCGCCTGGTCATAGACATTGAACATGCCCGCTTAATGTCCAGTATCAAAGATTTGCCCATTCAAAGCGGCCCTGTAAAAAAAGTACGTTCCGGTATGCGCAACAAAACAGACCTGCGCATCGTGTTGGACTTAAGAGGCAAGGTGGACCCTAAAAGTTTTCAACTAAGACCCAACCAGCAATACGGCCACCGTTTGGTGGTAGACCTGTATCACCAGGCAAACAAAATTCAGGGCAAGGTTAAACCCTTACAAATCAGCAAACCCGTGTTTGAAGTGAAAGACACCCTAAAAAATCGCCGCGACATAGTGATTGCCATAGATGCGGGGCACGGCGGCGAAGATCCAGGCGCCATAGGTCACGGCGGCGTGCGTGAGAAAAAAGTGGTGCTGGCCATCGCCAAGAAACTTGAAAAACTACTAAAGAAAGAAAAAGGTTTTAAACCCTACCTTGTGCGTAAAGGGGATTATTACGTGGGGCTGCGTGATCGAACCAAACACGCCCGCAAAGCCAACGCCGATTTATTCATCTCTATTCACGCCGATGCCTTTAGTAGCCCCAAGGCCAGTGGCGGCTCGGTATTTGCGCTCTCGCAAAAAGGCGCCACCAGTGAGGCAGCCCGTTGGTTGGCCGACAAGGAAAACGCCTCCGATTTAATTGGTGGGGTAGGCGGGCTGAGCCTGGACGATAAGGAAGATTTATTGGCCG
>MAAD01000105.1:0-239 GCA_002162985.1 Bermanella sp. 47_1433_sub80_T6 | reverse complement strand
TTATCCATGACCGCCAGCCTGAGTATCAGCCTGGAATTGGGCAAGATGGTGCTGGGCAGTATGAGCAAGATAGGGCGCATGCATAAACGTCACGTGGAGCAGGCTGGCTTTGCGGTGCTTAAATCGCCGGATATTCCTTCGGTGTTGGTGGAGACCGGATTTTTGTCTAACCCGGGAGAAGCTCGAAAACTAAAAGGCGCCAAATATCAAAACCAGATGGCCAAAGCCATATTCAAGGG
>MAAD01000254.1 GCA_002162985.1 Bermanella sp. 47_1433_sub80_T6 | reverse complement strand
AACGGCAACATTAACTTCACCCAGTTAGTTGAATTTTCTGGGGACGCCAATGCTCTTGCAGCTGAATCAGCGCTAGCTGCCACTAATAGCGGTGTGAGCCTGAGTGAGCTGGCCGGTAAATCACTAAGCTTTGAAGATGAAGATCCATCTGTAAACAGTAAGGCTGCTATATTCTTCACCGGTACAGAAGGTGCAACTAAGGGTGAAATCCATCTGTGCTTAAAGTACGAAGGGGATTCTGACGTTGATTTGGATGGCAACTACATTTCAGGTTCTTGGGATACCATTCCAGCACTGAACAATACTGTATTGCTTGAAATGAATATCTTTGGCGGCACATCTGCTGTATTGAAGAAAGTAGGTGAGGACGGTACTGGTGCAACTCAATATCGCTTCGATTACGCCGAAAAGATCACCAAGTTCAGTAGTGCTGAAGATTTTGAAGTGACCACTGACTTAAACTTAGAGGCGATCCCCAACTCAAACGAAACTTGTCAGACTTACTTAGGACTTAATGCTGCTCCATAAGCCGCGCTGAGCCTTAGTAGACCAAAAGCCCCTCACATGAGGGGTTTTTTTTGCCTGTAATTTACGAATATAAAGAAAACACCCCTTATGCAATTACGCTCTTAGCAAAACTAGAGAGTTCAATAGTATCCACTAGGCTTATCAATAAGCAGTAAACAGTGGCTAACTTATTGAAGGTTTTACGATGCATAATAAAATTCTATTGGGGGCGGCAATCACCTTTGCTGCAATGCAAACCAGCGCGGTGCCATTTGCGCCCACTGATGCCAGGGCTATAGGCATGGGGGGAACCGGGGTTGCCTCAGCCAAAACGGTGCACTCGGTGCAATTTAACCCATCATTATTATCCTCAGCCGATGAAAGCGATGACTTTGGCTTTCTGTTCCCACAAGTGGGGGGCTATTTTTCAGATGAACATGAGTTTATTGATTCAGCCGATGACTTTGTGGAAGCCGATTATGTAACGGCCTTCGACGGTGCCATAAATAACATAACAGGCCCAATTGACAATATTCAAAGCCAAATCAGCGTTATCGATGGTAACTCGGATGAAAGTGGCGACCTTGCAGCTCTCGCCGCAGCCACAGGAATACTAGCCACCAATGCCGTTAGTTTAACGAATGGTACCGGGCAATTGACCGTTGCTACTCAAAACCTTAATGAAGGCTTAGCCACCTTATCTCAAAAAGCCTTACGAGGCGGATTGGGTTTTGGAGCAGGTATTGCCATCCCCAGTAAAAAATTCTCTGTGGCCATTAGCGCCAACAACTCAACAACTTTCTCAGGCGAGCTAGTCATTGCACAAAGTGATTTAGATACCCTCCTAAATTACACCACAGCAACCGATGCATATGCCGTTGCCGTATCTGGCTATGCAGTGGCCTCAGATGACATTGCGGTCATGCTGAATAACATAGATACCCTTAGCCAAGGCACCATTACTCAGCAGCTAGAAGCGGTTCGAATTGTTGACGAAGATCTTCCTGCCAAGCAGACTGCCTTAACCTCTGCTAGTACAAACCTAAACACGTTCACCTACGGAGGAACAGGGCAACCTGCCTCTGAAGGCACCGTAGCCATATTTAAAGATGGTGCACTGGCTGATGGCGCTGACTCCCTCACCTTGGCTTCCGAGGCCCATATTATTGCGGTGGCCCTTACCGAAGTAGCACTGAGCGTCTCCCGTGAATTTGATTTTTCTGGCCGACTCGTTGCCATAGGCATTACCCCTAAACTACAACGCATGGATGTATACGACTATATCGTGAGTGTTGATAGCGAAGTAGACGGGGGCGACGTGAGCGACTTTGGGACCAACGATACCGGTTTTAATTTGGATATTGGCGCATCTACGCGTTTTGGTAAAATTGAACAAGGCACGGTCGGCATAGTGGTTAAAAACCTGCTTAGCAATGAACTTGAGTCCGTTAATGGCCAGGTAGTGGAAATCAAACCCCAGGTTAGAGCCGGGGTATCGTATCAAGCCTTTGGCTGGATTAACCTGGCTGCGGATTTAGACTTAATTGAAAATGACCCAGTGGCCTTTGAAGAGCCAACCCAATTTTTTGCGGTGGGTCTTGAGGCCGATGTATTTGGCTTTATGCAGCTTCGTGGAGGCTTTCGCACTAACATTGCAGCCTCAGATCAGCAGGTTGTATCTGGCGGCTTTGGCCTATCACCGTTTAGCCTGTTTCATGTAGATTTGGGTCTTTATACCAATACCAGCGACCCCAAGAAAGAAATTGGCGGTGTGTTTGAATTTGGTGTCGACTGGTAATAGCCTTTACACAATAGGTCCAGACTTACCCTTACAACCGCATGATGCCATTCAAACTAAACAATACAAGTGGGCTTAGGCCCACTTTTTTATGTCTAGTGAAACGTGGCCTCCAATAAAATTTTCTTAAGATTACTTATACTACTTTTAAGATGCCTGCCCTCCCTCGCCCGTGTACAATTCCCTTACATTCATATAAAAACGACATCATGAAAACCTATCTAGTGGGCGGCGCCGTTCGCGACCAATTATTAAACATCCCTAGTAAAGATAAAGACTGGGTAGTGGTGGGCAGCACCCCGCAGCAGATGCTGGATTTAGGTTACAAGCAGGTAGGGGCCGACTTCCCGGTTTTTTTACATCCTAAAAGCCAGCAAGAATATGCCCTAGCGCGCACCGAGCGCAAACAGGGCCACGGCTACCAGGGCTTTGATGTGCACTTCAGCGATGACGTGACCCTTGAAGAAGATTTAATTCGTCGTGACCTCACCATTAATGCCATGGCCCAAAGCAACGACGGCACTATCTTCGATCCCTTTAATGGCCAACAGGACTTAAGCGAAAAAGTACTGCGCCATGTAAGTCCGGCCTTTAGTGAAGACCCTTTACGGGTATTACGCGTGGCCCGTTTTGCCGCTCGCTTTCACAATTTAGGTTTCAC
Organism: Bermanella sp. 47_1433_sub80_T6; assembly: GCA_002162985.1. Classification (GTDB taxonomy): domain Bacteria; phylum Pseudomonadota; class Gammaproteobacteria; order Pseudomonadales; family Oceanobacteraceae; genus Bermanella. The sequence goes on along the minus strand of MAAD01000254.1, from coordinate 1,644 downwards.
TATTGCGGATGAAACTCTAAAGCTCATGCAGCACATTAGCCAAAGCGGCGAACTTAGCCATCTAACCGCCGAGCGCGTTTGGGTAGAAACAGAACGTGCCTTGCAGGAAAAAAGCCCCTGGATATATTTTGATGTGCTTAAAAAATGCGAGGCTTTGGCGGTGTGCTTCCCCGAGTTAAATGCCTTATTTGGCGTGCCACAACCCAAACAACACCACCCAGAGATCGACACTGGCCTGCATAGCCTTATGGTATTGGAACAAGCCACCCTGTTAACTCCCAACCCCGTGGTGCGCTTTGCGGCTTTAATGCATGACTTAGGCAAGGCATTAACCCCACAGGACAACTGGCCCAAACACATCAAACATGAAGTACTGGGATTAAAACCCATTGAAGAAATGTGTGATCGCCTGCGGATTCCCAATTTATTTCGGGAGTTAAGTTTAAAGGCATGTGAATACCACACTCAGGTACATAAGGCCTTTGAATTAAAAGCCAGCACCATTTGGAAATTATTCCGCAAATGTGACGCCTTAAGAAAACCAGAACGCTTCAATGACATGCTAGTCGCCTGCATGGCAGACAGCCGTGGCCGCACTGGATTTGAAAACATTGACTACCCCCAGGCCGATTACCTAAAAGCCTTGTTAGCGGCTGCCATGGCCGTACAGGTTAAAGATCTTGTGCAGCAAGGCTTTCAAGGTGCCGCCCTGGGTCAAGAAATAGAAAAGGCTCGTATACAGGCGATCTCCCACGCCCTTCCTCAATTAAAGTCCCTGCATATGGCTCACTATGAAAAATAAAAGCGCCTTGATTACCGGCGGTGCACACCGCATTGGCGCCGCTATTTGCCGCACTTTGCACAACCGCGGCTTTACGATATACCTGCATTACGGGCAAAGTCATGATGCTGCCAAACACTTACAACAGGAATTAAATTCCAAACGTGAAAATTCCTGTTTTATATTAAGTGCTGATCTTGCTGTTTCCTTAGCGGCCACAAACATCAGTGACTGGTTGTTAAGTCATACCCCACAACTTGATTTACTGGTTAACAATGCTTCCTGTTTTGATGCTACCCCATGGCAAAACGCCAGCCAGGAACAGTGGCAAAAGCTGTTGACCATTAACACACAAAGTCCGTTTTTTCTAAGCCAGTCACTATTGCCTGCCTTGAAAAAAAGTAAAGGCCAGGTGATTAATTTAATAGACATACACGTGGAGCGGGGGTTACCAGACCACCCTGTTTATTGCGCCAGTAAGGCTGCACTAAAAAGCCTAACGCTATCGCTTGCCAAAGATATGAAAGGGGAGGTACGCTGCAATGGTATTAGCCCAGGGGCTATTTTGTGGCCGGATCACGATAGCGATAGCGATACCAGTGTTCAGCAAGAAATTCTGCAGAAAATTCCCATGGGGCATTTGGGCGACGTGGATAACATTACCCAGACGGTGATGTTTTTAATCGATAATGATTATGTGAATGGGCAAATCATTAATGTTGATGGTGGCCGTACTTTGCATAGTTAAACGACTACAAAGTAGATGTAAACTTCGACCCTATATTTAAAAATCGCCTGCAAGCAGCCTCCTACAACAGCCAGTACGAGGCTGCTTGCAGGCGATTTTATTAAAAGTTAATTCA
>MAAD01000048.1 GCA_002162985.1 Bermanella sp. 47_1433_sub80_T6 | reverse complement strand
CATGCGCCATTTTAAACACTAGGTTATAAATTAGGCCTATTGGGAGGATATTTTATTCTCTAGCTTTGTTGTAGAACCTTTCGCTCTGCTCATGTGGTAAACCACACTGCGATGCTCGAAAGAACCTACGCCTCACTAGAAAATTAAATCTCTCTCCCATACCCAGTACGGTATTAAGACTTTAATTATTTGATTAAAGTCTTTTTGTTTTATTGCAGATATATAAATTCTAAAGCGGTGAAGTATCTGAGTTTAGAGTCTTTGCTGGCATGGATGCCAGCGTGAGCCCACACGGACGTGTTCACGGCGCACTCTAAATACAGGTACTTCATTGCTGGCAGCATAAAAATTTCAGCGGAGAATAACATGAACGTTTTAATAATTGGTTCTGGCGGTCGCGAACACGCGTTAGGCTGGAAAGCTGCTCAAAGTGCTGGCGTTGAAAAAGTTTTTGTTGCCCCTGGCAACGCAGGTACCGCCTTAGAAGCCAACCTAGAAAACGTAAACATCGATATCCTGGACTTTGAAAAGCTTACTCAATTTGCCCAAGACAACGACTGTGGTTTAACCATCGTTGGTCCAGAAGTGCCTTTGGTTGAAGGTGCGGTTGATTTTTTTCAATCTAAAAACCTTAAGTGTTTTGGCCCTTCAAAAGGTGCCGCACAATTGGAAGGCTCTAAAGCGTTCACCAAAGACTTTTTAGCCCGTCAAAATATCCCCACTGGCGCTTACCAAAACTTTACCGAAGTGGCGCCTGCTCTTGCTTATCTGGAAGAAATGGGTGCCCCCATTGTGGTTAAGGCCGATGGCCTGGCTGCCGGTAAAGGCGTGATCGTGGCCGAAACCCTGGATCAAGCCAAGGATGCAGTTAAAGACATGCTTTCTGGCAATGCTTTTGGCGAAGCCGGTTGTCGTGTGGTGATTGAAGAATTTTTAGCAGGTGAAGAAGCCAGCTTCATCGTTATGGTGGATGGTAAAAATATTTTACCCATGGCCACCAGCCAGGATCACAAGCGTGTGGGCAATGGCGACACAGGCCCTAACACCGGTGGCATGGGTGCTTACTCACCCGCACCCGTGGTGACCCCTGAAATTCACGATCGCATCATGAAAGAAGTGATTGTGCCCACCGTAGAAGGCATGGCGGCTGAAGGCAATGACTACACAGGTTTCTTATATGCCGGCTTAATGATCGATGACAGCGGTACCCCAAAGGTAATCGAATACAACTGTCGCTTTGGTGACCCGGAAACTCAGCCCATCATGTTGCGCATGCAATCTGATTTGGTTGAACTTTGTCTGGCTGCGTTGGACGATGATGGTCTTGTGGGTAAAACGGCACAATGGGATCCTCGTGCTGCCATTGGTGTGGTATTGGCCGCCGGCGGTTACCCTGAAGCCTATGCCAAGGGTGATGTAATTTCAGGCATTCCAGCCAATGATGTAGAGGGCGAAAAGGTTTTCCAAGCTGGCACGGCTTTAAACAGCGATGGCCAAGCCGTTAGTAATGGTGGACGCGTATTATGCGCCACCGCCATGGGCGACACCGTTGGAGCAGCTCAACAACGTGCCTATGAACTGACCAAAAAAATCAGTTGGAAAGACAGTTTCTATCGCACCGACATTGGCTACCGAGCCATTGCCCGCGAACAGAAATAACCACCGTAATATCCTGGCGAATTTTTCTCGCCAGGATATTATTTGTTTTTAGCACCATAAAAATAATAAAATATCATGCGCCTACTCGTTTTGTTTTGCCTCCTCAGCCTGGCCGTCACTCAGCTTGTCCATGCCAGCCCTTTCGCAACCAACAAGAGTGAGCACAGCATTATCTTGGCCGACGGCCCCATTGAGATACACTTGCAAGACAGCGTGCAATGGCTCAAAGCCGACCACACCAGTTTCAGTTTGGGTCAATTACAACTGGCCACCACACCCATTTTTCAAAGCCTGTCGTTCAATCCCTTCATGCAAGGTAAAGAAAGTTATTGGCTGCGCTTTCATGTGATCAACCCCCTCAATCACAACCTGCCGTTAGCACTGAGTCTCAGCGACAACACCCTGTTAGTGGAAGGTGCCTACCGTCGTATTAGTGGTAAATGGCAGCGCATTAACGAATTAAAAAAAGAGCAGCGCCTCTCTGGCCACACGGCCATTGTGCTCAACTTTCAATCCAATTCAGATCAATGGATATATCTGAGAGTACACCCGTTACAGACCAGTAATCTTAAACCGGTATTGCAAACGCTTGAACAATATACCCAGAACTTAAGTTTCTTTCAGGTCACCCTGGGCGCCATGATGGCCCTTTTGGCTTTCATTGCCTTGCTGCATTTAACCGCCATTCGTTTTCACAGTCATGTTCGCCATTATTTAGTTGTGTACCTGGCCTCAGTGGGTGGTGTATGTGGCATGGCCCAATTGCCGTTAACCTCTTGGCCACACTGGCTAGATAATTTTTGCAATCTTCTGCCTTGGTTATTAGCTGGAGGTTTATTGTTATCAAGTTTTAGCACCCAAACTTACCAAACCAAACTCAAAAGTAATCGTACAACCTTTCTGATTCTGGCGTTGTTACTGGTGGCGTTGCTTATATTTAATGCGCCTATTTCCGTCATATTAAGTTGCTCATTATTACCCTGTATATTTATCTTAAGCCGGGTAACTAGCATCAGCATGAGCCTTAGCATCAGCAACTTTGTTTTATTAATATACATTGCTTGGCAACTGGCCTACCTGGCATGGCCCAATTACGTTGTTACACCCGATAGCTTAAGCATTTTATTTGCCACCACCACGCTCATTTTCTTTGCCAGCATGAGCATGATACTGCCCTACTTCCAACGCCAATCGAAACTCAATGTGCCCAGCGCTGGCAATCGTAATTATTTATTTTTATCTCATATGAGCCATGAGCTGCGCAGCCCCATGAACGGCGTATTGGGCATGTCCGAGTTATTAAATGAAACGCCACTGAGCCATACCCAACGAGACTATGTGGATACCATTCAAAGCTCTGGCGAAGATATTTTGCGCATGATCGATCGCATTAGTGATTATGCAAAAATCACTTCGGGGCGCTTACAGCTGGAGGAAACCCAGGTAGACCTGGCCCAGTTACTTGAAAATGTGCTGCTGCGTTTTCAACACAGCGCCAATCAAAAAGGCATAGAGCTGGTTTTAAACCTGGAACCGGATATCCCCGAATACATAGTGGTTGATGAACGCCGCCTGCATACCTTAATCGATTATTTATTGGAAAAAGGCGTCAACCATACCGAACATGGTGAGGTGGAGCTGCGCATCAAATGGGACCCTCAGAATACGCAACAGCACCTGTTGTTTTCCATAAGGGACACCGGCGAAGGCATGCGTAAAGAAGACTTAAAAACGTTGTTTCGTAGCATGGATCAAGTGGACCATTTAAAAGGTGAGGTGCCCATCTTTGGTATTGGTATGACATTGTGCAAACAACTGGTGAAATTAATGGGCGGAGATATGTATGTGGAGAGCACGCCTGGGCTGGGCAGCACTTTCAGCTTCTCCATGCCCTATGGCCTCGCCTCTCAATCTGCTGGCAATCCCAGTCAGCTGGATCTATTGCAAGGGTTGTCCATGTTAATCGTGGACGACAACAGCACCCTTAGAAAAGTCATACAAAGATATGCCAAGAGCTGGGGCATGCATGCCGATGCCACCTACAGCGGCAAAGAGGCCCTGGCCATGTTACGCAACCAGGCCAACCTAAAAACCCCTTACGATATTATTCTCATCGATCAGAATATGCCCATCATGGATGGTTTTCAGTTAGCCAAGCGCATCCAGGAAGATACGGATATTAACCAAAACCTGTTAAAGATTATGCTCACCGGACTGGCCATCTCCAGTAAACACAAAAGTGTGGTGCAGGCCGACATTCATCAGGTGATAAGCAAACCGGTGAGTTCACGGGCATTGCAACAGGTACTGGCACAACGTATTCAGCAAAAAATTGTCATGAAGTCGTCTTATTCTTGACCTTAAACATGCACGGCCGTTGAGAATTGTTTAACATAATGGCAGCAAGTCACAAATATTGGGGTTTTCACTATGCGCTCACTCTCAGCCATCGATAAGTTCATCGGGCACGTGGACAATGTTTTAAAAACCCTGGCCCCCAACGCCGCCAGCGCACAGCGTGTATCTCCTGCCCAGAACACCCCTCACGCCCAGCTGGATGAATCACAGCAGCAACATTCCGCCGGCTTAATGCGCATCAACCATACTGGCGAAGTGTGTGCTCAGGCTCTGTATCAAGGGCAATCTCTCACCGCTCGCCTACCAGAGATTCGTGAGGCCATGGAAGAGGCCGCGGAGGAAGAGATTGATCACTTGGTATGGTGTGAACAACGCCTGGGTGAGCTCAACAGCCATACCAGCATTTTAAACCCGGCCTTTTATGCAATGTCTTACACTGTGGGGGCCGTGGCCGGTGCCCTAGGGGATAAATGGAGCCTGGGATTTGTGGCCGCCACCGAAAACCAGGTATGTGCCCACTTAACCGCTCATTTAAAGCAATTACCTGAACAGGACCTGCGCAGTCGCGCCGTTTTAGAGGGTATGTACGAAGACGAACTTA
>MAAD01000167.1 GCA_002162985.1 Bermanella sp. 47_1433_sub80_T6 | reverse complement strand
ATACGGTAATGTTGGAGTGCGACAGGCGGCCAATGGCGCGAAATACTTCCTGCATGGCAGGGGCTTCACCTATAATCTCGGTGTTTTGATATTCCTGATCGCTGAGGGCATCATTGGCGGCGGCGCTTTCCTGTTTATGATTGATGGCGCGTTTCATAAGATCCACCGCCTCGTCCACATCAAACGGCTTGGGCAGGTATTCAAATGCACCCTTTTGGTAAGAGTTCACCGCGCTGTCTAAATCAGAATGAGCAGTCATGATGATCACTGGAATGTCCGGCTGCACGTCGTGAATCTTTTGCAATAAACTTAAACCATCTATGCCCGGCATGCGCACATCACTGATGATGGCATCGGGTATTTCACGGTTTAAGGCGTTTAATACTTTATCGCCATTTTCAAAAGAAAGGCTCTCGATGTTTTCCTGCTCCAGGGCTTTTTCCAGTACCCAGCGGATAGAGCGATCGTCATCAATAATCCAAACTTTGTTCATATCATGGTTCCAGTATTTAGTATGCGTGGTGCGGCGCCGAAAATTTTAGCGCTGTATTTTTAATGCTTAAATTTAATAGCGCTTTTGGTAGTCATCGAGATTTAATTCTAGTGGCAGATAAATAGAAAACTCGGTTCTACCCGATTCGCTATCACACTCGATGATGCCCTGGTGCTGATTAATAATAGATTGGGCAATAGACAAGCCCAGGCCGGTGCCATCGGCGCGGCCGCTTACCATAGGGTAAAATAAACTTTCACGAATGGCCTCGGGAATACCTGGGCCATTATCAATAATGCTTAAATGCAATACTAAGCGGTGACGTGTGTGGCCAATGGTAAACTGGCGAATGGTGCGAGTTTTTAAGGTGATTTTAGCGTCTTGGCGAGCCTGTTCGTGATGGGGTTGCAAGGCCTGCATGGCATTGCGAGTGATGTTCAGCACCACCTGGATTAGCTGCTCTTTATCGGCTAAAAATTCCGGAATGCTTGGATCGTAGTCACGCTCTATGAGGATGCTCTGTTCCGTTTCAACATTAATTAGGTGGTAGATACGCTCCAGCACTTCATGGATGTTAGTGGCTTCACGCTCCAGTAATTTATTGGGCCCCAGCATTTTATCCACCAGGTTACGCAGGCGATCCACCTCATCTATGATGATTTGGGTAAACTCTTTAAGTTCATCTGTTGCTAACTGGCGAGACAATAATTGTGCGCTGCCACGAATCCCCCCCAGAGGGTTCTTAATTTCGTGGGCCATGCCGCGTACCAGAGTTTGAGTGGTGGCCTGAGTGTTTATGAGGTCTTCTTCGCGGCTAATGCGCATGAGGCGATCACGGCTGTGCATTTCAATTAACAAGCAGGGGGTCTTATCAAATTCCACCGGGCTTACGCTGTAATCCAGAGTGATTTCCTGAGCGTTCATGATGCGAACTTGTGCCTCACGCTTGGTATAGGCTTGCTCAAATTCGATGCTATTTTGCAGGGTTTGGCGCTCTTCAAACTGATCGCTGAAAAAGTGCTGAACCGATTCTCCCACACAGCGACGGCCACTTACCTGTAATAAGGCTTCGGCAGCCGGGTTTAAGTAGCGCACCGTCAAATCCTGATTGAGCACCAAAATAGCACTATCAAGATGATTGATGAGTTGTTTGTAAAAAACAAAGTCAGCCAAGGCGCTTTTCCTAAGTCTTTAGAGGGGAAAGTTCATTAGATATAGGCTTTTGCAATAAACAAGCCAGCTCTCCAGCGCACTCTTATGGTAATAAAAGTGGCAAGAAACCCGCTATTTGCCTGCTTTTAAGGCAGGTGAGGGTTTTATCTAATCCTTTCTTATTTTATGGTGGCACCAAAGTGGTGCGGCGTGCATCTAGCGGGAGCTAGAACGGTTCAATATGGAGGGGCGTTGCACATGAATGCGGCGCTTGGGGCTGCTAATGAGGAGTTTTCCCTGGTGTTTAATCTGTACTTGCAGCAGGTGTGAGCCGCGGTGGATATTTTCCAGCTGGAACTGCAGTTGAGAGCCTTGTTTAGTGGGAATACCATCCACTAACAGGGTGATTTCATGTTTGGGCTCCAATGCCGGGCTTATTTGCAATTGCACGGTGATATTGCCCGCCTCACCGGCCGTGATCATGGTCTCTTTTTTTGGGCTGATGATGTTGAGCTGTGTATAACCTTCAAACTCATCGGCCTTATTGCCGGCTGTTTTTTTATCCACAGGGGGGAACTTCAGCGGTTTGAGCTTTTGAATCTTGGGAAGGTCAACGATTTTAGCGTTGGCGGGAGGTTCATCCCCGTATACCCGAATGCCTTGCTCGTTTATCCAGCTATAGATTTCGGCACTGGATACCTGGCTGAATAACAACGCTAACAAGAGAAAATGCGGAATAAATAGTTTCATGTTAAGGCCTAGGGTAGATGAACTTACTCTAGCCTAATTTAATTGAAAGCAACATGATTGCTGGTGGCTTTTGTGAGGTGGTAGTTGGGCGGATGTGAAAAATTATTATTAGGGGCGGTGCGCTCTTTATTTTTAGGGGCTTTGCTGGCATGGGTGTCGGTGTGAGCTAGCAGGGATGCGCCCTCTCATCTGTCTAAATTAGTTATTACTTGCCTGATCAGCGCCGCTCTATGCCATCCACGGCATCGCGTCATACCGTACATCTTGTACATAAAAAAGGGCCGCATAAGCGGCCCTTTCGTCAATCAGATGCTACTTACTGTAAATTATACAGAGTAGTAAAGATCGAATTCTACAGGGTGAGTAGTGTGCTCAACCTTGAAAACGTCTTCCATCTTAAGGTCGATGTAAGCTTCGATCATGTCTTCGGTGAACACGTCACCTTGAGTCAAGAAGCTCATGTCTTTCTTAAGTTCGCTCAACGCTTCACGTAGAGATCCGGCTACCTGAGGGATAGCAGCGGCTTCTTCAGCTGGAAGGTCATAAAGATCCTTGTCAGCAGCATCGCCAGGGTGAATCTTGTTTTTAACGCCGTCGATACCAGCCATCAACATAGCAGCGAATGCCAGGTATGGGTTGGCACATGGATCAGGGAAACGAGCTTCAACACGCTTACCTTTAGGAGATGCAACGTATGGGATACGGATAGAAGCAGAACGGTTACGTGCAGAGTACGCAAGCATTACAGGGGCTTCAAAACCAGGAATCAGACGCTTGTAAGAGTTAGTTGAAGGGTTAGTGAACGCATTCAACGCTTTAGCGTGCTTGATGATACCGCCGATGTAGAAAAGGGCAGTTTCAGATAGTCCGGCATAACCGTCACCAGCGAATTGGTTTTCACCGTTCAACCAGTAAGACATGTGTACGTGCATACCAGAACCGTTATCACCAACGATTGGCTTAGGCATGAAGGTAGCTGTTTTGCCGTAGGCGTGAGCTACGTTGTGTACAACGTATTTCATCATCTGAACTTCATCGGCTTTCTTAACCAAAGTGTTAAAGCGAACGCCGATTTCGTTCTGGTTAGCGGTGGCTACTTCGTGGTGATGAACTTCAACGTCCATGCCCATGGCCATCATAGTGTTACACATGGCAGCACGCATATCGTGAGAGCTGTCTACTGGTGGTACTGGGAAGTAACCGCCTTTAACGCGTGGACGGTGACCCATGTTGCCGCCTTCGATGGTGGCAGATGAGTTCCAGGCAGCTTCTTCAGAGTTAACCTTGTAGAAAGAGCCTGACATGTCAGTACCGAATTTAACGTCATCAAAGATGAAAAATTCTGGCTCAGGACCAAAGAAAGCAGTATCGCCCAGACCGGTAGACTTCAAGAACTCTTCGGCGCGCTTGGCAACAGAACGTGGATCACGCTCGTAACCCTGCATGGTAGCAGGCTCGATGATGTCACAACGCAGAATAAGAGTGGCGTCTTCGGTGAACGGGTCAAGGAAAGAAGTGGTGTCGTCTGGCAAAAGAATCATGTCGGATTCGTTGATGCCTTTCCAGCCTTCAATTGAAGAGCCATCGAACATTTGGCCAACTTCAAAAAATTCTTCATCAACGTAAGAGCTAGGAATAGAAACGTGCTGCTCTTTACCTTTGGTATCTGTAAAGCGTAGGTCAACCCACTTTACGTCATTGTCTTTAATCAGCTTCAGGGTGTTCTCTGACATTTGGTGTTCTCCAATGTGTGCATCTATTAGTTTTACGATTGGCTCCATAAGAGCCTGTTGTAGAGCTGCTGTCGGTCTTGTGAGCAATAAGTGTGCCATTGGCTCGCAAGCTTGTAAGCCGTATGGCGTAAGGCTTGTACTAGGGCGTGAAAAGCAATAAGGCTCTAGTTTGGTGCGTCTATTTCTCTGGTGGTCTTATTTGGTGCATAAGACCGGCCGATTGTTGTTTAGACTAGCTTACCCGAAAGGTATGCACATTATAGGTTCAACAATTTCAGGTTGATAGTTTGTTTGTGCCTAGAAATGGAACATTTTAAGCCCTTGTTGACCGTAGATTAAAAAATGTACAAAAAAACCGCTTTTTCCTGTGTTTTTCATAGCTTGATAGGCTTAAGATCGCTATAATTCGCGCCTAAATTTTTTGGGCTCGTCTATAGGACACATTTTATGATTGAGAATCTACGTAATATCGCCATCATTGCTCACGTTGACCATGGTAAGAC
>MAAD01000134.1 GCA_002162985.1 Bermanella sp. 47_1433_sub80_T6 | reverse complement strand
TTTTCAGAACAAACAAGATGCGTTATACGATTTGCCTGGGTTAAATAGTGAGGGGCTGCTGGGTGCCACCCGCTTTGCCGACGCGTTAACCGACGATGCCCGTTTGGTAATGCGAGTCTTACAAGAAGCACAAAGTGATGGCGCCAATATCCTAAATTACTGCCAGGTAGATAGCCTAATCACGCAAGCCGGTAAGGTTGGCGGGGTGAATGTCAGCGACAAGGTGAGTGGTGAAAGCTACGCCATTAATGCCCGTGTGGTGGTGAGTGCTACCGGTGCCTGGGCCGATAAACTACGTGGGGAGCTGGGCAAGGAAAAGAAAATTCGGCCGTTACGAGGCAGTCATTTAATTTTCCCCAGCTGGCGAATTCCCAGCGCTCAAACCATTTCCATGAGTCACCCCGAAGATGGTCGCAGTGTCTTTGTTTACCCCTGGGAAGGCATGACCGTAGTGGGCACCACGGACCTAGACAATCCAGAAGCCGATTTAAGCGAGCCATATATTCGTAAAGAAGAAGTGCAGTATTTGCTGCACGGGGTGAACCATCTGTACCCGGGGTTAAAGCTAAGCACTAGTGATGTTATTTCAAGTTTTGCCGGGGTGCGACCAATCGTTAGCAGCGGTGGTGGCCTTAATCCATCCTCGGAAAAACGCGATCACAGTATTTGGGATGATAACGGTTTGGTAACGGTTAGCGGTGGCAAGTTAACTACGTTCCGGTTAATTGCTTTGGATGTGTTAACCGCCGCTAATCATTACTTGAAGCAGATCGATGGTCGGGATCATGGTCGCCCCATTTTTAACCAGGTGAAAGAGTTGCCGGGCTCCGTTAAGAATTTGGGTGCCTACTGGTCAAGAAGGCTTAGTGGTTTCTACGGTAAAGATGTTTGGCATTTAAGTGAGTGCGCCCAAGGGGACTGGTCATTAGTGCCCGGCAGCAATACCTTTTGGGCACAGCTGGTATTTTCGGCGCGCTGCGAAAACGTGGTGCATTTGGATGATTTATTGTTGCGTCGTACCCGTATTGGTTTATTTTTGCGAGGTGGGGGAATCGCCTACCACGACCGTATAAAAGGTATTTGCCAGCAAGAACTAAATTGGAGCGACACTCAATGGCAAGATGAGTGGTCCCGTTATCAAGAGTTGTGGAAACACAGCTACAGCATTCCCACCCCATAACTATAAAAATAATGAGTAAGGAGTCTGCCACTAAATTGTGTGGCAGAACTAAGTGAAAGATCATGCAGCAAGATTACATTTTATCCATAGATAACGGTACCCAGAGTGTGCGCGCCTTGTTATTTGATTTACAAGGCAACCTGGTGGCCAAGGGCCGTGTGGAAATTGAGCCGTATTTTTCTAAAAATCCGGGCTGGGCCGAACAAGACCCTGAGTATTATTGGAAAAGTCTGGGTGAAGCCTGTGCTTTGCTGTGGGCTTCAACCGACATCAAGCCTGAGCAAGTCATGGGAGTGGGTTTAACTACCCAGCGTGGCACCGTTATTAACGTGGATAAACATGGTCAACCCTTAAGAGCCGCCATTACCTGGCTGGATCAGCGCCAGGCTGACCATGTGAAACCCATAACCGGTTTATGGGGGGTGTTATTTAAACTCACTGGCTTAAAAGAGGTGGTGAGCAGTTTTCAGCGCAAAGCCCAAGCGGCCTGGATCGAGCATAATCAACCAGAAGTATGGCAAAACACCCACAAATTTTTATTGTTAAGTGGTTTTTTAACCCACCGCCTAACCGGTGAATACAAGGACTCGGTGGGTAGTATTGTGGGTTATTTACCGTTTGATTATAAGAGCCATAAATGGGCAGGGGACAGTGACTGGAAGTGGCTGGCGGCCAACGTTAAGCCTGAGATGTTGCCAGAGCTGGTTAAGCCGGGTGAAACCTTGGGGCACATTACCCAGCAGGCGGCCAAACATATGGGTATTCCGGCTGGAATCCCCTTGATGGCGGCGGCCTCCGATAAAGCTTGTGAAGTGATTGGCAGCGGCGGGGTGGAGCCCCACATAGGGTGTTTAAGTTATGGCACCACTGCCACCATAAATACCACCACTAAAAAATATGTAGAAGCGGTGCGTTTTATTCCTCCGTATCCGGCCGCCATTCCTGGTGCCTATAATACCGAGGTGATGATTTATCGTGGCTTCTGGATGGTGAGCTGGTTTAAAAAGCAGTTTGGATTGCGTGAGCAACAGATTGCCAAGGAAAGAGGCATCGCCGCCGAGACGTTATTTGATGAAATTGTGGATTCTGTTCCTCCTGGTTCCATGGGTTTGATGTTGCAACCCTATTGGTCGCCGGGTACTAAAATTCCCGGACCTGAGGCTAAGGGCGCCATCATTGGTTTTGGTGATGTGCATACCCGTGCTCACATTTACCGATCTATCCTGGAAGGGCTGGCCTATGGTTTAAGGGAAGGCAAGGAGCGCATCGAAAAAAGCAGCGGCGTGAAAATTACTAAGTTGCGTATTTCCGGTGGCGGCTCACAAAGTGATGCGGCTATGCAATTAACCGCCAACATATTTGCCTTGCCCACCGAGCGTCCCAGTACCTATGAAACGTCCGGCCTGGGCGCCGCCATTAACGTGGCTGTAGGGCTGGGACATTTTAAAAATTATGACAGTGCCATTGAAGCCATGACCAAGGTGGGGGATGTGTTTGAACCAGACATTGCAGCCAGTTCTATGTACGACCAACTCTATAAAGAGGTATACCTGAAAATGTATAAACGGTTGCAGCCCTTGTATCACAGCATTAGAAAGATAACCGGCTACCCTAAGTAGTTTGCCTGCAGGGGGACTTTAAAAGGTTGAAAAAAACCCTTAACAGAGATTCTGTTAAGGGTTTTTTTATGACTATACAAATACCAGGCTAAAGATATCAGGCCAATTCAGATTGCAGCTTTTGCCGGCTCACAAAGTGCAGTGCCAGCAGGGAAGTAACGCTTATGGTGATTAACATAGGTAACACCCAAGTAACCACAGGAATGATAAAAGCAACGGTCGCTATAAGCGTCAAAAACTTAGTGGTTTCCCAGGCCAGGGCCAATGGTTTTGCTTCTTGTACTTTACTTAAGCTCAGTAAAAATATTCCCAAAACTCCGCAGCCAGAGGTAAGTTGTATTACTGCCAGTCCCTTAGCCATGGTTAAAAAGGCAAATACCAGCGCCAGGCAAAAAATGAGCTGTGAAAAAATATAAATCTTAGTGCCCCTGTTGTTTTCTATGTCGTACTTTACCACTGCTTCATTGGTTTTAAGGCGTGGGTACTTTTCTTCCATGTCGGCTGGGCGATATCCGGTAAGTCGAAACCACAGGGTGAACTTGTCAAACCAGTTGTTGGTGCGCCAGGCATCCTGAATTAATGAACCAATAAATTGCACGTTTCCCTTGATGGGGTTCCAGCTGGCCAGTTGCGTGCTGATGCCATAGATGACTTTTTCATCTTCCAGTTCGGGCTGAAAGGTGCCAAAAAATTTATCCCAAAGAATAAACACCCCCCCGTGGTTTTTATCTATGTACACTTTGTTTTTGCCATGGTGCACCCTGTGATGACTAGGGGTCACAAATATAGCTTCGTACCATGCCGGTAGCTTTTTAATGTGCTGAGTGTGCACCCAAAATTGGTAAATTAAATTAAAGGAACCGGCGGCAAATAATACTATGGGTGGAAAGCCCAATAACGCCATGGGAATAAAAAATGCCCAGCCAGTGACATTGGGTATGCTGGTTTGGCGCAAGGCCGTGGTGAGATTGTACTCTTCACTCTGGTGGTGAATCACATGGCTGGCCCAGGAAATATTAAGGGTGTGGCCAATCCTGTGATTCCAGTAATAACCCAGATCGTATATTACAAATGCCGCGATCCACACCCAGGTATCTTCTACCGACAAGGAGATCAAGCTGGCATTTTCATATATCAGTATGTAGGCCGAAAAAGGAATCATGGCAAACAACAAGCCAGTGACACGACTATAGATGCCCATGGCCAGGGAATTAACCGAATCATTGAGCCGATAGAAGCCTGTGCCTTTATGTCTGTCCCAGGCAAACTCAATGAAAATGAGCAGCATAAAAAGTGGGATGGCCATGAGAATATAGTTCATGAGTGTCCTTATTATTTTATTATTCTTGAAGCGGTTATTGGAGTGTAGGGGCTTAACCCAACACTAGGTTATGACCCAATTAACCTTAAACAGCCGGTACCGGCACTTTGTGATCTTTAGTTGATGCACTTAACGACCTGGCCATCAATACAAAGTAGCTGCCCAGGCACAGATGAAAAATACCAATGCGAAGACTGTTATCTGTGATCACGGCACTCCATAACAGTGAGCTTAGCAATAGGGCCAGCGCCACCATAATCTGGCCCACAGCCTGTCGATTACCCCTTAAAGTGTAGGCGGCTAACAATATAGCGGAAACAATAATGCCATCACTGAGTGCACTAAGTGGGTAGCTGAGATTTAGCAGGCAAGATATGACGCTCAACGCCAGTAAAGCAATGGCCATTAAGCGTGCTTTGCTTGAGGGTAATTTATGCCACAGCGCCAGGATCACAAAGGCCGACATGGCCAAATGTTTTGAATAGAAGGAGAGCTCTTTGTGCCAAATGATGACATCGCCCAGCTCAAGATAGCGAATGGCGCCACATAAGGCAGCCAGGGCGGTTAGAGCCAAAGCCGCCTGGTAACCAGCCCTTATGGCGGGATGGGCAGGTTTCGCTAGTAAAGTGGCGGCATAAGCCAGCGCTGCCAACAAGTAAAACTCGGAAATTCCGGCCAGAAACATAGTTTGAACCACGGTTTATTTTTATTAGTTATGCGTCACCTTAACGCAATCCTGGCGGCATAAAAAGGTGGATAGCGGCCGCGCAGGCAGGGTGCAGGGCAATCAGTTAAGGTCTTTCACTTGTTGGTCACTTTCCTGCAGGCTTTCTTTATACAAGGTATCCATCGTGAGTTGATCCAGTTGAAACTTCGCCAGTTCCTGTAACTTTAAATCCCCTAACCGTGCCTCCTGAAAGCACTTGGCGGTATCCAGTGCCAAGCCCAATAGCCCGCCCTCGTTGAGAATGCCTTGCTCCATCTCTGCCGGCAGTTTAAGGCTGGTAATTATTTCACTGATGGGCCTGTCCAAAAAAGCATCCAGTAAGGAGAATAAACCCACCGTGTAATAATCTGTGCTTGGGTATTGCCCCATGCGTTCCCCCAGCTTTTGGCAGATAAGGGCCCTTTCCAGGCTACTTTGCCTTAATGCCAAGGGCTTGTCGTCGAGATTGCCCAGTGCCAGCAGGCTTGCCCAACTTCGAATATGGCTCAGGCCCAGCATGGAAATGGCCTGTTGCAATGAGGTGCATTTTTCAACCCGGGCAAAGGCCGCTGAATTCACCAGGCGCAGTAACTTGTAACTCATTTGCGGGTCTTGGGAGAGGGTCTGCGTCATCGACTTCACACTCACTTCGGGGTCACGAAGGTCCCTAAGCAATTTAAGCACTACCAGTTTATTGTCTGGCATGGCCCGCCCTTCGATAATTTGTGGGCGAGATAAAAAATACCCTTGAAATAACTCGTAGCCTAAATCCTTACAGAATTGGTACATCTCGTGGGTTTCTACTTTTTCGGCCAGCATCGTAATTTTTCTGGGGATGAATACTTTGGCAAAGCGTTCTATCTGTGATTTTTTAAGGGCCAAAACATCAACTTTTACTATATCCACAAAATGCAGTAACGGGGCACTGTTGGCGTCCAGAATGAAGTCATCCAGGGCCAGTTTTGCGCCCTGGGCCTTGGCTTCACCAAGGGCGGCAATGAGCTCGTCGTCCACTTCTATATCTTCCAGAATTTCTATTACATATTGATTTAAGTCAAAAGTGGGGCGATTGAGGATGAGGTTTTTAGTGAAATTGATAAAAGCCGGGTGAGGGCCGCAGATGGAGGCTAATCCCGCTTCGCCAAAGGCATTAAGCAATACCTGGCTGGTAGCCTTATCGCCACAGGTGAAACTGGCCTGCTGGGCGTCAGTACTCGCCCTAAACAAAAGCTCATAGGCGGCAATTTCCAGCGAACGGTTATATATGGGCTGGCGGGCCAGCAGTGCGTGTCCGGTTTCGCTCATGGTTTGCCAAGTTGAAAGATCCTTTAATTAATAGCTTAGCTCAAAGTACACAAAGCTGTACTACACTAAAAAAAGATGTAAACACACAAGGGTTGGCATTTATGTCAGGGGTTTTAAGCAATGTAGATCAGCGAACCAAGTTAGTGGGGCAGAACCGTCTGGAGCTGCTGCTTTTTAACTTTGGTCGGGGTCAGTCTTATGCCATTAATGTGTTTAAAATTCAGGAAGTGTTGCGTTTAACCACGCTTACCCAAATTCCGGAAGCCCATCCCGTGGTAAAAGGGGTAACTCATCTGCGCGGTCATACCTTGCCGGTGGTGGACTTAAGTCATGCCATTGGCATGGGTCCAATAGAGGTGAATGAACACACCACTATGATTGTGACCGAATATAATCGTACCGTGCAGGCATTTTTGGTAGCAGGGGTAGAGCGCATCATTAACATGAATTGGGAGCAGATTATGCCGCCTCCCAAGGGAGCAGGTCGGGCTCACTATCTAACCGCCATCACCAAGGTTGAAGACCGCATAGTTGAAATTATCGATGTGGAGAAAGTGCTGGCCGAGATTGTGCCTTATGAAACTTCTGTCACAGAAGGATTGCTGGACTTAGAGGTCATGGGCCGGGTATCCGAATCCGGTTTAAAAATATTGGCGGTGGATGACTCGGCGGTGGCTCGTTCTCAGGTTAAGGAAACGTTGTCAGCCTTGGGGTTAGAAGTCATTCAGGCCAACGATGGGCAGCAAGCCTGGGATATTATTCAAAAGATGGCCAGCGAGGGGCCCATCAATAGCCAATTATTAATGGTCATTACCGATGCCGAGATGCCCACCATGGATGGCTACATGCTCACCACAGAAATTCGGGGTTCAGCAGACACAAAGGATTTATATGTGGTCTTGCATACCTCATTAAGCGGTAGCTTTAATGAAAAAATGGTGGAGAAGGTGGGCTGTAACGCCTTTTTATCCAAGTTCCAGCCAGATGGTTTGGCGGAGGCCGTGCAAGTAAGAGCCAAGCAACTGTTTGGTTAGCGTTAGACATTCGTATTAACGTTATTAGCCTAAGCTAAAATTGGGCTTGATCTAGTCATTCGGTATCAATATCCGTACTTTAAGTTTGGTTAGCTTTGGTCATTTGGTCTTAATTTTAATAGACGTACCTGATTAAAAGGGGCTCATATGTCCATCCAGGTCAGCAAACTATTCTATTACCCTATTAAGTCGTTGCCAGGTATTGCTTGTGAGCAGCTGCCCATTAATGCCTGGGGGCCATTACGTGATCGACGCCTAATGTTGGTAGACGAACAAGGCAAATTCATTACTCAGAGACAGTGTCGTATCATGGCAGTAATGTCGTTAAGTGATGACCAAAAAAATTTAACCTTAGCTTATCAGGCAGAAACATTTACCCTGCCTTGGCCCGATTTCTCTCAGGTAACGGGAACGCAGCAGGTGCAAGTCTGGGAAGATGAAGTGAGTGGGCAAAAAATCGGCGGTGAAATCAACGATTGGCTATCTAGAGTGTTACAACGCAGAGTGAACCTGGTTTATATGGCTGATGATACTCACCGACAGGTGGATCCGGCCTATGCATCGCAAGGTACTCGCACCGGGTTTGCGGATGGTTTTCCATTCTTAATCGTCTGCCAAGAATCCGTTACGTCTTTACAGCAAGAGCTAACTTTTACGTTGGACGTGAAACGCTTTCGTCCCAATATTGTGTTGTCGGGTAGTGATGCTTTCAGTGAAGATAAGTGGAAGACCATCTCCATTAACAATATAGAGTTTAGCCTGGTAAAGCCTTGTTCTCGTTGTGTAATTCCCAGTATCGACTTGACCACCGGTTTGATGCAAAAAGAAGTGATGCAGGTGATGGTGGCGCACCGCAAGCGAGGTGAGCAGGTTTACTTGGGGCAGAATGCCGTGCACAAGGGCCAGGGAAAGATAGAAGTGGGTCAGCCGGTAACGGTCATTGCTTAACGAATTGGGTGGGAAATAGTTCAAACAAAAAAGTGCCTAGAACAATTCTATTTCATCCCCACCATCACTGGGTTCCCCTTCTTCATTTTTATTGAAATGGTGCCGATAAATTTCCAGCGCATCCTGGATGCTGTGTCCTCTTAATATATGCTCAAACATGATGCGTTCCGCTTCCATGGAATAAGAGCTTTTTATTTTTTCCTGTAATGAATGCCAGCTGCTGGGATTATATAGGGCTGCGGGATCGTTGATGAGGCCTCCTAATTGATCCAGGCTGTTGCAAACATGATCCAAGCGCTGCGAGATGCGGTCGTAAAATTGAAAAGCCACTACAGCATCTTGTACATTTTCTTCCAGAGTGAGGGCAGTGCTTTCTATGACTTTTTGAAAGGTTGGCAGAGTGTCCGGCGTGACTTTTTGAGTAACCGTGCGGATCTTCTTTATATAGTGGGCCATATGGGTGAAGGATTGAGTGAGAGTGTCAACACTCTGTGCTCCGTCGGTCATAGATGACTCAACCTGAGCCACGGCCAGTGCCAGCATAGTGATGGTTTCTTTAATTTGGCTCCAGTCTAAATCCGGATTAGAGGAGCTGGAACCATGCTGTTTGATGCTGTATTGATTGCTAGGGTTGGTCACAGTTTTTTATCCATATAGATCGGCTCCTATAGTATTAGCATAGCTAACCTTTATTTTTCCGCCTGCCGTCGGCCTTGGATATTTCAAGAATTGTAGGGCTAATGTTGGACCAGGCACTGAGTGTGTCCCGATCAAAAATGGGCTGTAGTTGGCCTAGTCGGTAGGAGTAAATGGTGCTGTAGGTGAGAACCTTTTGCACGTATTCCCGAGTTTCCTCATAGGGAATACGTTCAATCCAAATATCCAGCGGACCTGAAAATTTCTTTAGCCAGCGATTAACACTGCCAGGGCCGGCATTGTAGGCTGCGGTGGCCAGGACTCGATTACCTTTGTAGCGTTTGAGCAATTGTTTTAAGTACGAACTGCCTAATCGAATATTGTATTCCGGGTCCAGCAGGCGCTTCTGAGAATACTTAATACGCTGTTGGCGACTCACAGATTTTGCCGTATTGGGCATGAGTTGCATGAGTCCAGTGGCCCCCACCGGACTTCTGGCGTCGTACATAAAAGCACTCTCCTGACGGGCAACACCATAGATCCAGTTTTTACTTAAACGGGTCTTGCGGGCGGCCTGATCAAACAGGGTTTCATGGGCCAAGGGAAAGCGCAGTTGCAAGTCGTGCCAGCTTTCTTGTTGTGCCAGAGTCATTATGGGGCGATCGGACCAATCCAGGCGCCCGGCAATAATCGCCAATGCCTGGCGGCCATCGTTATCTAAATGATTAAAGGCATATTGCCATTCTCGACGGGCATCGCTAATACGGCCAATATCTAAAAATGCCATGGCACGTTTAACCGGTTTGTGCATGCGAATTCGCTGCAATATGGAAGCGGATACGTGAGTAGGGTCATGATTCATGGTGGCACTGATGCCTAATTTCTGGCTGGCTAAAAAGCCATAAAAATCACGCTCAATAGAAGCCAAGCTGTAAAAGTGCTCGCTTTCACTATTAACAGAACCCAAGGATTCTAACGCCCTGGCTTGCCAATACTGCCATCTGGCGATGTCCTTTATTTCTTGACGGGCAATCTTGTAAAGATGGCTGTAAAGCGGCCAGTTTTGCGACTTTACCGCTCCCAGCAGAAAACTTTCTTCTAATTCAAAGTCTAAAACATTGTTTTGATGAGCAAGCTGATACCACTGGTAACTTTGTGGGCCGGAATGCTTTGCCGCATAATTGAGAGCGGTAATTTCAATCTTGTGCAGCTGCTTTTCATTTAGCCCGGGTAATAAGTTTAGAGCGGCCAATTCATAGAGCCGGTCTGGTTGATACTTGAGCGCCTTGGTAATCAGCAGGGTACGGGCTCTGCCGTCAAGGGTGAGCAGGCGTTTGTCATTGAGTATGTTAAATGGGCGACGCCATAAACTGCGCACCAGACGGGCGTGTTTTTTAAGGGTACCCGACAGCTTTTTTTGAAGAAAGCGCACTAACTTGTATTGGCGTTTATCCTGGGCAATGAGCAGTCGTTGCCAAATAAGATCTTCACTCAGGTAGCCATTGCGTTTCCAGTTGGCAAACACCTTGTCACAGGTTTTAGGCAGGGAAACCCCCATGAGCCAAAGGGCTTGTCCTTCCAGTAAGGCGTCAAATCTGTGGTTGGTGGACTCAAGGGCGGTCACGCGGTGACAGCGTAAACTCAGGTTCTCGGTGGGGCCAATATAGTCCAGAAACAAGCGCCAGTTTTGGGTGGCGGCTAAATACCAAACCCAACGACGCCTGAGCAATTTGGCAACGGGTTGGTCTTTATTTTGTGAGAAAAAACGATCCAGTTCACTGATGGGGGTTTTATAAAACAGGCGCCGCAACTTATTGGCCTGTAAATAGGGCAATAGCGGGTGTTTATCGAGTTTGGAAACGGTTTTGTGGTATTGGCCCAGCTGGCCTTTTCGTAGCTGTTGTTCGGCTTTTAAATATTGATAATGCCCAAGACCCTGGGCTTGGCCTGCAAATAGTGGGCTCAACAAGCCCACTAAGCAGTATAGATAGAACTGCCTTAACCCCATGTTAATCTCCCCCGTCTTGCTTTGAGCATAGATCATAAAGCGAAACGAGGATTATTCACGGGCACAATTCATAGAGTATTTTGTGCTAAGGCCTGAGCCTGGCGACGGTCTTTTTTCTGATCTACCAACACCAATAAACAGGGCGTTAATAATAAGGTAAGCACCGTTGCAAAGGTGAGTCCGCCGGCAATGGCGGTGGATAATTGGGTCCACCACTGAGAGCTAGGGGCATCCACCAGTATTTCACGGCCGATAAGGTCTATGTTGAGCTGGTAAACCATGGGTATCAAACCACACACAGTAGTCACCGTAGTGAGTAACACGGGGCGCAATCGTTGAGCGCCGGTTCTTAGGGCAGCATCTGCTGCCGCCAGCCCTTGTTTTCGTAACTGGGCGTAGGTATCAATCAATACGATATTGTTGTTCACCACCACGCCGGCTAGGGCAATCATGCCCACGCCGCTCATGACGATGCCAAATGGTTCGCCTCGTATCATCAGACCCATGAATACCCCGGCAAACGACAGCACGATGGCGCTAAGTACCAGGCCGGCACGGTACAGACTATTAAACTGGGTCACCAAAATGGACACCATCATGAAAATGGCCAATAAAAAGGCGCTGCCCAGGAAGCTGCCGGTTTTTTCCATTTCTTCGGCATTGCCCTTAAAGCGATATTGAACACCCGGTGGCAACGGGTTTTGGTCCAGTACTGCCTGAATCTGCATGCGTTTGGCCACGTCATTAACGCCAGCCTGCACTTCGGCGTCGATCATGTAGCGTAAATTGCTGCCGCTGCGCACGATGTTGCCGCTCTTTTGATGGGCGGTCTTAGTGGTAAAGCTGCTAATGGGCACCAGTTGGCCTTGGTAACTCACTCTAAGGTCATCAATTTGGTCCAGAGTACGGTTGGCGCTGGGGTAACGCAGGCGTATGTCCAGTTCATCATCCGCATCATCGGGGCGGTAAGAACCCAGATTTAACCCTGAGGTGACCATCTTAACCAGGCTGCCCACCGAGGCGACGCTGGCGCCCAGGCGACTGGCTGCTTCGCGATCCACATCCAACTCCCACTCGATGCCTTCCAGAGGGCGGGAGTCTTTTATGTCTCTAAGTTCCGGGTCTTGATCCAGTTGGCGACGTATCTCAGCTACTACGGCCAACAATGTCTCGTTATGAGGGCCTGAAATCTCCAATTGAATGGGGGCCCCTTGAGCCGGGCCATCTTCTTTTACCTTGGTCTCGATGATAATGCCGGCAATATCCTGGGTGCGCAGCCGAATGTCTTCCAGTATTTCTACCGCCAAGCGTCTTTGCTGCCAATCCACCAGTTCAAGCTGTATGCGACCTACTAGGTCAACAGCGCTCTTGCCATCACTGGGAGGGGCAATAAAACTGGTGGTGTAGAGGGTTTTAATCTCGGTCATGTCATATAGGCGCTTCTCTACCTGGCGAACCAGAGCGTCTCTTTCTTGTAATGATAAGTTACCGCGGGCACGCACATCGACCAGGGCGATTTCTGCGTCTACCGAAGGGAAAAATTCCACGCCCTTGCCTAAGGAACCATAAAGGAAGAAGGTAATGATCATGATGGCAAACACCGCCATCAAGGTCTGTAAAGGTCTTTGTACCAACTTGCTTAATAGGGATACATAACGACCCGTGAGGCCGCTTAGGGAATCAAATTTGCCTTGTTCGGCTGCCTGCATGGTGCGTAGGGCTTCGTCATCTATGGCACCAGGTTTGCCTAACCAGGCTCCCAGAGCCGGGATGACGATAAGCGCCATGAGTAAGGACGCCGTTAAAGTAATCATCACGGTTAGGGGGATGAAACTCATGAAGTCCCCCATGGTATCGGGCCAAAACATCAAGGGTAAAAACACCGCTAAAGTGGTGGCAGTGGAGGCTATGATGGGCCAGGCCATGCGTTTTGAGGCCTCGCTAAAGGCTGCTCGATTGGAATGTCCTTCGGCCATGCGTCGATCGGCGTATTCGGTCACCACAATGGCCCCGTCTACTAACATGCCCACGCTTAATATAAGGGCAAATAGCACCACCATGTTTAGGGTGTAACCCATGAAGTTCAGCACCATGATGCCCATTAAGAAGGAACCGGGAATGGCTAGGCCCACCAGTAATGAAGATCGAGCACCCAATGAGGCCACAATGATGATCATTACCAAAACAGTGGCAAACAATACGTTGTTAAACAGATCAGCCAGGGTGCGTTTAATTTCTTTGGATTGATCCTGGTTGAAGGTCACTTCAATGCCATCGGGCCAGTTGGCTTTTTCCTTGTTTACCAGGGCCTTAACTTCGGCCAGGGTTTCAATGATGTTGCTGCCCAGACGCTTGGATATTTCCAGGGCCAAAGCCGGTTTGCCATTGATGCGCGCTCGGCTGTTGGCGTCCTTGTAGGTGCGTTGGCCGTAGGCGATGTCCGAGAAACGTACAACCTTGTCGCCGTCCACTTTTACCGGCATGGACAATATATCCTGGGTGTCTTCGATGAGGCCGGGTACTTTAACCGCAAACCGGCCAGTGCCTGTGTCCAGGTTGCCCGCCGCCACCAGCTGGTTATTGTTGTTGATTAATGAGAATAGGGCGCCATGGTCAATGTTGTAGCTGTCCAGTTTGGCGGGATCGATGATGATCTCGGCCACTTCTTCCCGGTCTCCCTGAATCTTGGCTTCCAATACGCCTTTAATACTCTCAATCTTTTCCTGAAGGTCGTTGGCCACGGCAAACAGTACACGCTCATCTACGTTGCCCGCCAAACCCACCACCATAACTGGGAATAACGATAGGTTAATTTCTTTAACCTTGGGTTCGTCGGTGGCGGCGGGAA
>MAAD01000145.1:397-6431 GCA_002162985.1 Bermanella sp. 47_1433_sub80_T6 | reverse complement strand
GCCCTAGCTATCGCAATTTTTTCTACCCTAAAGATCAATGGCCCATGACTGGGTTAAGACTGGCAAAAGACGTTTAAGGAGAGGTGTGTGCAAGGACGGGTGCAGTATCAAAGTAATCAACAAGACGATGGTTTGTACTTTTATGATTTTAATGTGCAGGCCCATGATCAAAAACAGGAAATATTGGCAGGGTTAAAACAATCGCCTAAAACCATATCTGCTAAATATTTTTATGACCAAAAAGGCTCAACGTTATTTGAGGCCATTACCAGCTTACCTGAGTATTACCCTACTCGAACTGAAATTAATCTGTTGCGAGAATACCATGAACAAATATTAGGGTTAGCCGGACAGCAATGTGTACTGATTGAATACGGCAGCGGTGCCAGCACTAAAATCCGATTGTTATTGGATGCTCTTAAACCAAAGGCTTATGTGCCCATGGACATCAGTAAGGACTTCTTATTTGATTGTGCGGTTAAGCTTAGAGCCCAATTCCCCTGGTTAGAGATTCACGCTACTTGTCTTGATTATCACCAGGGTGCCACTTTGCCGCAGCAGTTACCCAGTGACTTTAAAAAAGTTGCCTTCTTTCCTGGCTCTAGCTTAGGAA
Organism: Bermanella sp. 47_1433_sub80_T6; assembly: GCA_002162985.1. GTDB lineage: Bacteria > Pseudomonadota > Gammaproteobacteria > Pseudomonadales > Oceanobacteraceae > Bermanella. The sequence goes on along the minus strand of MAAD01000145.1, from coordinate 5,818 downwards.
ACTTCACGCCCAGCGAATCCTTGTCGTTTTTGAAAGGGGTGCGTACCACCGTGGGGGATGATGGTGCCTTTCTAATAGGGGTAGACCTCGTAAAAGACAGCAGCATATTAAATGCTGCCTATAACGATGTTCAGGGGGTGACGGCTCAGTTTAATTTGAACATTTTAAACCATCTTAACCGTTTGGGAGAGGGTAACTTTAATGCTACCCATTTTTCCCATCATGCCTTCTTTAACAAACAAGAAAACCGTATCGAGATGCACTTGCGTAGTGATCTTGACCAGGTGGTATACATCTTTGGCGAGCACTTTGTGTTTAAAGCAGGCGAAACTATCGTGACTGAATACAGCTACAAATTTATTCCTGAGCAGTTTGAGAACCTGGCTCTAGAAGCCGGGTTTGAAAGTAAAAGAATGTGGAGCGATGAAGGAAAGAACTTTGCGTTGTTTTGGTTGGAGGCGGCTACCTAAGATCCCCAGAAATCCGTAGGAATTATGGCAGTGGCTAACTGAGAAGCAGGAATGCTCTTAATGAGGTCGCCATGGACCCATCCATGGGGGCTTGATTCGGCATCCCTGCCTCAGACACCTCAAGAGGAGTAATCCTGCTTCTCAGTTTATTATTTGATTCTGTTAAATCTTTTTATGTCTTTAGCTAACAGTATTGATTTTGTTGTCTGAAGCTAGCGCTATTATTTTTAAGTGTCTGAGGCAAGGATGCCGAATCAAGCCTACATGGAAGTATTCACGGCGATTTTAAAATAATAGCGCTAGCTGCGGGCAGGCAGCAACCAATAAACCCCCTAGCTAAATAACGAATCTAAAGGTCACTCAAACTCAACAACAAAGCCTTCATATGATTAGGGTCTTTAAAGGTGGTCAAGCTGGCCTGCTGTTGCTGGTTTTGCACTAACACTCTGGATACCCAGAATCTTAATACCGCTAACCTTAAAAAATCAGGCAAGGTTTTAGTTTCCGCCTCACTCAACTTGCGTTCCGTTTGGTATCCCTTCAATAAGGCGCCTTTAAACTTGTCATCAATTTGATGTTTGTCATTTTGGCACCAGGCCATGATGCATACAGCTAAATCATAAACCCAATAATCTGAACCTCCAGCATAAAAATCTATGATGCCGCTTAACTCATCGTCAACAAACAAACTGTTATCCGGAAACAAGTCGGCGTGAATAAAGCCCTTGGGTAATTCTGTATTTTCTCCCCACAACTGCCAGCAGTTTTGCAAATAGCTTAACTCGTTGTGCATAAGCTGCTGGTCGTCTTGTGACAAATTCAATTGCCCGCTATTTACTTGGCGCTGTAGCCAGTAGAAACCCCGGCTATTGTCGTGGGATTGCTTAAAGCTTTGTGCTGCCAAGTGAATTCGAGCTAATTGCTGCCCTACTACCTGGCATTGTTTTAAATTTGGAGTATCTAAGGTATCCCCCGCCAGGCAATAAAAAATCGCCGCATCTTTGTGTTTAATGGTGAAGGTTAGATCGCCATGTATGCTTTCGATGGGAGCCGCTAATAAACAGTCATTGTGTTGCAGGTGAGACAACAAGGGCATGAAAAAATCCAGCTCACTTTTTTTAAGTTGCTCAAAGATGGTTAGAAAATAATACTGGGTCTGCCCGGCCTTTTTAAGGGTGAGCTTGTAGTTGGTATTTTCTATGCCTGCGGCAATGCCTTCAAATGCCACCAGTTGGCCTAGGTTGTACTGGCTTAAGATGGATTCAAAATCATGGCTCTGTAGTTGGGTATATACGCTCATTTCAATACTACCAGCTGAAGATCACCCACTTTGGAATCACCAGGCTAGTCTGGGTGGCGCGCTTAAATTCCTGGGTATTGTCGCCAGTGGGCACCAAGTAATAAGTAGGGCCTACTTTTGGTACCACCTTGATCTCCAGCACTTCACCATTAAGGGTGTATTCATAGAAGGTTTTGTCTTCCATGTGGGTAATAATGATGGAGGGCTCCACCGGCACATCGGCAAACACGCTGGTGCTAAAAAGACTGGCCAATAAAAAAAAAGTGCTTAAGAGTTTCATGCTAACATCCCGTAAAAATATTTAGTGCCTTGTACTACACTATCTCTGGCCATTGTAGCGCCACCGCCTCTCATAAGAATAGACCCATGACAGTATCTGATAAACAAAAGGTTATATTAGTCGACGGCTCATCGTATTTGTTCCGTGCTTTTCATGCGCTGCCGCCGCTTACTAACAGCAAGGGTAACCCCACAGGTGCCATTAAGGGTGTGATCAATATGATTCGCAGCCTTATTACCACCTACCCAGGTGCCAAGGTCATCGTGATATTTGATGCCAAGGGCAAAACCTTCCGCAATGACATCTATGACGACTATAAAGCCAATCGCCCACCCATGCCGGACGATCTAAGGTGCCAAATTCAACCTATCCACGACATCATTGCTGCCATGGGCCTACCGTTATTGGTTATAGACGGGGTTGAGGCCGATGACGTGATTGGCACCCTGGCTCAACAGGCTACCGAACAAGGCATAGAAACCATCATCAGCACCGGCGACAAAGACATGGCTCAGCTGGTGAGCCCCCATGTGACGTTAATCAATACCATGAATAACGAACACTTGGATATTGAAGGGGTGAAGAACAAGTTTGGTGTGCCCCCCGAGCACATCATCGATTACCTGGCGCTCATGGGTGATAAGGCCGACAACATTCCAGGTGTGCCCAAGGTAGGCGAAAAGACCGCCAGGGGGCTAATTGCTGGCCTGGGTTGTTTGGAAGATGTGTATGCCAACCTGGACAAGGTAAAAGAGCTGGAATTTCGTGGTGCCAAGACCCTGGCTCCTAAGCTGGAAGAACACAAGGAAATGGCTGAGTTATCCAAGGTATTGGCCACCATTAAGCTGGATGTAGAATTGGATGAAGGCATAGCCGAGATTCAGCCGTTGCCTGCCCAAAACGACAAATTGCTGGCCTTGTATGAATTCAGTGAGTTTAAAGGCTGGATCAAAGAGGTTTCGGGGGCGGGCTCTGAGGATGAAGAGGCCGTCGCCGAGATCAAGGTGGATAAAAGCTTATACACGATTTTATCCACAGAAGAGGAATTTAATAGCTGGCTCGAAAAACTCAAGGCCGCCGAGTATTTCGCCTTCGATACCGAGACCACCAGCCTTAATTACATGGAAGCCCGCATTGTAGGGGTGAGCTTTGCGGTGGCACCCGGTGAGGCCGCCTACGTGCCATTGGCCCATGACTATATTGAAGCCCCAACCCAACTGGATCGCAGCTGGGCGCTTGATAAGTTAAAGCCGTTATTGGAAGACGAGAGCATTAACAAGGTAGGCCAAAACCTGAAGTACGACGCTCATGTGTTAAAAAATCATGACATTACCCTTAGAGGCATCAAACACGACAGCATGCTGGAAAGTTATGTCTTAAACAGTGTTGCCAGCAAACACAACATGGATGCCCTGGCGAAAAAATACCTCAATCACGATTGCATCTCCTTCGAGGACATTGCCGGTAAAGGGGTGAAGCAACTCACCTTTAACCAGGTAGATATAAAGGAAGCGGGCCCTTATGCCGCCGAAGATGCCGACATTACTCTACGATTGCATGAAACCCTTCATGAGAAGCTAGAAGAGAGTAAGTCACTGCTTACTTTGTACAACGAGGTTGAGTTGCCCCTTGTGCAAGTGCTTACTTACATGGAGCAGCAGGGCGCATTAGTAAACGCTAGCAAACTGCATAAACAAAGCCAGGATATTCAGGGTCGTCTCACCGAACTTGAAAGGCAAGCCTATGACCTGGCCGGTGAAGAATTTAACCTGGCATCGCCTAAACAGCTGCAAACCATCTTCTTCGAGAAGCTTGAATTGCCTATCTTAAAGAAAACCCCCAAGGGTCAGCCGTCCACCGCCGAAGAAGTGTTAGTGGAACTCAGTCGCGAATATGATTTACCCAAGGTGATTTTGGAGCACCGTGGGCTGGCCAAATTAAAGAACACCTACACCGACAAATTGCCCCTCATGATCGCGCCTACTACGGGCCGTGTGCATACTTCGTATCATCAAGCCGTGACCGCCACCGGACGTTTATCAAGCACAGATCCCAACTTGCAAAACATCCCGGTGCGCAACGAAGAGGGTCGTAAAATTCGCCAGGCTTTCGAAGCGCCAGAGGGTCATGTGTTAGTGGCAGCCGATTACAGCCAGATTGAGTTGCGCATTATGGCGCACCTGTCTAAAGACAAAGGTTTACTGGATGCCTTCTCACAGGGCAAAGATATCCACAGAGCCACCGCGGCCGAAATTATGTCTGTGGATGAAGCGGATGTGACGGTTGAGCAGCGTCGTCATGCCAAGGCGGTAAACTTTGGTTTGATCTACGGCATGTCAGCCTTTGGCCTGGCCAAGCAAATTGATGTGGGTCGCAAAGAAGCCCAGGCATACATCAATACCTATTTTGAGCGTTACCCGGGTGTGCGTGAATACATGGACAAAACCCGTGAGCTTGCCGCCAAGCAAGGTTACGTGGAAACCCTGTATGGTCGCCGCTTATACCTGCCCGAAATCAACAGCAAAAATGGCATGCGCCGCCAAGCCGCAGAGCGTACCGCTATTAACGCGCCCATGCAGGGTACCGCCGCCGACATCATCAAGAAGGCCATGATCAATATGTATCAGTGGATTCAAGATGAAGCCAGCGACGTGAAAATGATATTGCAGGTGCACGATGAATTGATTTTTGAGGTGCCGGTGGCCAAGTTGGAAGCGGTACAAGCCAAGATTAAAGAGATCATGGAAAACGCGGTACAACTGGATGTGCCTTTAGTAGTGGATGCCGGTGTGGGAAATAACTGGCACGAGGCGCACTAGACTAGACAGGTGATCGGCCACGGGGTGACCTCGTACGAGGGCAGCCCCTGCCCGATCATCCCTTCCACAACTGAAATAAATCTCATTTCGATTATTTCTATCAAAAACTGGCATTCCTAGTCTGAGCTTCTACCCTAAAGGTTGAACTAGCTGGGATATGTTGTGTCCCAGAGAGTGTAAATAGTTGTGAAATGATTTACCGCTGTCTTCGGTTATCTCCCCAAGAGTCCGAAGGCATTTCGAGCCCGATCGTCTTCCCCCAATGGCGACCGGGCTTTTTTTATGTACAGGATGTACGGTATGACGCGGTGCCATGGATGCCAAGGAGCGGCGTTGTTCAGGGCCGGAGGTTTGCATTCTAGTAAATAGGGCTGTTGTCAGTGCCAAAGGTGTGTATTCGTGAATAGCGAGTCGATGCTAATTACTCGTGATTCAAAATCCAACAAGCAATCTACCTTCTTCCAGCCAGAGACTCAGCAATAGGTATTAATAGTCCCGCAAACCGGCTTTCCATCTAGCACCAGCGCACCGATTTTCCTCAATCCAGCACCC
>MAAD01000145.1:0-384 GCA_002162985.1 Bermanella sp. 47_1433_sub80_T6 | reverse complement strand
GCACCCCCGTCCCACTGTTCTACATTGACAAAACCAGCCTAAATCTTCAGTCTTCCTGCATCTCGCCAATTAAAATAATAAAGTTCTCAGGGCTCACCCATGTGGTTACGTTTTAGCTTATCAATCTGTGTGTATTTAGTGAGTACCCTGGCCTTTGCCAGTCCATTAAATTTTCCCGGTGATACCCTGGCCAAGGGCCAGCAATTTGCCTCATCTGCCATGAGCATGGGTGACTGGCACTATTCAGGTGATTACATTGGTGTGGCCACCGTAGAAGAAAAAGAAAATTCCCAGCGCGGCATAGTAGGCACCACCAACAACGGCTATAGCTTCAGTACTGTGCTGAATTACCTGTACGGGTTAAACGAAGACATCAGCATTGGC
>MAAD01000223.1 GCA_002162985.1 Bermanella sp. 47_1433_sub80_T6 | reverse complement strand
GGTTAAGCATGTTAGGCATCCACATTGAATACAGCATTCAAATGGCCATGTTTGTATTGCCACTTATTTTATTGCCCAGCGGTGTGATTGATGTGGATTTTTCTCAGTTTTTTGAAACTGATAATAGTGCTGTCGCTGCGTTAACGCTTATTACCTATGCCGTGGCGGTGGCGATGGTTGCTCCGTTTTATGTGTGTTGTGGTTTTATATTATATTTAAATCAACGCACTCACCTGGAAGCCTGGGACATAGAGCTGGGTTTTAAAAAAATTGCCGGGCGCCTGGCCAGCCTCAGTACTATCAGTGCATTGGTATTAGTGGGTGTGCTTTCTTTTAGCCCAAGCCCGTCGTGGAGCGAAGAGGCCAAAGAATTTGATAGAGCAACTGAAATTGCACAGAAGCAAGCCGAGAAAGCGGCCAGAGAAGAGTATTACCCAGCAAGTACCTCCCATGATGCCAAGCAAGTACGCAGTGCCCTAAACGACATTTTAAACTCGGATGTCTTTGGTGAGCACTACCAGGAAAAAGACTACTCCCTGGATTGGGACTGGAGCTGGGATTTTGAACCCAATGAAAAAAAACAGGATGACTTGCCCTGGTTAAGCCTGATTAAAGAATTGGCTCTGTACTTTAAATACCTGATGATTTTGCTACTTAGTTTATTATTGCTGTACGTGCTGGTTAAGTACCAACCCTGGTTGTATTTTTCAAGTTTTAAACGCCAAAGAAAAGACAAACCACAATCCATCCTGGGCATGGATATGAGCCAGCAGAGCCTGCCTGATAATTTTTTGCAGCTTATTGCCGGGCATTTAAGCCAGCAGCAATTCAGAGAGGCCTTAAGCCTAATGTTTAGGGCGCACCTGATCAATGCTATTCATGTGAAGAAAATCCCCTTCAAGCAAAGCAATACCGAACAAGAATGCCTGGTAATCATGCAGGCCCACAGCCCTCAGGATGAAGCCCAGTGTTTTGCTGAGCTGGTGATGCATTGGCAAATGCTGGCCTACGCCCACCAGAGCGCCAATGCCCAAGCCTTACAAAGTTTGTTTAAACACTGGCAATCCTTTATCAGTGAGGAGCCAAACAAATGAATATGCGCTCCTTGTTGATAACTACCCTGGTAATTTGTGCCCTGGGCGCGTCTGCCTGGTGGGTTTCGCAGGCCATCACGGTAACCAATGAAGACCAACGCAAGCTCCCTGAAAAAGACATACGCCTAAACCCCATGTCGGCTTTGGAGCAGTTGTTGATTCACTTTGAGGTTGAAGTACAAAGCAACAACAATCGAAACCTGCTGCATAACCTGCCCGCCACCAATGAAGCCATAGTGGTGCGCAATTTAAAACAGCCGCTCACCCATGAACGAGAGCTGGCGTTGTTAAACTGGGTGGAGCAAGGTGGGAAGTTAATCTACGAGCCTTACTGGTTAGGCAAGAGTGATGAGCGCCAATACTTCCATGAAAAAATGGGGGTGCTGATTCAAGAGATAGAAGACTGGCAAGATATTCAACGACCTAACCACGCCTGGAGCGAGCAAAATAATGAAGACCTGTATTTTCATATGAGCCCCCAGTATGTGCTGAGTTTGCAAGCAGATAGCCCGTCGGTAAACCACAGTAAAATCATCATTGAATCGGATGTGGGCGCCCATGGCATACAGGTAAATCACGGCCAAGGCTCGGTGTTGTTTTTAAGTGACAGTGATTTTTTAGGCACACCTAAAGTGTGGCAAGCCTATTATAAAAATGACAAACACGGTTACTCTACCGATTTATCCCGGCACGACCATGCTTATTTTATGTGGCTGCAATTAAAAGACAGTCAAAAAGTATGGCTGCTATATGAAAGCAGCTCCCCTGCCTTTTTAAGCATTGTATATAAACATTTTCCGTCCTTGGTGCTATTTAGTACCATCTGGTTACTGCTATTTTTATTGTACCTGTTGAAGCGTTTTGGCCCTGTGATATCACAATTGCCTGGCGAGCAGCGTAATCTAAAACAGCACATTCAGCAGGTGGGGTATTTCCACTGGCATCAGGACAAGGGCAACCACCTGTTAAATAACTGGCGCAGCCGCATTCAACACAAGATTTTTGTAAAACACCCTAATATAGCCGGCCTGCAAGACCATGCCTTGTATGAAATATTGGCCAGCTTAAGCGGCTGTAGCCCGGCAGAAATCCAGCAGGCCTGGAGCGAACCATGCCGCAACCAAACCGAATTCATCACCTATACCAAGAGACTAAAAAAATTATGGACAATGTAGAGTCATCCTCCTTTAGTGATGCCCAGCTAAGCATTCAGCAGCTTACCAACGAACTTAAAAAAGTCATGGTGGGACAAGACAGTGTTATTGAACAAACTATCTTGTGTTTGTTGGCGGCGGGCCATGCATTGGTAGAAGGTGTGCCTGGATTGGGTAAAACCTTATTGGTGCGCAGCCTGTCACAGGCCATGGGCGGCAAGTTTAACCGCATACAGTTTACCCCGGACTTAATGCCATCGGATGTTTCTGGTCACGCCATGTTTAACAAACAGAGTGACAACTTTGTGATTCGCAAGGGCCCGGTATTTTGTAATTTATTATTGGCAGATGAAATTAACCGTGCCCCGGCCAAGACACAATCGTCCTTGCTGGAAGCCATGCAAGAACAGCAGGTAACGGTTGAAGGTCAAAGCCTGCAGTTGCCTTCGCCTTTCATGGTGATGGCCACCCAAAACCCCTTGGAGCACGAAGGCACCTACCCATTACCGGAAGCTCAGCTGGATCGATTTTTACTGCACATCTGGGTGGATTACCCAAGCGTAGAAGAAGAAATTGAATTAAGTAAACGCTTATCAAATACCGTGGGTGACCAGCTGGATGTGAGCGCCATTCAACCGGTTATGTCGCTGGAAAAAGTACAAGAGTTGCAGTTTCTGCTTACCAAGATGGAAGTGGATCAATCCATTCATGAATACGCGGTTCGCTTGGTTCGCGCCACCCGCGACTGGCATGGCATAGAAGTGGGCGCGGGCCCCAGGGGCAGCCTGGCATTGTTACGTGTAGCCAAGGCCCATGCCTTGATGCAGGGTCGTGCCTTTGTATTACCGGACGATATTAAATCCATGGCGGTAAGTGTATTACGTCACCGTATTCGCCTCACCGCCGAATTGGAAATAGAAGGCATAGGCGCGTCCCAGGTGATTAACGAATTATTGCAAAACGTGGAAGCACCTCGAGTATGACCGCCAGCAAAAAACTGCTGATGTTGGCCTCGCTATTTTTGCCCTTGGCGTTGGCGGCTGACTTATATACACCCATCACAGTGGGTTTATATGTGGCGGCCACACTGTTTTTATTAGTGGTGTTACTGGACGCCGTACGTTTGTGGTTAACCCCAAGACCACAGGTTACGCGCGAGATTGAAAGCAATTTAGCGGTACAAACCTGGAACCCGGTGACCCTTAAGTTTGTGAATGAAAGTGCCCGGCACATTAAGATGATGGTATTTGATCTTCACGGTGATGGTACTCAAAGCCAATTATTGCCCCAGACGTTAAATCTGTCAGCCAATAGCCAGGCGGATGTTCGTTACCAGCTTAAAGCTACCCGCCGTGGCAATATCACACTTAAAAATGTGGACTGTCTGCTGGAGTCCCCTTGGGGCTTATGGAGTTTACGCCGCAGTATTCGCTGTGAAAGCCAGGTACGGGTACAACCCAATTATAAAGATGTATTTGAGTTTGCTTTGTTAGGTGACGAGCAAAAGCTGGCACGTATGGGCAATCGCCAGCAGCGCCGCCGTGGTGAAGGCACCGAATTCCATCAGCTAAGGGAATACCAAAGTGGTGACCCCATGCGCAAAATTGATTGGAAGGCCTCGTCCCGTATTGGCAAATTAATTAGTAAAGAATTTCAGGACGAACAAGATCAACAGCTGGTATTTTTATTGGATACCGGGCGCCGTATGCGCCATAAAGATCATAATGTAGAACATATGGATCAAACCCTAAACTCCATGCTGTTGCTGTCTCATGTGGCTGCCAAACAAGGGGACGCGGTGGGTTTTATGGCCTTTGGTAATGACCATACCTGGTGCCCGCCCAGAAAACACAAGGGCATAGTGAAACACCTATTGGATCATTGTTATGGTTTAAACGCCGGGTTAGTGATGTCGGATTATTTATTGGCAGCACAAAGGCTCATTGAATTACAGAAACGCCGCGCCCTGGTGATTATTTTAACCAACAGCCGCGACGAAGATCGAGATGATTTGGAAAAGGCGGTTTTGATATTAAGAAAACGTCATTTGGTAGTGGTGGCCGACCTGTATGAAAGCTTCCTGGGGGACATGCTTAAACAAGACCCGGAAAACTTTGAACAAAGTTTGCAGGTGCTCACCACAGAAAATTTTATGCGCCAACGGCAAGAGATGCACAGTTCATTAAATGGCTTGGGGGCCATGTGTTTGGATTGTACCGCTGAGGAATT
>MAAD01000196.1 GCA_002162985.1 Bermanella sp. 47_1433_sub80_T6 | reverse complement strand
AGATAACCGCCAGGCCTTTTGCCATAAGGGCACATATTTGAATAACACTTTTTCCAATCGGGTATAGGGTCGATCCGACTTGGGCAACACATAGGCTGCGCTACGCTGCAGTACATGTAACTGGGAAGCCACCTTGGCCACTTCCGGCACAAATTGTATGGCGCTGGCACCGGTGCCAATCACCGCAATTTTTTTATCCTTTAAATCATAGTCATGATCCCATCTGGCAGAATGCATCACCTTGCCAGTGAAGTTTTCCATGCCCGCGATGTTTGGCATAGCGGGCTGACTTAGCTGACCACAGGCCGAGACAAAAATACGTGCACTGATTTTTTTACCGGCTACCGTGGTAATTAACCAGCGACCTTGGGATTCATTAAATTGAGCGCTGGCCACTTCGCTATTAAAGTGAATGTGCGCGCCTAACCCGTATTTTTTTTCACAGTGTTTTAAATAGCCCTCTATTTCCCTTTGAGGAGCATAGGTTCTGGACCAGTTAGACTTGGGCTCAAATGAAAATGAATACAACAACGAAGGCACATCACAGGCGGCGCCAGGATAGCTGTTCTCGCGCCAGCAACCTCCAGAGCTTGCGGCTTTTTCCAGGATCACAAAATCGTCATTGCCAGACTGTTTGAGTTTAATGGCCATGCCCAGGCCACCAAAACCGGTACCTATGATGACAATATCTTTTTGTACAATCGTACCTGCCGCGCTATTTTCCTGCTTCATACCTACCCCTTTAGCAAACCTTTATTATTTGACCTCATTGTTAATGGTTTACGGTTGCGGGTGTAGGGCAAGTGAGGACAACTTCATTGTGATTTTCGGCCATCTGCCCTAGACTGGATTACTCTTTGGTGCCTACAACCTCAATGATGAACCCATATGACTGAAACACGCTCCACTGGCAGTGCGCTGCTTATGTTAAATCTGGGACTGCAACAGGGGTTTGCGCTACAGCAGTGCCTTGATGATACCGGTATGGATCGTGAGCTTTTAAGTGACAGCAATGCCACTATTCAGGCCAGTCAGGAACTGGCGTTAATTAAAAACCTGGCGAATCTGGATTTATCCCAGCGCTTGGCGTTTGAAGCCGGCCCCCACTACCATCTCACCACCTATGGAATTTGGGGTTTTGCCCTGGCCACCAGCGCGACCCTGCGCAGCGCCATTGAAGTGGGACTCAATTACCTGGAGCTCACCTTTGCCTTTTGCAAAATCACCCTACAAGAGGATGACGACCAAGCTTACCTGCAGGTGGAAGCTCAACACTTGCCTGAAGCCAGTCAACGCTTTGTAGTGGAACGGGATATCTCCGCCATTATCAATATTCACCGGGAATTATTTAGCCCAATCATGCCCATCAGCGAAGTGCACTTACGATGGGACAAGGCATTATCTAACTCATTTTATGAACAGGTACTGGGGCTGATACCCAAGTTTAATCAAGATAAAAACGGCGTGACCTTTAAACGAGAGTTATTAGACATGCCTTTACCCGGTGCCAATGAAGCCAGTCGTAAAATACTCATCGCCCAATGTCAGGAACTGTTACAAAATCGACTCAAAGATAATAGCGCCGCCCTAAAGGTTCGCGATTTAATCATTGCAAACCTTGATCAGCAGGTGGATATGGAAAGTGTTGCCAAACAGATGTGTGTATCTTTACGCACCCTGCGCCGCATGCTCAGCGCCGAAGGCACATCGTTTCGCAAGTTAATGGATGAAGTACGGGAAACCCTGGCCCTTGAATTGATTCAGGGCACTAACTTAAGCCTGGAAGACATTAGCTATCGGTTGGGTTATTCCGATACGGCTAACTTCTTCCATGCCTTTAAACGCTGGAAAGGGTTTACCCCTAACCACTTTAGAAAAATAAACGACTAAGGCAGCGTTATACCGAGCGTTTGGGAGGAATGGAGTAGGTGCCCGTGGCATGTACTACTGGTTGAGATTGCCCTTCGCTATAAATAAACACATCCCCCATGATTAAACTTTTCCCCACCTTAATGAGCCGGCACTCCCCCATTAAATCGGTATTAGCCTGGGGCTTATTTAAGAAGTTCATATTTAAATTAGTGGTTACGGCCAAGGGTTTAATACCAATTTCACCCAATATTGCCACGTATAAAGCCAGATCGGCGATGGCAAACAAGGTAGGGCCCGATACTGTGCCCCCAGGGCGTAAATCGGCTTCTATTACCTGATGGCGAACGAGTGAATAGCGGGTATCGATTTTCTCTACTCGGGAGCGTACCTGTGGAAAGTCATCTTTTAAAAACTGATTAATCTGTGCAGTGATATCCATACTGGCTCTCTAATTTTTAGTCTCATTCATAGTACCGTTTGCGGTTAAGCCTGCAATGGCCTGGCCCATCAAATTCTATGGACTATTGTTTTGACCCTGACCTTTAAGTGGCGCTCTGATATGGTATGGCACATTTAAAGGACGTATTTACATGCACACACTTGAATTAAAGATCCCGCCTCCCTTAGTGATGGTGGTAAGCGGCTTATTGGCATTTTTTATCAGTGGCCGGTCTGGCACATTTCTTATGGAACAAGTTAACAGTGGGGATTTTGTAGGCAACGTATTATGGCCTTTAATCTTTTTGGCACTGGGCATTGCCATCGCGGTGAGCGGTGTTAGGGAGTTTGCTCGTCATAACACCACTATTAATCCATTAAACCCAAATCAGTCCTCATCCGTGGTTAACAGCGGCATCTTTCGTTTGTCGCGTAACCCTATGTACCTGGGGATGTTATTGGTGTTGATTGCCTGGGCGGACTACTTGGACAATTTATTGGGATTTAGCGGCGCGGTTATTTTTATGCTTTACATCACGCGCTTTCAAATCCTGCCTGAGGAGCGAATATTACTGGATAACTTTGGCGAGGATTTTCAAACCTATCTGAACAGCGTGCGCCGTTGGCTTTAATTTACATTTAAGGGGAAATCCACCGCGATGGTGCTATTCACCTGCCTTTGAATGCCGGCAATATCAATCATGGAGTCCAGACTAATAATCTTGTCTCGCTCAATATCCAGAGTGCTAATGGCGCTAAAGGTGATTAATTTATTGCTGGCGGGCAAACCAAAAAAAGGTTTTTCGATGGTGCCGGATAAAATGCTGTGCACCATGGCATGGTTGCCCTTCACCATTACTTCTTCTATATCCAGGTATAAATCCGGCATGCAACTGCGAAAGGTTTTTACAAACGCCACGTAGCCAGCAAAATCAAGAATTTGATGGTTAAAGGTGGTGTGATAATGAAAATTAGCCGAGCAATATTGCTGTAAGAGGTTAAATTGCCCCTTATTCCACGCCAGGTTAATAAAGTTACGCGATAACTCTTCCGCTTTATTTTTCATATGTCATTCCCTAACATGTGTTCGAACGATTAATCTTAGGATGTTGCCACCAAGATTCAATCGGTAGAAGTAGCCAATAGTCTATTTTTTGGCCAGTAATCAACATTCTTGGCCGATACTGGCCAGTGGGAATTTTAACAGTTAAGGAGAGCTATTGGGCAGGAATATGCCAATCAGCTGAAGGCCGCTATATATCAAGGTTAGAGCGAATACTGCCCGCCATTAATAGGTGGGCAGAGCATAAAGTAGCAACTAGATTTCGAACACACTGCCGCAAATACTGGGCTTGGGGTTGGTGCCACAATATACGTCGAAACGGCTCTTATCCTGGCTGATGTTTTGTTTTAGGTTAACCTGGCTTTGCAAAAATACCGGCCCCTTGAATACTACATCCACCTGACATTTATTATCTTTGCAATTCATACCGGCATGCTCGATGGCTTCAGCTAAAACGCCAAACCCATGGGCAATATCTCGCTTTAAACCAAATAACTTGGCCAACAAGGGCGACATGTGGATAGGATTATAATCGCCGGTAATCTTTGCATACTTTTTACCACGATTTTTAGGCACCTCCCAACTGGCTACCTGCTCTGCCTCATTTAAGCTGTCCAATTCAAAGCTCACTTGCTCACTGGGTTGCTCTTTTCCACCAAACTTTCCCGCCTTAAAGTAGGTACTTACTTCATCCCAAACCACTTCCCCTTGCACTTTAATTTGAGTACTAAAATCAAATTCCAATCCTTTTGCCGTTAGACGGTACTCACCGATGGCACTGTGGATATCCATTTCAGTTTGCACTGGGATCGCTTTGTATTGCTTGATGCTGTTTTTAAGATGCACTGAACCCAATAAACGAATGGGAAAATCCGGGTGGGATAGCATGTGCATGTGCATGCCACCGGCCAACACATGTGGATAAAGCACAGGCAGCACATCACTGGCCGCCAGGCTCAATACGGTTTTGTATTCATTTAAGGAATCAGCGTTAGCCTTTGCCCCCAACCAACTGGCTTTAATGGGTGGCAAGCCGGTTTTGGCATTAAAGCCTTTACGAGGCAATACCAACGCTTTAAACATGGCGCCAGCGATGGCAGGTTGAGTTTCAAATGGAATGTGCAGGTTTTGCATGATTTTTATCCAGGCATTTTATTATGGCCACAGCTTAACCTGTTTTAAGTTTGGGTGTTAGCGGGTGTTTTTCTGGAAGTACAACTAATAAGTCTGCCCGCCTACAGACCCGCGAATTTCATTTGAGGTCGCTGTGAACCCATCCATGGGCGCTTGGCTTTGG